>JAGDWP010000027.1 GCA_023269855.1 Nitrososphaerales archaeon | reverse complement strand
AGTGAATCCTCAGAGCTACGTATGTCTATCAAAGACTACGTAGCTCAGAACCCTAAGCTTAGTAGTATAATGAATATCGTTATCCAGAATGGGTATCCCAATGGTATACCATACAATACGTTGACGTGAACTTGCCCTGGATTCCATCCTAATCCACCAACATCCGGCGGTAGCATTGCCGCTCCCGCAAGGTATCCACTAATCATCATCATCCATGTAGTACCGACTACGCCAATATTCATCAATATTAAGTGTATCCATGCAAGTGTATTCGAGAAGCCTGTAAACTTCTTTCCGAGAACTCCTTCTAGATAATGGTAGAAGATTGCTGTTACAGCTACTCCGATTACTCCTACTATTAGGTATGTTACGTACCCTACTGTAAACCATTGACCTGCACTACCGAAAGCTATTACTCTGCTAGGCTCTGGTTTGAGGAAAAATATCTGCCCTATCACAATATATAGAGTTAAGACCGTTGCTAAAGCTCCCTGGATTATCGCTGCTGCAATGAATCTTGAAGCCCATATAGATTTTATCTGGGTTGACATTTCGGCCATAACGGCGTTATGGCTCTTTTTAAACTTTTCGAATCAACAACAAAATGTTAACAACTAGCATCGTTAGCTCCGGCTCATTTCATCATTTTACAAGTTTAAAGAAACCTACCTGATTACTCCAATATTTCTTTTAATGATGCTGGTGTAAATCCATATAACCCATCTTCTTTTCTTATCACTAATCCTTCTTTCCTAAGCTCACTTAACCTAGCTCTCGTTATCCTTTCATCTATCCCAGTATAGATAGCGATCTCCTTAGGTGTTAAGAAGTCTTTGTCTAGTAAACCTAATTTTTTTCCAACGTATGCTCCCGCGAGGCAGAGGAGAATTTTCTTTTTAGCATCTCCAGACATTAAGATGTTTATCCTTCCCTCCCTTATCTCTATCTTCCCTACCAGCTTCTCAGCTAACTCTTTTATATCTACTGCGCCAGTTAGCTTCTTGACTATCTCAAAAGTTGGGTATAGTTCTGAGAAGAACTTGTTTATATTCATCCATACTTCCTCGTATCCTCCCTCAACTTCCATATTGTCCTGTCCAACCGTTATTGTTACCTTGATTCTACCTTGACTCATATCTAATCCTCCTTAAATCTTGATTCTACGTATCTTATTCCTTTTTCAAGGATCCTGAAACTCTTTTTACCATTTGCTTTTCCAGACTCTTCAATGTATCCTTCTTCAATCAGGTCTGAAACAGCTTGCCTTGGATTAGCTGGTCTAGGCCAACGTCTCTGCTCATAGAAGCTTTCAACATCATCGTAAGTAAAGTCTCGTTCTTCAAATTTGTAAAGATAGTAAGCTATAGTAAGAATTCTTTGGAGATGGGTTTGCGGATTAAGATCAGTAGAGAACTCTGTGAAAGACGGTTTCTTAGCTGTGAAAGCTATCCTGGAAAGAGGTCTAGCAGTTTGCTCTTGAAATTTTTGAGAAAAAACATCTATCCAGCTTAAGTTAGATATTTTAGATTCAACGAATTCCCTGTCACCTTCGATCTCTAATTCGACACCGTTCATACTCAGCCTAATTCTGTATGTTATCTGTGCAGACATACTATTGCTTGATTTCTAATACTAAGTTATAAGTTTTATAGACCCAGGTTAAAGTGGGTCTGCTAAGCTTTAAACTCGGAAGCACGTTTAGAGCACACCCCGTCATCATATGCTGTCTTCTTTAAGATTTTTGGCCATAAACTTTGGAAGAAATCATTTGATATAGTTTTGCACCGTCAATTTTTCCTCGATACTCTTTCATTAATTCACCCATTATTATCGATACTGCTTTAGCTGGGTTCTTCGAAACTACTTCTCTGTTTAACTGAATCAATTGAGATATTTTTTCCTCAATCTCACTTATGTTAACAGGCTTAAGTTTAAGAGCTTCAATGGCTTCTAAGATACTTTTACTAGGATTCTCTGAAAACCACTTCAATACATCGTAGGCTGCTTCTTTAGCTATTACTCCTTCTGAAACCAATCTGAAGAATTCTATGAAATGTTCATCCCTTAATTCCTCGATTTTTACTCCATCCCTCTTCAAGCTCTTCAAGTGTTCAGTTAGAATCGATGCAACAACAGTAGGTTGAACTTTCATTTCGTTAACTATTCTCTCAAATAATTCGACTCTCTCCATATCTATCAACTCGTTAATTATCTGAGTGCTAAGATTATATTTTTCTGCAAGCTTCTTTGCAACTTCATCTAAAGTTGGTGGAAGGTTCTTCCTTAACCGCTCTAAATATTCTAAATCTACTGGGTAGGGGGGTAGATCCGTCTCTGGATACATTCTAGCTGCTCCAGGTCTCGGACGCATGTAAACAGTTGTACCATCAGGTCTCGCTGCACGGGTTTCAGAGGGAACACCTCTTAATGCTTCTATAGCTCTCTCCCTAACATACTCCAATGCTTCTATAGCTCTACTTTCTTCATCTGCAATTATTATTACTGCATCATTACTTGAGGCATTTAATTTTTCATACAGTCTTGAGACTTCCTCTATTGTTATACCGTATCCTGGTAATTCATCTGTGTGGAATATTCCTTCTACTTCTGTCCATGCTCTTGCTCTACCTGCAAACTCTGCTCCAAGCCTTATCCCAGGTGCAGCTTCTAACCCAACTAATCCTCCAAATTTAGGAAGCTTTAACGCTAGAACTCTACATCCTTCATTCAGCTTCTTCTTCAAGATCTTTGAATTAGTGTTTAAGAATATGTCTGTTACATCGACTATTGGTTGAACTCTAATCTCTTCTTCGATTACTCCTCTCCTTATCAATTCTTCTTTAATCTTCAATAAATGAAGCTGCCTAACTACCTCGAGTTCGACGACTTTAGGTATTAACTCTAGTTCCTGGACTCCTTTAATCTCTACTAGTGCTCCCTCTCTTATGGATACATTAAGGTCTTGTCTTATTGTTCCGATGCCTCTCTTTACTCTACCAGTTGCTCTAAGCAATCTACCTATAGCATATGCTACTTCATAAGCTTCTCTCGGAGACTCTATAGCTGGAGAAGTTGATACTTCAATTAATGGTATTCCAAGCCTTCTTAAATCATAATGTACTTCTCCTCTCTTCTGTTCCAAGATTTTAGCTGCATCTTCTTCCAGGCAGATAGTCTGTATAGGTATCTTCTTTCCTCCTACTTCGATCCATCCTCCTAATGCAACGATACAAGTTCTCTGAAATCCAGTCGTGTTTGATCCATCAATAACTATCTTCCTCATAACATGTATCTCATCTACAGGCTTACTATTCAATAGGAGAGATATTGTTAAGGCTATTTCGACTGCTTCTCGATTCAGGTCATGGGGGGGTTCTTCATCCATTTCAACTAAGCATATTGATTTATCATCGCCATGATAGACTATCTTCTTCCTCTTTTTAGCTTCAAATATTGCAGCAGGGTCTACTTCACCTAACTCGCTTTGGGCTTCTCTCAACCATCTCGTGAATATTATTTCTCTACCTTCTTCTCTAGCTTCAGTAGGGCAATCGCAGAAGAGTTTATGTTTTGTATCTAGTTGTCTATGGATTTCTAAGCCAACCATCAATCCTATTTTCTTGTAATCGATCTGCATATATTACACCATGTGAGGCTTGCTTCGTTCACCTAATTCTCCAGCTATAGGTGTTGTCATGATCTTTCTAACTTCATCGATATCTGTTGATTGAGCTAAAGCCCATGAAAGTTTAACATACGCGGTTTCAGGGAGCATATCATCCAGAGATGTTACACCAATCTTCAAAAGGTCTCTACCAGTAGAGTAAACTCTCATATTTACTCTTCCATAAATGCATTGAGAAGTCATCCCAACGAATACACCGTCTCTTATAATCTTCTCTATGGTCGGGATAAGTCTTCTAGCAACATGACCTAGACCGCTTCCTTCAATGATAATTCCTCTGTAGCCTCTTAACCAGATATCTTCAAATATTTCTCCACTCATTCCAGGAAAGAATTTTAAGAGGAATGCTTTATCAGAGAATCTCGGGTTAAACGTATATTCTCCGCTACCCCTCCTGTTTAGGTCTCTTATATTAATCTGTATTTCACCATTAGCATAGAAAGCTATCGGTTCCGTATTCACTGATCTGAAGGCATCCCTGCTACTTGTATGGTTTTTCCTAACCCTTGTTCCTCTATGAATTGCTATTACATCGTCAGAATGACTGTGATGCATTGCTACACATACTTCTGCAAATGGTGCATGACCTGCTACTTTGACTGCAGCGATAAGGTTTGTAGCAGAATCGCTTGATGGTCTATCAGATGATCTCTGTGCTCCTACGAATACTACTGGTATAGGAGGCTTCTGGAGAGCGAAGCTTAAAGCTGCAGCAGAATATCCCATAGTATCCGTACCATGGGCAATGACGACTCCATCAACCCCCTTCTTAACATATTCATCGACTCTCTCCGCCATCTTAGACCATTCACTTGGAGTCATATCCTCACTAAACATAGAGAATAGGATTGATGTATCCAGGTTAGCTATGTTAGCGAGTTCAGGTATTATTGATAGAAGGTCTTCTGTTGTGAGAACTGGTCTAACAGCTCCTGTCCTATAATCTATCCTACTAGCAATAGTTCCACCAGTACCAATTATGGATACTCTAGGTAAACTTGGAGCGGATTGAATTCTGCTAAAGGGTCTGAACGCAGGCTTCTTTGCTTCCGCCAGCTTCCTAATCCCTATCTTCTCCTTTAACCTTATCCCTATATTGTATCCATTTGGAAGTTTTACAACAATATAATCAGGTTCAGCTAATTCATATCTACTCATCAATACACCCTTAACCTTTTCATGCTCATCAACAGTGATCTCAACTTCATCTCCAACACTTACTCCAGCAGATCTAAGGAAATCTCTCACCCTACCTATGTAACCCTCCAACTCACTAGAACTACTCATCCCTCGAATAATCACTTAATCAATAAAATATAATCGTTACCTACTCCATTAGGATTATAACTCTAAACTCTTCAGCCGCCGCCACATCGTACTCAAACGCTTCTATCATAGATAAATGCCTTTTGGGATTACTTGGGATATAGAGAGCTGTATAATAGTCCAACCAACAAGCAAGCTTATACTCATGAAAACAATAACAATTTCAATTACTAAAAATTAGGAAACGCTATTGCTAACTATGATTCAGAACCGCTAATATTATTATTGCTATGATTTAAATGTCTAGACTTCGTAAGCTCTTAACATATTTACTTGCTACTTCACGAAGTTTCAGGTCATCAGTGACTAATTCCAGTTTATTCTGGATAGCAGCCTGCAGGTATGAGGCATCATAGAAGGTTACATTCTCTTTTAAAACAATCATCAGTGTCTCATCAAAATCTACTTGCAAAATATTCATCGATTCGATGAGTTTAAGGATACTTCTGAGAACCTTTAAGCATTCTTCTTGTGTTAAGCTGTTACCCCTCTTCCAGACGTAATTGCCTATCTCGAATTTAGCTAGTTCAATCGTGTACTGACCAATCAGCTTCCGAGCTTTACCCAGCTGGATACAATTAACTATCGCAGATGAATCAAAAATCTTATCGCTCATCTCTTATCTCTCTAATCAATTTAACCGTCTTTTCAGGCTTGGTCAGGAGATATCTTATACTCTCCAGATCCTTTAATAATCTTTCTAACTTCTTCTTCCTAACCTCCTCTTCTATAGCATGCCTTATCACTTCTGACGGCTTGATATTGAGAGCTCTCATCTCTTCCCTTAGCTCCTTAGGTATCTTTGCAGAAACCGTTACGTGGCTACCCAGACTTACCACCAATGAAATAATAAATTTGAGTAGTATATGAAACTTACTATGTAAACGTAGCTGCATCGAAAGAATTCTACAGCACGCTTGAGTATCACGAGGCGCTGAAGGATGGTGGAGAATGGGATTGCTAGACAACGCCCCCGTAACGTTACCTATGAATCTTAGAAAAACCCACAATTATGAGCGCTCGGGTATCTATATATTATCCATACATCCAAGGATTCTGCTAAAACAAGCTCACCACGAAAGAAATGAAAAACATGAAAGATAGAAAGATGGGAAAGACGGTTTATGTAAAGAAAGATGTTTACTATCTATATATTCGAGTAAATTCTAGACAAAGGTTCGCTGAACTCGTTGGTTTCACTATTAGAAGGAAGATGGAGAGACTGATGAAAGCCTTCAACATCCCTACCATTCTTTTCCTATTAAAATTACATAGAAGATAAATAAGACCTGGGGGCGGTGGGATTTGAACCCACGGTCTCCGGGTATCTCCAAGACAGGATCGCGCTCCAGCGCATCTTCATCTCATTCTTGATCAGATTAATCCCGTGTTCTAAGCGCTGGAGCCCGGCGCCGTAGACCTTCAGCCCTTTTATGGATTGCTAGGCTACGCCCCCTATCTTCTCGTTCTCCACTCTTAAAATTTAAGTTTAAACTCTATCTAGTTAATATGATTTGGAGATTATCTAATTCTTTACTTGGTTATTGAAATTTGCGTCATCCGGCAACAGTAATTCTTATTAGTAGGTATTTGACAACCAGGTGGCATTTTAGCCGATTATTTGTTTTCAAAATGAATGAAATAATTATTCATTTTTCTAGAAAAGTAACAATTATATAGTACATTTGTCTAATAGATTGCTCAGAAAATGAGGGAAGAGATAACAGTTGAGCAAGTCATAGAGTATTGGAGAAAGAATGGTGTCAAGTTTATCGACCTACATTTTACAGATGTATTGGGTAAGCTGCATCATATTACTGTGACAAGCGATTACATGGATGTGAGATCGTTTGAGGAAGGAGTTCCTAAACTAGATGGTTCATCCATAAAAGGTTTCGCGGAAATACATAACTCTGATATGGTTCTGAAACCTGATCCTTCTACGTTTGCGTTGATCCCATGGCATGACAGTACCCGAAAAACAGGTAGAATGATATGCGATGTATACAATGGATATGGTGGGGGAAGGTCTACTAGAGACCCTAGGTACGTTGCTCAAAAAGCTGAAGCATATCTTAGAGAATTTGGTTATGATTTTTCTTACTGGGGACCAGAAGTTGAATTCTTTGTTTTCGATAAAGTTTACTGGGATGTTTCAAACCCAAGCAGAGGGATGTGTTATTATTTAGAATCTAGGGAAGCTCCATGGAGTTCCAGTAATGATGCACAGAGATATCCGATTAGGTTTAAGGAAGGATATTTCCCTACTCCACCTCAAGATACTCTAATGGATTATCGGAGCGAAGTATGTCGAATCTTGAGAGAATACTTCAACATATCTGTCGATGCTCATCATCATGAAGTTGCAACTGCTGGTCAATGTGAGATTGATCTTAGATACGATACATTAGTTAAGATGGCGGATAATGTTCAGACTTACAAGTATGTCGCTAAGAATGTAGCTAAACAAATGGGTTTAATTGCTACATTTATGCCCAAGCCACTTTACGGAGACAACGCTTCCGGTATGCACGTTCACGTAAGTATCTGGAAGAATGGGGAAAACATATTCTATGACCCAGATGACCAGTATGCTGAGCTAAGCCAGACTGGAAGATATTTCATCGGTGGATTACTTGAACATAGTAGAGCATTAGCTGCAATAGTTGCACCGACAACGAATTCATATAGAAGACTTGTCCCAGGCTATGAAGCCCCAGTCTATATTGCTTGGAGTAAGGCTAACAGATCCGCAAATGTTAGAATCCCCGCATACTATAGAGGAGGAAACAATTCAAGATTTAAGAGGATAGAATTTAGGACACCAGATTCTTCCGCTAACCCATACTTGTCCTTCTCCGCAATCCTAGCAGCAGGTCTAGACGGAATCAAACATAAAATCGACCCTGGAGACCCGGTAGACGAAGACATCTATAAAATAACACCTCAACGTAGAAGAGAACTCGGGATAAGAGAATTACCTGGAAGCTTGAAGGAAGCAGTAGAATCATTAGAGTCTGATAAGGAATTCTTGAAACCTGTTATGAGCGATGACTTAATTCAAACAATAATAGAATTAGAGATGAATCAATTCTACGAAGTAAACTCTAAACCGCATCCATACGAGTTCCATCTATATTTTGATGTCTAAAAGACTTTTCAAGTTGATCCTGAAAATTTTTTAGACAGTATCTTATCTATTCTCCGTGGTTAAGCGACTCTCGCGATTAATTTTAATCATTGTCCTAATATCATCCATGCTTGCATTATTTGTTGCATTCTCTCTAAATAGGATTGTTGATAATACTGGAACAGCGAAGTTGGATGAAGAATTCAAACTCAAAATTAATGAAAAGATCTTGATCAGGGAGATTGGAGCAGCTGTAACCTTTCTAAGAGTTGTGGAAGATAGCAGATGCCCGGTAAATGTTTATTGCGTGTGGGCTGGAAGAGTAACCGTGGAGGTCAGCATAATGAAGGGAAATGAAGAGGCTTTCAAAATTAATTTGACTCTCGCCGATGGAGGTAAGAAAGAATTCGATGGCTACACTATTACATTATTGAGGGTTGATCCTCAGCGAGAGTATCCAGATAAGATGGAGATTTCAGCTTCAGAATATGAGATCACTCTAAAAATTTCAAGATAAGCTTAATAATTCACTTAAGAGATAGGCTCTTCGATACTGTTCAGTTTATATTATTGGAGTATAAGTTTTAGAGGTAAGAAATTCAATTTAGGAGGCATTGGTCAAATGCCTGTAACTGTACTTCACTTTGTTTATGTTTGGCCAATATTAAGAAGATTGAATGATAATAGACTCGTATTGGTTATTGGATGTATGATTCCAGACCTTGAAATACCTTTACTGGCTTTAATGGGCTACACAATCCCGAGAGGAATAGCACATTCCATAATAGGAGCATTAACTATTGACAGCTTTATCACTCTAGTGATTGCAAAGCTGTTTTACAGTATCAAGAAGGTAAAAGAGATTCTTGGAATAAATGATCGGCTAAATACGAGTCTATTTTATTCGTGGATGATTGCGAGCATCGGAGCATTAACTCATGTTTCAATAGATTATCTACATCATACATATAATCCGATTCTGTGGCCTTTCTCATACGAATATATTGAGGGGCCGTTAACAACACTATTAGACTACACTAATGCAACAATAATGTTGCATGTAATTTCTCTAGCTATATTGATTATGATAATTGCATACTCTCTTACAAGATTAAAAGTTAGCTTGTGGAAGTTACTATCTTCTCCCAAGTTATTATATAGAGTAATTGTCGAACCAGACTCTAGAATTCTGTAATCCATCTCTTCATTATCTCTTCACTGTAAGGATATTTTTCTGCTAGTTCTTTAATTGTTAGCAGTTGTCTTTCAATTTTGTCTAAAGCTACTCTAGCTGCTTGACTTGCTGTCCAGGCTTCACCTACTCCTACAAGGTTCACCCGGTCGGTTCTAAGGACTACTCTACAATGGATTAGATGTTCTTCTCCATGTTTTTCTCTATGCTCTTTGAAGTGTAAGAGTAGGTACCCGTTACCTAGTGTCTCACCAAGTTTTGAAACATATTTTTCAGCAACCTTGATGATTTCTGATTTCTCCAATTGTGATATTTCCTTCATCTTGAAGCTTACTTGGATGTGTATAGGTGGTTTCTCTTTCTCTTCCAGTGTTGCAATCAGCCCGAGGATATCAGTCCAAGTAATTATTCCAGAAACTTTATTATGAGAAACTATGATTAGGCAGGATACGTTGTTTTCAATCATCTTTCTTATAGCTTTGGAGAGACTTTCTTCAGGAGAAGACTGAACTACAGATTTAGTCATTATATCTGAAACTTTATATCCTAAGCTTCTAATCTTTTCTCCAGCTACTTCCCCCCGTGTTGCCCTCGTCCTAGGCTGCAAAACCTTATCAATTATATCTCGTATAGTTACTAAGCCGACTAGTTTACTGTTTTTGACTACTGGCAGCCTAGAGATCCCGTTCTCTCTCATTAAGACTAGTGCTTTACCTATGGTTGAATCGGGACTTATAGTGATGGGATCTTTCTTCATAATCTCTTTAATCTTCATCTTGGGATAGATCTTCTCAGCTGCTCTACCTACATCATCTACTGAGATTATCCCGACTATCTCTTTATTCTGGCCACTTACAGGTAGCCCCTTAACAGTGTTTTCAAGCATTAAACGAGCAGCCCTCGAAATAGGGTCAGAAAGATTTACTGAGGGAACTTTCACAACGACATTCTTTACTTTTACAGTATCTATGTTTAATGTAGATCTTAACACAACTCTATCAGTAACGACTCCGAGATAATTCCCAGAATTACTCAATACGACGACTACGGGTAAACCTGTCTCTCTAAATATTCCAACAACTTTACTAAGTGATTCTTCAGGATCCACAAAATATACCTCCCTCTTCATATACTCCTCAACAGAAGGAATAGTAGAAAACATGAGAATTCCGATAATGTTGATCTACTTCTATAATATAGCTTTAAAAAATATGGATTCCACAACCATAGATACGTATATTTAAATAAAATCTAACATCTTAGTCTCTATAGGATTGGTCAATATTTGTTTACTGGGTGGAGTAGGAGAGATTGGGGGTAATAAGATTCTTCTCTATGGGAAAGATGGTGCCATCTTCTTAGATTTCGGACTCAATCTCAAAAAGAAGAGAGAATACATGGTTGGCTATGGTTTTGAGAGAATAAACAGGGTCCTAAGAAACTATCTCCGAGTAGGAATTCTTCCAAAAATCAGTGGAGTATATAGAGAAGACTTAGCAGCAAATGAAGAATTCATCTATAACGCAAGAGAATTCTCAATAGATTGCTGTATAGTTTCACATGGACACTTAGACCATTATGGTTCAGTAGCATTCTTGAAGAAGGAGATACCGATAGCTGTAAGTAAGAGCATGAAAGCATTAATAGAACACTCTATAGAAACCTCTGGACGTACAGGTATCGATAAGGAGATTTTTACTTTTAGAGATAGGAAGATCGAAGAAATAAGAAAGAAAGATAAAACTTATGAAGAAAGCGTAGATGAAGTTGACAGGCCACTAATAATCTTTGAGGAAGGAAAAAAGATTGAAGGGATTCCCTTTGACATCACACCATTACCGGTTGATCATTCGATACCTGCAACATTTGGCTTCAGAATAGAAACCAGGGATGCAGTTATAGCTTATACGAGTGATATTCGGCTTCACGGAGTTGTCAGCAAATATACTGAGAACTTTATCCAGAATGTTATCAATTCCGACATATTACTAATCGAGGGAACGAGAATCCAAGATTCGGCAACTAGAACTGAAGAAGATGTCAAGAACCAAGTTATAACGGAGACTTTGAAGAAGAATGGGAAGCTTGTTTCTGCGCTTGTATCATCTCTCGATGTAGATAGGATTAGAACATTGATCCAGGCCGCAGAAGAATGTGGAAGAATACCTGTTCTCTCACCTAGAATATATCATCTTATAAAAACACTTGAAGAAGTTGAGAGTAAGGTCAAGCTTCCGAGAATGGAGAATGTGAAAATATACTTTGAGAAGAGGTCCATAATTGATAATGGATATTTTCTTGAATCAGCATATTTCCGAGGCTGGTTAAAGAAACTTTATGAAAAATTATTGAATAGTGATAAGCTTATCAAATCGGAAGATATCTCTAAACATCAAGATGAATACTTCCTTATATTCAATAGTCTGCAATGTGTTTTTGAGCTTGCTGAGATAAAGCCTCGTCCTGGATCATTATTCATCGAGTCAACTAGTGAACCTCATGATGAAGAACAGGAAATAGAATGGGAGAAAGTAGAGAATTGGGTTAATCTTCTAAGGCTTGATAGTAGATGGATACATGCATCAGGTCATGCTAACAGAGAAGACTTAATCACAATAATTAAGCAGGTTAGACCTAAAAGAGTTATCCCAATTCATACTGAGAACCCAAGGGAATTCAAGAAGCTTCTGGAAAAAGACAATATAAGAGTGGAGATAATCGAAGAAGGAGGAGAATTAAACCTAGACTTAAACTAAAACTCTGACAACAATACCAATTGTTTATTTATTGTTCTATATCCAATGTTAAGATAAGATGTAAGAAGCTCTAAGTTATATAATGCTAGAGAATAATTATTTTCCATGAGTTGGGAGAGTAAGATCAATATAAATAACGTTTTCAAACTGAAATATGGTGGAGTAGATTTGTTCTTTGGCGCAGGAGCAGTCACAAAAATTAGAGACATATTTGGAGATATGAAGAACCGAGGCATTAATAGAATATTGATAATTACTGGGAAAACATCTTACAAAGCATGTGGTGCATGGGACTACGTTAAGCAAGCATTAGAAGAACATCACATCCAATACGTATTGTATGATAAGATATCTGCTAATCCAACCGTTGATATGGTTGATGAAGCAGTAAACGTTGGAAGAGAATTTAGAGCTCAAGCTGTAATGGGTATAGGAGGTGGAAGCCCAATAGATTCTGCAAAAGCTGTAGCAGCTTCTCTCGCTACGAAGAAAAACGCTAGAGAACTATTTACAGAGAGAAAAATGCCTGAGAAAACGTTACCGGTTATCTGCATTAATACAACTCATGGCACAGGCACTGAGATCGATAGATATGGTGTTGAAACCATCCCTGAGAAGAATTACAAGATTGGAATGTCTTTAACATATCCAGAGTATGCTATCGATGATCCGCAACTCCTACTTAAACTCGATAAATGGCAGACTATCGCAACAGCCGTAGACGCTTTAAACCATGTAGTAGAATCTTCAACAAATAGGTATACAACACCATACTCGATAGAATTAGCTAGAGAAGCAACACGGTTAATTGCAAGATATTTACCTACTGCAATCGTCAATCCTGAAAACATTGTTGCAAGATACTATCTCCTCTATGCTTCAATGATAGCGGGAATCGCAATAGACCATGTGGGAACACATATAACTCATAGTTTAGAGCATCCGTTAAGCGCAGTGAAACCTGAGATACCTCATGGGATAGGGTTAGGGATACTTCTCCCCGCAATGCTGAAGACAATCTATCCAGCAGTCCCTGAAACATTATCAGAAATCCTTGAACCGATAATACCTGGATTAAAGGGGAGACCAGGCGAAGCCAATACAGTAGCTTCAAGAATTGAAGAATGGCTATTCAACATAGGTTTAAGAGTAAAGCTCTCAGACTACGGATTCAAAGAATCAGATATAGTTGAACTCGTCAGGCTTGTGAAGGAAACACCCGGACTGGCAGATGGATTAAAAGCTGCACCAGTAGACGTAAATGAAGAAGATGCAGCAAGAATATACAGAGAATCACTACACCCATTATCCAACCCTCACTCTTAATCAGATGCAACATAATAGAATAAATATCTCTAGACATAACATATCTATTAAAAAGACCACTCTCAAAAGGCGTCATCAACTATATCCTCCTAAAAATATTTTGAGGAATGATTGAAAGTTTTGATCAGCTTATCGCACATATCTAACATGGAAAACATGAATAGATGCTTCCGTGGTCTCAAAAACGAGACTAAGATCAATAAGCGACATTTTTATTAGAAGGTTGAGACATATTGTACGAAGATGTTGAATGAAGAAGTTGAAAAGATAATATTAAATGCTCAAAGAAACGAGATTACGGAACATTTCATTTATGAATACTTAGCGCGGTCGGTGAAAGACATACATAATAGGGAGGTTTTGAAGCGTATTGCAGATGATGAGTTAAGGCATTACAATTTTTGGAGAGAATACACTCATAAAGATGTCAAACCTAGCAGGTTGAATATTTGGAAGTATTCTTTGATTTCGAGAATCTTTGGGATAACTTTTGGGATAAAACTTATGGAGAAAGGTGAAGAAAAGGCTCAAGCAATTTATGAAAGAATATCTGAGTCTCTTCCTGAAGCTAGAAGTATTGTAAAAGAGGAGGATGAACATGAAGGTAAGCTTATGAGTTTAATTGATGAAGAAGGGCTGAGATATGTTGGCTCAATGGTTTTGGGTTTAAATGATGCACTCGTAGAGCTTACAGGTGCTCTTGCAGGTTTTACATTTGCTCTAGAGAATACGCGGTTAATTGCAATGACTGGGTTGATTACTGGAGTAGCAGCTGCGCTCTCAATGGCTACGTCAGAGTACTTGTCAACTAAATCGGAGGGAAACAGTAAGAACCCTCTCAAGGCAGCATTATACACGGGTGTTGCATACATTCTCACAGTTTTATTCCTAATAGCACCATACTTGCTCCTCATAGACGCATATGTTTGCCTAAGCTCAACAATAGTAAATGCAATCATCGTAATTTTCTTATTCACCTTCTACATTTCGGTTGCAAGAGACCTTCCATTCAAGAGAAGGTTCTTAGAAATGACAATTATCAGCTTAGGAATAGCAGCCGTAACCTTCATGATAGGGTCTCTAATAAAGACAGTATTGAACGTAGAAGTTTAATAAAAACTGCCCCCGAATATCTCGCATTCACTTATATGACAATAATCTTCTTTATCCAATACAGACTTAAGAACTCTCAATTATGTTAAGGAACTATTATTGAAGTTGAATATAGAAGTGACAGGACCACATCTAGGAGTAAAGAAGGGGACACCAATCTATGATAAAAAGATAGGAAAAACATATTATACAACAAAGGATGCTTACTATCTATATATTCGAGCAAATTCTAGACGGAAGTTCGCTGAACTCATAGGATTCACTATTAAGAGGAAGATGGAGAAGTTGATGAAAGCCCTCTAACCTCCCCCACCATTCTTCTCCTATTAAAATTATATAGAAGATAAGTAAAACATGGACCGGGCGGGATTTGAACCCGCGACCTCCCGCATTCCAGGTTCATGTCACGCCAGGCGGGCGTTGGAGTCATTATCATTAAATAGTGATCTCTCCCACCCTGAGCTACCGGCCCCATATTCTTGATCTAATAAGCTATATTTAGCTGTTTGATTACTCATTCTCTCCTTTTTCAAGTTCTTGATAATGTTTTATTGTTCTCTTCAGTCCTTCTTCTAGGGATACTTTTGGAGTATATCCTAGTTTATTTCTTATTTTTTCTATTGAAGGATAACTTCTCATAGGTTCTTTCTCTGCTTCAGTTCTAGGGGGTAGGAGCAGGATTTCACTATTAGAGTTTGTTAATTTCTTTATTAATTCAGCTATCTGCCGTATTGATACTTCGTTTCCAGTACCGATATTGAATTTCTCCCCTACTGCGTCTTCTCTAGTTAATGCCAGCTCTACGGCGAAGCAGTAATTCTCAATATAGGTTGGATCTGTTGTATCTTTTCCACTGTTATATAGTTTTATGGGTTCATTCTTTAAGCATGCTCTTATAAAGTTGGGAATCGCTGTAGTAGGGACGTCGTATTCTCCGAATAGCTTCCAGCTTCTAAAAATCACTATGGGCAGCTTTCTAGTCTTCCAGTAGCTTTCAACAAGCATCTCAGCAGCTACTTTTGAGTAATCGTATGGTGTTCTTGGATTGAAAGGTGTTTCCTCATCTACTGGGAGCTTTAATGGTAGTCCATAGACGTTAGCGGATGAAGCGTATATGAATCTATCAACATTCCTCCTTGAAGCTATCTCGAGAATATTCAACGTACCGTAAACATTGACTTTGAAACATCTGTATGGATCTTTAATGCTTTCTGGAATGTTTGCGATTGCAGCTAAATGGATTACTGCATCGAAATCTAGGTTAGATAGATTCTTTGAAAGAGCATCGAAGTCTGTAATGTCTATGCTTAACCATTCGTTAGAGATGTCTAAGCCAATAACTTCGAATCCTCTATTCCTCAAATACCTTACAAGATTTTTTCCAACGAACCCCTTTGACCCAGTAACCAGCACCTTCATAGCGGATACTAGAAAACCTTTAAACTGGCAAGATTAAACTATATCTCTGAATACTTCAAATAGTCCACGGAGTCAGATACCGTAAACATCTCTTTATAGAATCACATTTATTGAATCGTATTTTAATACTGCCTCTGCTAGATTTGTTTGGGATGACGTCGCTGGGAGAATTGTTGAAGAAGGCAATTAGCAAGTTTATTTCATCTACGAGTGTTGACGTGAACACAGTTAATGAGCTTGCAAGAGACTTGCAGCGCTCGCTATTAATAGGAGACGTTAATGTTGAGCTCGTACAAAAGATCTCTGAAAATGTTAAAAGAAGAGCTTTAGAGGAGAAGCTTCCCCCAGGGATCTCGCGTAAAGACCAGATCATCAAGATAGTTTACGAAGAGCTTGTTAAACTTCTAGGTGAAGAACCGGCTAAACTCAAGATCCCTAGAGATCGTAAATACGTAATAATGATGGTGGGAATACATGGATTCGGGAAAACAACTAGTATAGCTAAGCTAGCATTCTATTTGAAGAAGAATGGTTATGATGTCGGGGTCATATGTGCAGATACTTACAGACCTGGAGCATGCGACCAGCTTGAACAATTACTAAGAGATACAAAGATACCAGTCTACAGACATGATGGAGAGAAGGATCCAGTAAAAATCGTTAAGGAAGGTATTGAGAAACTGACTTCAGATGGAGTGAAGGTTATATTAATTGATACTGCTGGAAGACATAAGAGTCAGGAAACTTTAATGGAAGAGATAAGAGCTCTCCAAAGAGAGATTAAACCAGATGAAGTTATGCTAGTTATAGATGCTGGCATAGGACAGCAGGCTGGAGTACATGCAAAAGCATTTCATGAAGCAGCTCCAGTCGGGTCGATATTCTTAACAAAAATGGATACTAGTGCGAAGGGAGGGGGAGCATTATCAGCAATCGCTTTCACAAATGCGAGAATAAAATTTATCGGTACAGGAGAGAGGATCGATGATATTGAGCTATTTAATCCCTCTAGATATGTTAGCAGGCTGCTTGGATTAGGTGATATAGAAGGGCTCTTAGAGAAATTCAGGCTAGCCGAGCTTGAAATGGATAAGAAAAGAGCTGAAGCATTCATGAGAGGGGAGTTCACGCTTGAACAATTTGTTAAACAATTAAAAGACTTGAGGAAAGCTGGTCCCCTCTCTAAACTTATCTCTAAACTTCCTCTACCAGGAGTTCAGAATATACCTGATGAAGCTTTAAGAAATGCAGATAAGCAAATTGATAAATGGTACGCAATTGTATGCTCCATGACTCCTGAAGAAAGAATAGATCCACACATAATCAATTCTTCTAGGATAAAGAGGATCGCGAGGGGGGCAGGGGTCTTAGAAAAAGATGTCAAAAACTTAATAAAACAGTATAGGTTAGCTAAGAAGTTTATGAAGACTGCTAAGAGGCTACCGAAGAAATTTCTTGAAAAAGTTTAGCAGTCTAGGAGGTTGGAATCCTTGAATTCCACAGATATAGTTGAACTAGCATATAAGATCCTGTCAAAATATTCTCTCTGCGATTACTGTCTTGGAAGACAGTTTGCTACTCTAGGATATGGAATCAATAATATGGAGAGAGGTAAAGCATTGAAGACGATTATACTCATGAATGCTCACAGACTAATGAAAGAAAATGTTGAAGAAGGATTAGAAAGATTAAGAGTTCTCTCCACTTCTGGTTTCACACCAGCAACAAAGCTCTTAGAGAATCTAGGTTACGATAAACCTGACCAGAAACAATGCTTCATCTGTGAAGGATACCTCGATAGAGTGAGATTTAGAGATATTTCATTAAAAGCAATTCATGAATTGAGTGAATATGAATTTAATAACTTCCTAGTAGGTGTTAGGATCCCGACTCATATTAGAGAGAGGGAAGACATTGTACGCTCAGAATACATGATCACTACTGGAGAAGACATCAAGGAAGATATAACAAGGGAGATAAGTAGATTTATCCAGAAGGAGCTAGGAAAAACGATTGAGTATAAGACTCCTGAAATAGTCATAATTGTAGATGTATTTTCAGAAATATATGAAATCCAAGTTAACCCATTATTCATATATGGGAGGTATCGTAAACTTCGGAAAGATATACCTCAGACACCATGGTATTGTAGAGAATGTTGGGGAAGAGGATGCGTTAAATGTAACTATACTGGAAGAGAGTACCCCGAATCTATAAGCGAATTAATTGGTAATCCAGCTGTAGAGATTTTCGAAGCTATAGATTTCAAATTCCATGGTGCAGGTAGAGAAGACGTAGATGCAATAGTCTTAGGATCTGGTAGACCATTCGTCCTTGAATTAAAGCATCCACGTAAGAGGTTTATAGACTTAAAGATCTTAGAGGAAAAAATCAATCATGAAGCAGCAGGTAAGATTGAAGTCTCAGAGTTGAGGTATTCAAGTAGGAAGGAATTAAGATTACTTAAGACGTCTTCACCTATCGTTTCTAAAACTTATGAAGCTATAGTAGAATTTGAGAAAGATGTGGATGACGAGGCACTAAGTAAGATTATAAGCGGAATGAACAATATTGTAATAGAGCAGTGGACACCTACTAGAGTCTTAAAGAGAAGAGTTGACAAGCTGAGAAAAAAGAAATTATACAATATCAAAGCCGAAAAAGTGGATTCGAGAACTGTTAAATTCACAATAAAAGCTCAAGGAGGATTATATGTTAAAGAATTGATTGATGGAGATGGAGGCAGAACAAAACCAAGCATAATGGAGCTGCTTGAAAACAAGCCTGTAAAGATTCAGTTAGCAATTCTTGAAGTAGAGAGGCTGGAGACTCTATCGGAAAGTGAAAGGAGAGATGAAGAAGAGAACAGTTAACTCATGCTTAACTGTTTGATGACGACAATAGCGTAAGCTTGAGCGGTGAAGTTCATCTCTTCCTATTATAAACTTACACAATAATTATGTCGATGTTTCTTGAAGTGTGTAAGAATGAATAAAGTCAAAACTCTCTCAAAAATATAAAGATGGTGTGGCTAGGAAAACCTAGCTAATCTGTCTTTTTTAGATGGAGATATGTTTCTATCCATTGTAGAGAATATTCTGACTATAGCACTCATGGCTAAAATGAGTGTTGATAGGATAATCATAGGTGATGCCAACATCATGAGATATGATGATGCGAAGATTTCAGCGATGAAATATAATACTAAGCTTACTCCAAGCAATGTTAATAGGTAGGTTAAGTTGATGTTAATCTTCACTCCTTTCTGCTTTAAGATGAAGTATACTGTCAAAGTAGCTGGAGCACAGTAGATTAAACCGATTAAGCTACTTGCAATCAAGCCTGAAACTAAGACAGCGATCTCTGGAAATGTTGACAGAGGTCTTGAAGCTTCCTTTGAAAGTTCTAGAGAATATATCAATGGATAGATTGCAAATTTAACGATATTTCTCAGAGCGTCATTCTTGTATTCAGCTTCAGCTATGTATGGGCTCCATGAATAATAGAATGCGTTAAAGACTTCCATGAAACTTGACCCCGCAAACGTCTTCATCACGAAGTCATCTCTAAACTCTCTGAGAGCTTGAACTTGGGGAGCGATCTCGGAACCGTAAGCAGCTGTAGCGATTAAGCATTTTAATCCTAGCCCTTGGCTCACCGTCGTCGTAACGGTCTCTGTGGGTCCAGGCACTGTTTTCACAGTCTCAGTAGTTTCCATCTTAGTAATCGTTGTAGGTTCTGCAACTGTAACTGTCTCTGGAATAGTTGTAGTCAAAGTAGTCGTCTCCGTGTTAGTCAATGTTAAGGTTGTTGCTGCACCTGATGCTGTAGTCGTTACGTAGGTTGTTATGAATTCAGTCTCAGTCTTAGTAGTTGTTGTAGTTAGTGGAGAAGTAATGGTTTTAGTAGTCGTTATAGTTTGTTCCATGGTAATCATTGCAACCCAGAAATTGTCAAAATATGCTTCACCGTTTTGGAATGTATATAGTCCTATCGTTCCTGAAGGGAGCCTGTTATCTAGAACGCTTAGAAGCTTCTGTCCTTCAACATATATTGTTATATTGTTCTTATATACTAGGGCTCTGAGGGAAAACCAGTTAGTTACGTCTACTCCTGCAGGGATTGGGCTTTCACCAAGTTTAGGTCCAGCTCCTGCACCTTCATCCTCGTTTACATACCATAGAACGAGTTTCTTAGGATTCTGGTAGACAGTTGCAAGATAGTATTTTTTAAGATCGGTCACTCTAAAGATGACTCCACCCTCCTTGTCAACAATCTTCATCTGTAAGTTTACATCGTAATCATTGGGACCTACATAGTATCCAAAAATATAGTAGGGGAGAATAGATTTCACGAAGACACCGCCGAGACTCTTCAAGTCATAAAACTTTACTGTCCCACTCTTAACAATTACGTATTCAGCAGCTCCTCCACCGCCAATCATCTGATACCATACTCCAGGACCGTTCGACCCCGTATAGATCTTCTCTTCATAATCATTGAAATCATCCAAGAATATTAGATAACTGACTTGACCATTAACTGATGCTATAGCTATGGAAACAAACAAAATCGAAACAACTAATATAGCAAGCAGATTTCGAGTGGTCTCACAAAATTTTCTCAAAAAAGCACCTTGCCTTTTCATTTAGGGCCTAAGAGATAAGGTTTTCTAAAAATACTGGAGACCGTAATACCCTGATAGAAACACAATTACCTCAACAAATATCCAATAAAGGTTAGCGAGTGAAATAGGAGCAAGTTCAAACAAAGTAGCATTCAGTATCTGATACTGTTAAATGGACCGGGCGGGATTTGAACCCGCGACCTCCCGCGTGCGAGGCGGGCGATCTCCCACTGATCTACCGGCCCCATTTATATTTGAAATTGATTTCTAAAAAACTTACTGTTGCAATTGTTTGAGCTATAATCTATTTACTCTAATGATTATTGTTTTATGAAATATTGAGGGGAAACGTGATTTTTCTGTTGATTTCTTAATGAGGGTTAGATCTTAGGTATGCACGTATCTTGATATGTTTATTCTATTCTTGCACCGGTTGGTGATGGTTTTACGATTCTCCCTACTGCGTCTATTCCGTATTCACGGAACTTACTTGTTATTTCATTACATATTCTTTCAGCATCTTCGGGGTAGGTTAATGCGAAGACGGATGGTCCTGCACCGCTTATACTGAACCCGAGCGCTCCAGCTTTTAACGCAGTTTGCTTGACTTCATAGAACCTCGGGATCATAATGCTTCTAGCAGGTTCAACTACGTAATCGCTACTAATTGCTTTACCGATCATTTCCAAGTCTCCATCCAGTATGCCGATTATCAAGCGAGTTACACTCGCAGACTGCTTAACCATCATCTCTAAGTCAATTTTCTTGGGTAGCAAGCTCCTAGCATACTCTGTCTTATTCATAGGTAACTTCACTTTAGGGGTGACTAACGCAATGGAGAAATCTACTGATGGCTTGACATTCAATATTTCAGGTTTATCAACATCTAGTATTATTGTGAATCCCCCGTAAAGTGATGGAGCAACATTATCGAGATGTGAAGCACCACATGCAACTTTTTCCCCTTCTCCAGCTGATTTTACGAGAACCTCCATTGGAAGTTTATTTCCTAGAAGCTTATTCATAGCATATGCTCCTGCAGCTGCTGAGGCACCTGAACTCCCTAAACCTATACCGATGGGCACATTCTTCTCAAGCTTCATTTTGAAGCCTTTTCTCACTCCTGCATACTCCATAACCTTTAATGCTGAAACAACCGCAGAGTTCTGGTAAGGTTTAGACGCTACATCTGCTCCCGTATTATTAATTATCTCAAGAGTAATAGAGTCATCATCAGTTAATTCTATTCTAACTATGTCTCTATAGTTTTCTATAGCTAACCCGACTATGTCGAATCCTGGACCAAGGTTAGCGATTGTGGCAGGGGAGGATACTTCAACAATCTTCATGCCTAATCCAGGTGTATGAGTACGGTATCTGATAAATTTTGTATTTTGGGAGATTAATGGTCATAGCTTTAGATAAATATTCTTATAGCATACTGTTTAGAAGATATTGATATGACATACGTTGATTATGATGTAATCATAGTAGGAGGGGGGATAGCTGGACTCACAGCAGCATTGTATGCTTCTAGACAGAAGCTGAGAACAGTCATTGTTACGAAAGATGTTGGTGGACAATTAACTTTAACCGCGAGTATTGAAAATTATCCAGGCTACAAATCTGTTTCAGGTTACGAGCTTGCTGCAAAAGTCTTAGAACAAACCCAGCAATACGGAGTAGAGATACTATTCGATGAAGTCGTTGAGGTACAGGAGAAGGATGGAGTATTCATGATAAAGACTCGTGGAGGGTATGAGCTTAGCTCTGAAGCCTTAATCCTCGCTTTCGGGAAAACTCCGAGAGAGATGAACGTTCCCGGTGAAGAGAAATTTAAAGGTAGAGGAGTAAGTTACTGTGCGATATGTGATGCTCCATTGTACCGTGGCAAAAGAGTAATTGTATATGGATGGGGGCCGCAAGCTTTTGAGGCCGTAAATCTACTATGCGATTACGGCAATGAAGTAATTCTAGTTCATAGAGGGAAGAGCAGGCTTGACCCAACCAGACTCCCATCAAACTGTGTTGAAAGATTCGAAGAACTGCCCGAGACGATCATCAAGGAGATTAAAGGTCAAGATAAGATTGAAACCGTAGTCTTGGAGAGTCTAACTGATGGTTCAAGGAGAGAATTGAAAGTAGACGGAATATTCGTTGAACTAGGGTATGTGACTAAGACTGATTGGATTAAAGGATTCATTGAATTAAATGAGAGTGGAGAGATAATAGTCGATTCATATTGTGCCACTAGTAGGAGGGGGGTATTCGCTGCAGGAGATATAACAAACATACCGTATAAGCAAGCAGTAATCTCAGCAGGTATGGGAGCAATCGCAGCATTATCTGCATACAACTATATTCAAGAAAAAAGAGGTGGAGCAAAACTAAAATCCGATTGGAAAGAAACCTTGAAAGAATAACGTTATCCAAGTATCTGGAATACGGAATCATAAGATGTTTAAGTAGGGATAGTAGATCATGTTAGTATTGCTGCTATACTGAAGGCAACCAGTAAAATGAGCAGTGCAACCGTGACGATGTTTAGTATAGGATATGTTAAGGGTAGACTTAATGCATGATATAGAAAGTATGAAGAGACAACTATGACTACTACACACAGTATTTTAACTAATATCTTGAGGGATCTCGGTCGTCCCATGCTCATAACAAACCAACAATATTCCAGGACAACCATATTATTAAACTCTTCAACAGGTTGAGGGAGATAAATCGTTAAGCATATTAAAAAAGGATAGTAAAGAATTGTAAATAAATTTATCAACTCCATGGGAAAGGTTTAATTACAACCTGAATAATAATCTAAAGCAAGCTCCAGAGGCTGAACGATATGGAACTAACAAAGAATGCCTGTATTGTTTTCTTCTTTAGCTTCTGGAGCTATTACTATTTTGCCCTGGCGTAAGCCGGGGCACTCGAGTAAATCTTCTACATATTGGGGGTGTGTCTGGTTTTGGTTAAGAGTATAGTAGCAAAGTTGGGTGGATCCGTCTTAAAGGATGTTGCAGCTATTGCTGATGCTGCAAACTGGGTTAAGAAGCTTGTAGACAACGGCTACGGAGTCGTCGTAGTTGTCTCAGCACTTAAAGGTGTAACAGATGAACTAGTTGAAACAGTTAAAAATCTATCTAAAAATCCTGATCCTGCGCTAATGGATGAAATACTGGCGATGGGTGAGAGAACTAGTGTGAGATTATTTGCTCTAGCTCTGAGAGAGCATGGTGTCAATGCATTATTCATTGATCCATCTAATGAAAATTGGCCAATTATCACAAATGCTAAGCATCTCGATGCTGAGCCAATATATGAAGAGACTAGGAAAAGAGTAGAAGAAAAAATAATGCCATTGCTATCGAGAGGAATCATACCTGTAATCTGCGGATTCATAGGTATGACGATGGATAAGAAGATAACAACATTGGGTAGAGGTGGAAGCGACACAACAGCCGTCCTCCTCGGAAGCTGTCTAAACGCAGAAGAAATAGTATTGGTTAAAGATGTTCCAGGAATATTCTCAGCAGACCCAGACCTAGTCGAAGACGCGAAGATCCTGAGTGAATTAGATTTCAAAGAAGTTCAAGCATTAGTAAAAGGAGGCTCGAAGATAATCCATACGAAAGCGTTAAGATACTTGGATAAGAATCTAAAACTGAGGATTGCTAGTTTAAAGGAATTGTTAAGTAATGGTGGAACCGTGATTAGAGGATATGAACCAGAGATAGAAGTATACTCGCCGCCTCTAAAGATTACAATGACGACTATTGTTGGAAGCCAACTCGATGGAGTAGAAACACTGGAGAAACTGGTAAGTAAGTTGAGAGAGAAAGGAGTCAAAATAGTATCAATAACTAGTGAAGAGAAGTCGTTAGTCATCTACGTTGAAGAAAAAGATGGAATCATAGCTGACATACATTCAAGTCTAATATCAAATCAGATCGGTAAAGCTATCAGCTTCTACCAAGACCTGTCAATGTTAATAATCTCTGGGAGAATGCTTGAAACAAGCCCTGGAATAATCTATAAAGTCACCAAACCTCTAGCAGAATCAGGCATAAACGTCTTCGGTCTATTAACCATAAGCTCATCGATCAGACTAATACTATCGAGTAGAGATATCGAAAAAGCTAAGAAGCTACTGATGGAGGAATTAAAGAAAGAAGTCGAGGTGAAAACATGAAAAACATCAAAGTAGGTATTCTGGGAGCAACGGGAATGGTTGGGGTTGAATATATCGATTTCCTAATAAACCATCCATGGTTCAAGATATCAACCCTAGCTGGAAAAAAGAGTGTAGGTAAAAAATATGGAGAAGCAGTAAAATCTCTAAAAAACGTTCCAAGAGAAGTTGAAGACATCGAGGTTGTAGAACCAGACCCGAAGAAGTTTGATGCGGACTTGGTATTTTCATCCCTGCCCTCCGAAGCTGCAAAAGATATAGAGGTCAGATTTATTGAACATGGTTTCCCAATCGTTAGTGAAGCATCAGCCCATAGAATGAATCCGGACGTACCATTAATGATACCTGAAGTTAATCCAGAACATCTTGAATTAATTAGAATCCAGAAGAAGAAAAGTAAAGGATTCATAGTGACCACTCCCAACTGTACAGCTGTTGGTCTTGTGCTTTCACTGAAACCAATCCTAGACTATTACGGTATAAGCAAAGTAGTTGTAGCAACATATCAAGCAATAACTGGCGCAGGCTTCCCAGGTGTACCATCATACTCTATTCTCGGAAACGTCATCCCATACATAAAGAAGGAAGAAGAGAAAGTATCAGAAGAAACAAAGAAGATTCTTGGAAGATTCAATGGAGATAGCATTAAGTATGCAGGATTCCCTGTTGAGGCATCCTGCGCTAGAGTACCGACGATCGATGGACATCTAGAGGCCGTATATGTAGAGACTGAGAAAGAAGTCAAAGTAGATGAAGCTATAGAAGTATTCAGGAGCTTCAGAGGTGAACCTCAAAAGCTTAATCTACCCACTGCTCCAAAGGAACCCATAATCGTTACTGACCTCGAGGATAGACCTCAGCCGAGACTAGATGTAAATACTGGAACAGTTCCAGGAATGAGCATAGTCGTGGGAAGAATAAGAAAAGGAGAATCAAACAATGTATTGAAATATTTTGTGCTGAGCCATAACAGGATTAGAGGAGCGGCTGGTACAGCTATTCTAACAGCTGAACTACTCTTAGCTAAAGGATACTTGGAGTGATGAGATATGGTCTCAGGCAAGCAAGTTAGGATATCGAGAATAACCTTCAAAAATAGGATGCTATGTATACCGATGGATCATGGAGTAACAGTAGGTCCCATAAAGGGATTAGAAAACATTCATGAAACCATAATGAAAGTTGAAAGAGGAGGAGCTACCGCTGTACTAGCACATAAGGGAATATTCAAAACTTTACCTCAACCATTGAGAATAGGCTTCATCGTACATTTCTCAGCTTCAACCAATCTATCACCTAATCCTAACTTGAAAGTTAGAATCGGGACAGTAGAAGAAGCAATTAGGCTTGGCGCAGATGCGATATCCCTACACATAAATATCGGGAATAAAGATGAGCAGGAAATGCTTGTCAAGCTAGGCATGATGGCTGACGAATGTGATGAATGGGGGATGCCCCTCATAGCCATGATGTATCCTAGAGGAGAAAATATCAAGAACCCCAACGACCCAAATACTATCGCCCATGTAGCTAGAATAGCTGCTGAACTAGGAGCAGACATAGTAAAAGTACCCATGCCATCTTCTAATCCCGACGAGATAAAGACAATTGTTAAAGGATGTCCGGTGCCAGTGGTTGCAGCAGGAGGACCGAAACTAGACAACGATAAACAAGTGCTTGAACTTGCTGAAGCAGTCGTGAAAGCGGGAGGATTCGGAATAACCTTTGGCAGAAATGTCTTCCAACATAATGATCCAGAACTCATTACAAGAGCTCTTAGATCAGTAGTAATAGATGGAAGAAGTGTAGAGGAAGCATTGAAGATACTTGCTGGCGGAGAAAAACATGAGTAAACAAATCATCATTTCTTTAAACCGGTTCGATAAAGACTTGGTCGAATATGCATTATCACTAGGGATTAGAGATCTATACTGTAGAATCCCTCTCAGCATCTCCGAAGATATACGTCAACACTTCAACATCTATCTTGAAAAGGAAAATGGAGTAATTGAAGTAATTGGAAAGATGTCTCCGAAAGCATTAAAAGTCAATGTAGAAAAAGCAGAAGATATTCAGAATATTTTGAAAGCAGTCTCAAAGGGTGTCAACATTATCTTTGTAGATACGTCTTCTTGGAAGATCATTCCTTTAGAAAACCTTGTAGCTGAGATTCAAAACACTAATGTTAAATTATTTGCCTATGCTAAAAGTATTGATGAAGTTGAAACACTTCTAGGAGTATTGGAGAAAGGAGTAGACGGCGTAGTAGTCAACATAGATAATGTTAACGATCTCGGTGTAGTGTTTGATATGGTTAAGACAGTTGATAAAATAGACTTAGTGGAGGCTGAAGTTGTCAAAGTAGAAAATGCAGGGATGGGTGAGAGAGTATGTGTAGATACAGTAACTATACTCAACATTGGAGAAGGATTACTGGTAGGCAATACTGCTCAGTTCTTCTTCCTAGTACATAATGAGAGTGTTGGCTCAGCATTTACATCCCCTAGACCATTCAGAGTTAATGCTGGAGCAGTACATTGCTATGTAATGATGCCTAATAAATCTACTAAGTATCTTTCAGAACTCTCCTCAGGTACGAGAGTAATGATTGTGGCGAGTAATGGTAGAACAAGAGTAGCCTCGATAGGTAGAGTGAAGATAGAGAGAAGACCATTAAAATTGATCAAAGCAAAGATTGGAGATGTTGAAGGATCGATAGTCTTACAGGATGCTGAAACAATTAGGCTTGTAAAAAGTGATGGCTCACTTATCCCCGTAACTGAAATAAAACCTGGAGATAAGGTCATAGCTTATCATTCTGAATTGAAAGCTAGACACTTTGGGAAAACAATTAATGAATTCATTATTGAACGTTGAGGCATGAAGACTAGAATCTGTGTAAGCGTTAAAGCCAAGAAGATTGATGAACTAGAATGGAAAGCCAAGAGAGCATTGGACGTTGGAGGAGACTTAGTAGAGCTTAGAATAGATTATTTAGAGAATCCATTCGTTGATAGATTAAAAAAACTTGTATTAGACTTAAGTGATAAAGTAATAATAACAGTAAGACCATCATGGGAGGGTGGAGAATTCAAAGGAGGAGAAAATTCCAGAATCGAATTAATAAATGAATTATCCAGCCTAAACCCAGCATACATTGATTTAGAACTTAAAACAATAAAAGACTACAAGTTTAACTTTAACAGTGAAACGAAGAAAATAATTTCATGGCACAATTTCGAGTACACTCCAAGTGTAGATATGTTATCTTCTTTAGTTTCAGAAATGCTTAAGATTGGTGATATAGCAAAAATAGTTGCTATGGTGAACGGGTTTGAAGAAAATCTAAAGCTCCTTAGACTGTATCGTATCTATCCTTCCGATAAGCTGATAGCATTCGGATTAGGAGAGAAAGGTCTAACATCACGAATATTATCATTATTGATGGGCGCACCAATCATCTATACTTGTCTTCCAGGTGAAGAAGTAGCTCCAGGTCAGCCAACTATTGGAGAAATACTTGAAGTAGTTAACCTTCTGGAGGGTAGATTAATATGGAAATAAACTCAGATACTAAACTCTGCTGTCTCCTAGGTCACCCCGTTAAACATTCCATCTCTCCTCAGCTACATAATTCAGCGTTTAGATATCTAGGATTAAACATGGTTTACTTATCATTTGATGTGGAACCAAAGAATCTCTCAAGAGTAGTTAAAGGATTAAAAACACTAGGAGTTGTAGGATTTAATGTTACCATCCCTCATAAAGTATCAATAATAAAATTCCTCGACATGCTTGATCTAACCTCAAAAGAGACTGGCGCAGTAAACACGGTAGTTTTAGAAAACAAGAGATTGAAAGGGTACAATACAGATGTAGAAGGTATTAGAAAGTCCCTACTGGATTCAGAAGTTGATCCTGAGGGTAGAGCATTGATCATAGGAGCGGGAGGTGCAGCGAGAGCAGCAATAGTTGCTTTGAAGCTTCTGGGTGTAAAAGAGGTGGTTATTGCGAATAGGAGGATCTGGAAAGCTGCAGCACTAGCTAGAAGATTCAGAAAGGATGGTTTGAAGATCAAGTCGGTAAGCCTCATTGATGTTAAAAGATACTCTAAGACGTCACCTATTATCATTAATGCAACACCTATAGGAATGTGGCCACATCAAGATGAAACACCATTATACTCGAACGATATCTCCAGTGGATCAATCGTGTTAGACCTAGTCTACAACCCTTTGAAGACAAGGCTTCTTAGAGAAGCTGAGAATGCTGGTGCAAAAACAATAAATGGGTTGAAACCATTAATCGAGCAAGCTGTTAAAGCTTTCCAACTCTGGACAGGTTTAGAACCACCGAGAGATCTCTTGTGGAGAGTAGCGGAAGAAGCATTACAGAGTTGGAGGAGAAATGAAGAGTAGAGCGATAGTGCATGGAGCAGTCTCGATTGTTAACGCTATCCCTACAGGAGTAGGAGCCGCGTTAGGAGTAGACCTTACGACTATAGTTGAGGCAGAATCTTTTGAGAGTAATAAGAGAGAGATAGATGTAGAGATAAAGGTTGAAGATGAAGTAGTTGAAGAAAACGTTCTTGTAGAAAAGACTGTGAATAAGCTATTGAGCATGACTGATAGGGATAAGATCGGGGTATCATTAAAGATCTATTCAAATATACCTATCGCAAGGGGTTTGAAAAGTTCAAGTGCATTATCAGATGCTATTGTCTTAGCTGTCTCAAAGCTCTTAGGGATTGAGCACGACCTACTAGACGCAGTTAACATAGCTGTTGATGCTTCCATAGAGTCAGGCGTAACCATTACAGGAGCATTTGACGATGCAGTAACATGCATGATGGGCGGCGTAAACATTACAGATAACTATAAGAGAGAAATACTAGCTCACTGGAATGTTGAAGAAGACTTAAGCATATTGATTATCGTACCTGAAGAAAAGATCTATACTGGAAAACTAAACGTGGACTCTTTCAAGAATATTGAGACTCTGTCCCGTAGAGCTGTAACATTAGCTTTAAACGGGTTAATATGGGATGCCATGATAATCAATGGATTCATCATAGCGTCTGCTCTAAATCTGGATCCCAAGCCGATAATGACTGCACTGAATAGCAATGTACTTGCATGTGGAGTCTCAGGTAAAGGTCCCGCTATAGTCGCTGTGACACTACCCGAACATGAAAAAGAACTAGAAGAAGAATTCAAGAAATATGGGAAAACGATTAAAACTAAACCAAATAATAAACCAGCAATAGTTGAAGTCTTAAGGTAATCTATAGCCTATTTCAATGACGGATTATCTCTCGGATGAGAGATACCTGCTTCTTGGAAGTAATGATATGAGTTGATTATAGACCTGGTCCAAGCCTAATGTTTCACCTTTCCTCAATTTGCCGAATAAGGTGAACGTTTCCAACCCTATCTTTATCAATTCATGATCTATTTTGGATGAATCTATTCCACTTACATCTATCAATCCTTCTTCAGAATAATCGCTTACAACCATTAGAATGCATCCAACAAATATTCTCTTATCAAGATATTTTTCATAGAAGTCTCTTAGTATACAATATGCAGAGAACTCCATCTCACTTGAGATTACTCCAATCTCGCTGTAAGACTTAATCCTTTCTCTAAGCTCGACTCTTCTAGGAGAAAAGAGGGGTCTCTCTTTAAAGTATAAATCATCCTTGGTGTGAACTGGCCCCACCCATAAGTTTCTACCAAGAAGGTATCCATTCTCTTCACAAGCCTTCAACAATAATGGTATCAATTCTACATTTGCAATGGCTGGATACTCTAAACCGATTATTGCCGAGGTCGCTCCTTCATCTCTCACACATGATGTTGGGATATGGATGTGCTCCTTCTTAACATATGGTTGTAGTGAACCAGATGTTCCAAGCCTCAGTATAATAATTAACTCATCTTGTACAGCTTCGATAATTTCGGGAAGCACTATCATTACACTCGACGGACCCATACCCGTTGAAACAGCTGAAATCTTTAAGTCTCCATAAAGCCCATTGACTACTATATGTCCTCTTTCTCCAATGAAAATTTCTGGGTCTTTTAGAAATTCTGCAACTCTTCTAATCCTACTAGGTGAACCCCCTGTAAGAATATATGGATTCATTCTATCAACTTCTAGATGAGCGGATCTTCCAGAAGATGTTGTAAATGTTATCTTCATACTTATCAATCAATCTAGGATAAAGATTAATTTTTCTATTAATAATGTATCTGCTCTCTCATTCATAATTTGCAATGTTTACTTTTTCTCTTCTTCAGTCTGGAGTTCTTTCTCTAATTCTTTTTCGATTTCTTCTATTGGTTTAGGAGGTGGGGTTGTAGCTAAGGTATATCCTATCCATGCAAATATAGCGAGCACACCTGTTACCGCAATAAATGCGGTTATCTTTAATATGAATAGATCCCATTCAGTGAAGAAGAGTAGCCAGTTATAGACTAGTATCCCAATAACCGACAATACAAGGATAACTATGCCTATCAAGATATCGCGGCTCAATTTTCCAATACCTCTCTCTCGAAAAAAAGTTTTGCAGACTAGTTATTATATGTTTTCTTAAAGTTTCAGGTTCGAACAAATCAATAATCTCATTATCTGAAATGTATGTATTCACTTAGTCTTTAAGAGCCCAGGGTAGAAGTTTTTCTTGTTATTCTTCTCTTTTAACTCATTCCATTCATAGAGGATCTTAACTGCTTCTACGGCTGTTCTAATAGCATCTTCTTCACCCATTACTCCAAACTTGTCTTCAACTCTATTAGCGAAGACAGCGCATACTGATCCTGCATACAGACCATATATCGATGCCAGAACATAAATTATCGATGTCTCCATATCGAAGTTTAACACATTCATTGCGCGGAGATCATTTATTATCTTCTCTGAGTAACTCCAGCTGTACTCTCTGAATCCTTTCCTTCCTTGACCAGTATAGAAACTATCTGTCGATGCTGTTACGCCTAGATGATATCTTAATCCAAGATTTTCAGCTGCTTCTATCAATGCTAATGTAACTTCGTAATTAGCAAACGCTGGATAACCATCAACTACATATTGTCTAGAAGTTCCCTCAAGTCTAACTGCTGCAGTAGATATTATGAGGTCTCCTAGATCTATCCCTTTCTGAATTGCTCCCGTACTCCCAACCCTTATGAATGTTCTAGCGCCAGCTCTAGCCAATTCTTCAATAGCTATAGCAGTAGAAGGTGCACCTATACCTGTTGAGCATGCAGATATAGGTTTACCTGACACGCTACCCGTCCAGACTCTAAACTCTCTATGAAACGACAGTTCTCTACCTTCATCCCAATATTTCGCAATCTTTAATACTCTATCAGGATCGCCTGGAAGCAAAACATATTCAGCGACCTCTCCAGGTCTAACTCTAACATGATAAAACTCTTCACCTATACGAGGCTCAGTAGCTGACATAAATCTATCAAGCTTGTTCTCTAAAATAAGCTTTTACAAGGATTTGCTCCCTATAAGAGAGTACGCTATCTACTCCTACAGACTTGGAAAACAATTATATTAAAGCTAGATACCGATTGTTCTCTAGAGAGCCTTGGACAAACTATATGTTGCTCCTTCAATCCTAAGCGGTGAGATTGTTGCTCCACCAAGTAAGAGTTACACACATAGAGTTTACGCGGTCTCTCTCCTAATAGAAGATAAATCTACGATAATAAATCCACTTAGGTCAGGAGATACATATGCAACTTTAAGAGCATGTAGACAATTTGGAGGAGAATTAACTGAAGAAGGAGAAAACTATATAGTATTGAGTGGTGGAGAACTTGACCTCCCAGATAATGTGATAGATGCTGAAAACTCTGGTACTACTCTAAGGTTGTTTACTGCTTTGGCCTCTCTACCTCCTCCAGGATACATTATACTTACTGGAGATGATAGCTTGAGGAAGAGACCTATGCAACCATTGCTTGATGCTCTAAGAATGCTTGGAGTAGAATGCTGGTCAAGTAGAAGTAATGGATGTGCACCCATAATAGTAAAGTCAGGTGGGCTGAAAGGAGGAGAAACAATAATTAGAGGCGATGTATCATCCCAGTTCATCTCAGCCCTACTGATAGCATCAACTAAAGCTCAAAACCCTGTTAGGATTAGAGTTGAAGGCGAATCCGTCTCTAAAAAGTATATTGATGCCACGATGGAAGTTTTGAGGAGATTCGGTTTCAAAGTTCATAGAGATGGGTATTCTCTATTTGAGGTTGATCCAAACCAGACTGGGCGTGCAATATCTTTTAAGATTCCAGGAGACTTCAGTTCAGCTTCATTCATCCTAGCTGGAGCATACTTAACAGGTGGGAGAATAACAGTGTGGAACCTAGATCCTAATCTACCACAAGCAGATTCTGCAATATTGAATATTCTTAAAGATTTCGATGTTAAAGTAAATGTCCAAGGCGATAAAGTAACTGCTGAAGGCTCTGGACCAATAGATGGAGATAGAGTTTTTGATCTTAAAGATTCACCAGACCTGGTTCCAGTAGTAGCAGTCATGGCCGCTAAGACATTAGGTGAAACAGTTATCAAAGGAGTTAAACATGCAAGATTTAAAGAGAGTGATAGAATTTCTTCAACAGCATTAGAATTAATGAAACTCGGTGTACAAGTTGAAGTATTCGAGGATGGTATGAAGATCAAGGGTGTGAGAAATCTTGAGGGAGGCGTTGAATTAGACACACATAATGATCATAGATTATTCATGGCCTTCACAATTCTTGCAGCGTCAACTCTGAAAGGATGCATCATAAATGGGTTAAAATGGGTCAAAATATCCTATCCCAACTTTATAGAAGATCTACAGAAAATCAGTGCCTCCATTAAAGAAATATAGATAAACCTGGTTGAAGCATTCTACAGGGATAGAAGTGACCGGAAACATATTTGGTGAAAGATTTAGGATAGTAAGCTTTGGTGAGAGCCACGGCAAATGTATCGGGGTAGTAATAGATGGGTGCCCTGCGGGGTTAGAACTCGCCGAAGAAGATATTCAGAAAGAACTAAACTTGAGGAGACCTGGAATCTCCACAATAACTACTCAGAGAATAGAAGAAGACAGGGTAGAGATTCTATCAGGGGTTTTTAACGGATACACTACTGGTGCACCAATATGCATGATCATCTGGAATAGAGATATAAGAAGTGAAGATTACGAATCTATCAGGTATACGCCTAGACCAAGCCACGCAGATTATTTTGCATATGTCAAGTATGGAGGATTCAACGATTATAGAGGTGGAGGAAGATTTTCAGGAAGGATTACAGCGGGATTTGTAATGGCTGGAGCAGTTGCTAAAAAGCTCCTTAGCAAAATCTTAGGAGTAGAAGTAACTGCATATACTTTAGAGATTGGTGGAGAGAGAGCTGAAAACTTTACTCTAGAAGATGCTAGAAGATACAGGTATGAAAACGATGTAAGAGCTCCGACAATTGATGCAGCCAAGAGGATGAGAGAAAAAATTCTAGAAGCTATGTCGAGAGGAGATAGTGTTGGAGGAATAATCGAATGCATTGTAACTGGTCTACCGATAGGCTTAGGTGAACCAGTATTTGATTCATTAGATTCAGACCTTGCAAAAGCAGTCTTATCTATCCCTGCTGTTAAAGGAGTAGAATTCGGAGCAGGATTTAAAGCAGCGAGAATGTTCGGGTCAGAACATAATGACCCATTCACTATAGAAAACAATGAAATAAGATTAGAGAAGAATGATGCTGGAGGAATAGTCGGGGGAATCTCAACTGGTGCGCCAATCATTTTTAGAGTAGTTGTTAAACCTCCTTCATCTATCAGAATAAGACAGAGAACTGTAGATATTAGAAGACGCATACCCGTAGAAGTTACTGTAAGTGGAAGACATGATCCCTGCATTGTCCCCAGAGCAGTCCCAGTAGTTGAAGCCATGACAGCAATAGTATTAGTTGACCACGCAATAAGATACGGTTTCATCCCACCGCTCATCAAGAATATTTAAGAAGGAAGAAAAATAAGTCAACCTATAGACTACTGTTTAGGATCAAGATGGTGTGGGCATCTGTAGGAGTAGACTTAGCTGGGTCACCGAGAAGATATACTGGTTTATGTAGAATGGATTTCAACCTCTACTGTGAGTCACGCTTATCAAAAGAAGACTATGAAATACTGGATTTCGTGTATTCATCTGATCCTCAAGTTGTAGCGATAGATGCACCATTGAGTCTACCTAAACCTGGTCAAAATCTAAGATCATGCGATAAGAAACTAGTCGAGATGGGGATTCATGTTTATCCACCAACCCTCTTTGGAATGAAGATTCTAGCAGAGAGAGCTATGAGATTGAGAGAACAATTGGAAGCTTCAGGTTACACTGTGATAGAAGTTTATCCAGGTGGTGCACAAGACTTACTTGGACTTCCAAGGAAGGGTAAGAGTATCCATCTGCTTAAAGAGGGATTGATCAGGATAGGTGTAAAAGGTTTAAGATGTAATGAGACAGGTCATGAGCTTGACGCGGTTACGTGCAGTTTAACAGGTGTAGCATACTTAAAGAAGAAATACATTGAGATCGGGGAGCCAGACGACTGTTTAGTCATATTACCATGCTTGGAAATGTTTTTGAACAAGAATGAGTAAGAGTAAGCTTGAGAGAGGAATGGTTGAGAGAGTAGTAACAGGTATAGCGGGATTAGATGAAATAATGGGTGGAGGTATTCCGAGAAGGAATGTAGTATTATTATCTGGTGGACCTGGAACAGGTAAATCAATATTTGGCCAACAGTATCTATACAATGGTTTACAACTTGGTGAGCCCGGAGTACTCGTAGTCTTAGAAGAGCATCCAGTTCAAGTTAGAATCTCTATGTCTCAGTTCGGTTGGGATGTTAAACCGTACGAAGAAAAAGGTTTATTCGCTGTGGTAGATGCATTCACGGCTGGTATAGGTGAAGCTGCAAAAAGGGAGAAATATGTTGTTAAGGATCCAGGAGACTTCCAGCTTTTGATAGATGTTCTCAGAGAAGCAATTAAAGATGTAAACGCTGAGAGAGCAGTGATAGACTCGGTTTCAACACTATATATAACTAAGCCAGCCTTAGCTAGAAGCATGGTCCTCCAATTAAAGAAAGTATTGTCAGGAATGGGTTGTACATCAATATTGATCTCACAGGTAAGCGTTACTGAGAGAGGGTTCGGCGGTCCAGGTGTAGAACATGCCGCAGATGGCATAATACGGTTAGATCTAGATGAAGTAAATGGAGAATTGAAGAGAAGCATAATCGTGTGGAAGATGCGTGGAACAGCTCATTCAATGAGACGCCACCCATTCATAATCACAGGCAAGGGAATAGAGATAAAAGCAGCTGAGACCATCAAGATAGTTGGTGAAAGATATGAATGAAGAAATATCTCTATCACCTATTGGTAGAGAACAGATCCATAGACTCGAATACGCACTATTAGTAGGTACATTATTTAGAAGTGAAGTATTAGAAGAATTGAGAAACCCTTCTGAAAGATTGACCTGGGTTGATTCCCTAGCTGTAGCTGCAGCAGCATTAGCGAGGGAAAGAGCAAAGATGACTGTAAGCCAGATAGCTGAAGATATAGGAAGAACAGAAGCAACAGTCCGAAATCATCTCACAGGCAAAACAAAAGCAGGTCAACTAGTACGTCAAACACTAGAGAAATTTCTAAGAGAAGGTGTCAAGATTGAGTTACCATCGATGAGAGAAATCGAAGAAACAAAAGCAAAACTAGAAGAAGAAAGACAGAAGAGCCAGAAGCTTGAAGCACTCATCCATGAAGTAAAGAAATCTCTCCAAGAATTAATAGAGAAACTTGAGAAAACATAGCATAAGACTTTAAGCTTTAAGAGTTATCTTTAAACCTGTAAAGACATTCTACTTCTTCAACTCGTTTGACATCCATTCAAGATACTTGTAGAACCCTTGGATTATTGGTAACACGATTATCTCAGGTACTTCATAGCCATGGAGACTTCTAATCATTTCTTCAACCTGCTTATACAAATCACCTCTAGTTTTGATGAAACACAACCATTCATTAGATTCTTCAATAACCCCTCTCCACCAATACATAGACTTTACAGGTCCAATAATCTGAACACATGCTGCAAGTCTCATCTCAAGAAGTTTTCTAGAAATCTCTTCAGCTCTCTCTCTAGAGTCTATGCTAGTCAAAACTTGGATAAACTCACTCATGAATCATGCTTCTCCCATCTAACTTATAAGTTATAAATCGCAATCATCAAGAGCTGGAAAACATGATAAAATAATTATTATTTATTCCACTATTATATTAACGAACTCCTACTGCACAAGATATGAGGCTAGCTTACGTATCGGTCTCTTAATGTAAAAATTATTTAATAGCCTTAAATCAATCGCAGTGTAAAGCGGTATCTCTAAGTTTGGAATTTGGGTTCTGAGCTACATAGTCTTTTGTAGACATATGTAGCTCTTGGGATTCACTAGCTTAGGGCTCCTCTTGAGTTCATTGGAACCTTCATCAGCCTCTTCCCCTGTCAGGGTGAACCCACTCCAACCCTTCACCAGCTCTTCGAAGAGCTTCAGGGATGGAGGAAGACCCTCCATCTAAAGCTGAACCGCATCATCCTGAAGAGTCCGCGCTTTACACTATCATCTAAGAAAGAGTTTATCCATCTATTTAAGCCTATCTATTTTGAAACTGCTGGCGACGGCGTCAAATATTTCTCGTTAAGCAAGTAATACGGTATTTAAGGCTGCTAGGGAGTGTTTATATATTGGATGGTTCATCCATCCATCATGCTAAAGAGCAAGAAAGCCAGCCTAATCGCCGTTCTGGTAGCAGCATGCATAGGGTCCAACTATGCCTTGTTAGGTGTAGCTAACTTTAAGGTTATGGACCTTCTCGTCTTCGTGAGCGGATTCGTCTTCGGCTCCACCGTTGGAGCATCGATTGGGGTTCTCACATGGATGGTTTACGGAGTATTGAACCCCTACGGCTTCGTGCCCCAGATCTGGATTGTAACCATGTTGTCTGAGGCGATTTACGGGATAATGGGAGGATTTCTTGCTAAGTCGATCTCGTTAGCAGACTACTCCAATAGTCGAGTCGTGGTGAGAGTTCTATTCGGGGCCGCAGGTTTTCTCCTAACATTCATTTACGACCTGGTTACAAATGTAGCCTTTGCATTAACTTTCGGCATCCCAATAATGGCAGCCTTAATATCAGGCATACCCTTTGCTATAATCCATGAACTAAGCAATCTTATTCTTTTCGGAGTATGCTCGCCTCCACTTATCTCCATTCTAGAAAAGAGTTATAGAGGGTTTGAGTCATGGCCGCTGTAAAAAATAAATGGGCTTTAGCTTCAATAATCATCCTCTGCCTAGCTGTTGCTACTACGCTTACAGCCATCTACTATTATTATCAGTATAGTAACCTCGTAGAGAAGCTTGAAAAATCGAAGGCTATCATAAATCTTGGAATAGACTATGGGAACGGTACTAGAATATGGTTTAATGGAACACGTGGATTAACTCTTTACGATGCTATGCTAGAAGCAGGTTGGATTGTTGATGCAGAATCTTATGGTGCCATGGGCTTATACGTAAAGTCTATCAACGGGGTAGAACAGTCAGTTGAGCAGTCTAGGTATTGGAGTTGGTGGATATGGACGAGTCTAGGGTGGGCTGCCGGTGGATCAGCATGCGACAAATATATCCTAAGTAATGGTGAAACAATAATCTGGTACTACTCCTACGTTGATCCAGCGACATATAAGATGACTCCACCACCCTAAAAATACCAACATATCAAGCATCTCCATAAAACCGGTTTACTTAATCAATAAAAGTTTACAGTTAACTTAATGATAAGTTATGTTTAAAACATGGAAGAACCTTTAAGGGAGGAGAGAATATGAGTAGGTATGAGTCTTCAACCCCTAGGTCTAGAGAGCTCTTTCACATAGCTCAAAGATATTTGCCCGGAGGAGTATCTTACTCGATTAGATATTTTGAGCCGTATCCTTTCTATGTTTCAAGAGCAGCTGGTCAGAAGTTATGGGATGTGGATGGTAACGTGTATACAGATTACTGGATTGGGCATGGAGCGAAGATTATGGGGCATGCTTACCCACCCGTAATAGAGGCTATCCGAAAACAGATTGAGATAGGCATACATGTAGGTCTCCCCCACGAGTGGGAGATCAAGCTAGCGGAACAGATACAGAGAATGGTTCCAAGCGTAGAAAAAATTAGATTCACGAATAGTGGTACAGAAGCAAACATGTATGCTGTAAGATTGGCCAGAGCATATACTAAGCGTTCATCTATTATCAAATTTGAAGGTAACTGGCATGGAGGGTATGATGCATTACATATCGCTGTATCACCACCCTATGAGAAACTATATGCAGGTTTAACAAATGGAGCAGTTAAAGACACAGTAGTACTTCCCTACAATAATTTAGAAGCAGTTGAGAAAACAGTAGACAAGATAGAGTTAGCAGGTATAATTGTTGAGCCTGTTGCAGGAGCGGGTGGAATGATACCTGCTGAGAAAGAATTCTTGAAGGGTTTGAGAGAACTATGCGATAAGGTTGGAGCACTCCTGATATTCGATGAAGTAATAACTGGTTTCAGACTCTCTTCTGGAGGAGCACAGAAAATATACAGTGTAACACCTGACATCACTACTTTCGGTAAAATAGTTGGTGGAGGCGAATTCGCAGTTGGCGCTTTCGGTGGAAGAGACGAAGTAATGGAGCTACTAGACCAATTGAAATACAGAAACTATCATGAAAGAGTTTTCCAGGGTGGAACATTTTCAGCAAACATGCTTATGACATCAGCTGGATACACACTACTCTCAGAACTTGAGAGAAGAAACGAAATCTACAGTTACCTCGACTTGCTTGGAGAGAAACTTAGAAGAAACATTGGAGAAATTTTAGAGAAGCATGGTCTAGGATACACTACCGGTATTGGCTCACTAGTCGGAGTCCATTTTACACCTATAAAACCTAAAGATGTTAAGACAGCTCAAACTATGAAGGATAGAGAGAGATCAAGAAAATACTTTAGACACTTACTTGAAAACAATATCATAGCGTTAACAAATGAAAACCCGCAATTCTTCATCTCAGCAGCACACACTCATGAGGATATGGACAGAGTAATCCAGGTAACAGAAGAATATGCAAAGAACGTGAAGAAGTAGTGAAGGTTTTTAAGAAACTATGAATAGATAGAAAAATGGCCCCGGTAGCTCAGCCCGGGAGAGCGCCCGGCTGAAGAATTATCACCCACCACACTGAGAAACCGGGTTGTCGCAGGTTCAAATCCTGCCCGGGGCACTATTTATATATTATCGATGTTGTGGCTGGAGATGGATACATAACTATTATTGAAGAAAACGGCGAATATATAATTGGCCTAAAATGCAAGGACGCTGAACTTGTCATGGAGTTTGCTAGATGTCTCGAAGTTGTTACATGCTCTAAGCCAAGCTTCAGAAAACGACATAGTGGATTCTATATTGCTGAAGGATACTCGAAAACATTATGTGAATTATTGGTGAAGCCACTAGACATTGAGAAGCTAAAACAATACATTGAATATAGTGAAGAAACTATAACATCGTTTCTGAGAGCATTCTTTGACAGTGAAGGATACGTAGTTAAGGATAGAAGAATATATGTCTATAATACAGACCTAGGACTTCTTAACTATGTCAAGGAGCTACTATTGAAGTTGAAGATAGAAGTAACAGGACCGCATTTGGTTGTTAAGAAAGGAACATCGATCTACGATAGAAAGAGGGGAAAACATACTATATGAGGAGAGATGTCTATCGTCTCTATATTCTCCTCTCAAACTCACATATATGATAAATAAAATCCGGGCCCGGGGGGATTCGAACCCCCGACCAACGGGTTAAGAGCCCGCCGCTCTCGGCGAGTGTTCCCTTCTCTCTACCTGACTGAGCTACGGGCCCTTGTCTCTACTATCTTATTTTTCAGTATTAAACTTAACTTAGGTTATAGTTATTCTATAATCTAATTCATGTTGTTTTATCAATTTTATTTCTCTGAGTGAAGAAAAGGGTTTTTATGGTTTGTTTTAATCCATGTTTTTTGTAGGTTTCTACTGCTTTCTCCCAATCAATCTTGAATAGTATGATGCTGATAAGTATCATGAAAATTATTGATGCGATTACCGGGTATATCCCTGCTTCATTACCAACTAGCAACCTGGCTATCGTGAAGTAGGTTTTTCCTAGAAATGCTACTATTATTGCGAGGATTATCTTTCCCAGTGCATTAGATATCATGAATTTTATGAAGTTCATTTTAGCGAAACCCATCGGGATATATATTACATCATCAGGCAGGGGTGTAAGAGCGAATAAGAAGACAGCGATAGCCCCATACTTATTGACAGCGTTAGCTATGAAGCTAACTTTACTGTTTCTCGTGGAGATGAATCTCCTACTAACTCTGCCGATAAGATATGATGTTATCTTACCTAATGCTCCGCCCACTCCTGAAGCTACCCCCAATATTACTGGGTTAAACTTATCCGCCATCAATACTATCGGGATAAGGTATGGTAGAGGCAAGAATGGTATGAGGCTTCCTAACAATGATATTATGAATGCTCCTAGATAGGCATATCCAGAAAGCATATTGTATAAGTCAGCTAAGTTAAACCAATCCATCTACTCTTACATCAAATCATCTACAATTAAAGCATACTGGTCTAGCCGTTGACTCTGTGGCCAACTATACGGTTGTAGGGTCTTGGAGCTTTATTCGAGTCTCTCGAAGAGTCAAAGGTTATATTGATCCCGAAGAGTCTAATTAAATGATAGGTTAGGTGAGCATGGGGGAAGGCCCCTCAGATAATGAATCATCAAGAAGTCATAGTAAAGTAAGAGAAGTTAGATGCCGTGAACGGCAGAAGAAGATTCTCGGTCCAATCCCAGACCTTGAAGAATATGTACGACCTGACTGGTGGAAACACCTCTTCAATTCTCTATATCTAAAGACTGACGGCGACGTTGTGAACGACTATGAGATAACTAGGAGAGAAGTAGACTTATTCACTCGTATACTTGGGTTGAAGCCTGAAGACAGTATCTTAGATTTATGCTGTGGTCATGGTAGACATTCTCTAGAATTAGCAAGAAGAGGTTTCAAGAATGTTGAAGGATTAGATATCTCCCATTATCTAATTAGGAGGGCTAAGCTTCAGGCAGAGAAGGAAGGATTAAAAGTGAAGTTCAGAGAGGGAGATGCTAGGAAGCTGCCCTACCAGTCTGACAGCTTTGATGTAGTAATGATACTCGGTAACAGCTTCGGGTATTTTGAATCAATTAAAGACGACCTCCAAGTATTGAAGGAAGTTAGAAGAGTCTTAAGACCTTGGGGGAAAATACTAATAGACGTTGCTGATGGAAGCTATCTTAGAGAAAATTATCAGAAGAGGTCTTGGGAATGGATTAATAAGCAAATGTTCGTATGTAGAGAAAGGACTCTCTCTTCAGATGGACAAAGGTTGATCTCGAGAGAAGTAATAGTAAACGCTAAGAAAGGAGTTATCGCTGACCAGATCTACGCTATAAGACTATACGATAAGGAGACACTGAGACAGCTGCTAGAGAAAGCAGGCTTCACAAACATCGTATTCCATGGAGAGCTTTCTCCTGAATCTAAGAGAAACCAAGATCTTGGAATGATGGAGAAGAGAATCATAGTGACTGCTGTAGCGAAGAAGGAATGGATGCCTGTTAAGAAGAGAATGAATGGTTTAAAGATGAGGGTTGCAGTAATACTTGGAGACCCGTCGAAGACTGATACTACTAAACCTGGAGGAGTATTTGATGAAGATGATTTCTACACAATAAACAAGCTGATACAAGCATTGAATGAATTAAAAGAGTATGAATTCATATACTTAATGAATCACGATACATTACTCCAAGACTTGTTAAAGCTTAGGAGTAAGATCGACTTAGTATTCAATCTATGTGATGAAGGATACTATAATGACCCTAGGAAAGAACTACACGTTCCCGCATTACTAGAAGTGCTCGGCATACCCTACACAGGTGCTGGGCCCCAATGCCTAGCATACTGCTACGATAAAAGCCTCGTTAGAGGAATCGCTAGAGAAATGGGCATACCTGTACCTAGGGCAATCTTTTTAAAGCCTGAAGACATAACCATACAGATACCATTCGATTTCCCAGTAATAGTTAAACCAAATTATGGAGATAGCAGTTTCGGTATAACGAGTAAGAGCGTTGTCTACGATGAAGAACAATTACTAAATGCAATCTCAGAACTGAGAGAAAAATTCAACTACAATAAACCCATAGTAATTGAAGAATTCCTTACTGGAAAAGATTTAACACTGGGTATAATAGGTAATCCTCCTGAAGATTACATAGTTCTACCGATAACTGAAGAAGACTATAGTGTACTGCCTGAAGGATTGCCACCGATATGTAGTTATGAAGCAAAATGGCTTCCTGATTCACCCTACTGGAATATTAAATCTATCCCAGCCAATATACCGCAGGAAGTTAAAGACTACATTATAGAATGTAGTGTAAAATTGTTTAATAGACTAGAATGTAGAGATTATGCAAGATTTGATTGGAGACTCGACTCTGAAGGCAACCCGAGACTTCTAGAAGTTAACCCAAACCCTGGATGGTGCTGGGATGGACATCTAGCTAAAGCTGCAGCATACATGGGGATTAGCTATCCTGAAATGCTTAGAGCCATACTGAAAGCAGCTGAGAAAAGATTGAAGATAACTAAGCCACAGATAGAGAAAGTCGAACCAGTGATAAATGAGAGAAAGGTCAAGTCATAGACGCAACGTTTCAAATTAGTAATTTAATATTATTCCAGCTACTGCCCGTACGCTATCTTCTTCACCTTGTTGATGACTTCGTCACTATACTTTAATTGTTTTAAACCATGGAAAAGAGCACGCAGATACTGTTCAGAAGGCTTAACCCATCTTCCTCTACCTGATGCTGATACATATGTTATGGAATTAATACTCCCTAAATCTTCAACTTCGACGACAACTTTTCGTCTAGAGAAAGTGTTAGGTACTCCAACAACTTCATCCAATCTAGCTAACTGACTCATACTTATCTTATACACTCCACCATACACTTCACCATTAACATCTTCAATAATATTTGCTACGCCTCCTTTCCAGCTTGGGGAGAAAACATCAAAAACAAGTCTATAACCACGTAGGATAGCTCTCCTAGGCTCTCCACATTCACCAATAACTTTCTTTAGTAAAGTTTTATCTAACGCCCAACCGTAAGCAAAAAACCAGACTTCAGACAAGAAGTCAACCCAAACAATAAATTAGCTTACATATATTAGAATTTTCATATGAAAGTACTGTGTGGCCAAAAGACGCTTGAAGTCTGCCTTGGATAACAAAGTAGTTACAATAATTTGTCAAAGATCTGGATTTTCTATAATCTGGTTTCCGTTAATTTGTCTATGCTAATTTGAGTCGATCATGTAATGAAAGTATATCAATTGATTCAGACTATACATAAACATGGAAAGAATAAAAGAAAACAGGATATTTTGTAGGAAATTTTCTAGAAGGGAATTTCTGGGAGTAACAAAAGCTGCTGCAGTGGGAGGAATAGTAGCTGCAGGAGTCGTCGGAGGGGTTGCAGGATACTTGGCTGGAACATCGGCTGCTCCTCCCGCTACAGTAACACGAACAGTTACTACTACTCAAGCAGGTGCTGAAATTACTAAGACCATTACAGCTACTGTTCCTGCTGCTAAGAAGCTAAAGGTTGGGTACGTCTATGTTGGACCCGTAGGCGACTACGGTTGGTCATATGGACATGACCGTGGTAGGAGATGGGCTGATGAAAAATTTGGGGTAAACCAAGTCGAGAGTACCTATATTGAGAGTGTTCCAGAAGCTGAGGTTGCCGGAGCGATAACCAGCTTAGTAGAGAAGGGCTGCCAACTAATAATTACTACGAGCTTCGGGTTTATGGATCCAACTGCAGAAGCTGCTGAAAAATACCCTGATAGATACTTTGTCCATATAAGTGGTTATAAGAGTGGAGCGGCTGGGAACGCTCCCAACAATATGAGCGCAGCATTCGCGGAATTCTACCAACTATACTATCTAAATGGTTTAGCAGCTGGAGCAGTCACGGAAACCGGAGTAGTAGGATATGTTGGAGCATATCCTATACCAGAAGTAGTTAGACATATTAACGCATTTGTTTTAGGCGCAAACTATGCGTACAAGAAGAGAACAGGTAAGAACATCAAAGCTCATGTAAGCTGGATATTCGAATGGGTTGCTCCAGAGAAGGCTAGGTCAGCGGCGATAGCATTGATAGAAGAAAAGAATTGCGATGTCCTAGCATTTACTGAAGATACACCTGCAGTACTACAAGTTGCAGAAGAATATCAGAAGAAGGGTAAGAAGGTGTGGAGCTTCAGCCACTATAGTGACATGAGAGAATATGGACCAACAGCTCATTTAACAGGTCAGATAGCTAATTGGGGACCAATATACCTCGACTTCTATAGAATGGTTGCAACGAACAGTTGGCAGACAGTTGATATCTGGAGCAGGATAGGAGACTACATGCCTTATAGATGGAGGCTTCCAGCTGAGAACAGTACTGCTGGCAAACCTGAGGGTACAGTCTATCTAGCCCCACTCAACCCTGTCATTCCAAGCCAGTGGCAGCTTGAGATTAAGAAGAGATATGAAGAAATGAAAGAATTGATCTTTGAGCCCTTCAGCGTTGAAGGAAATCTAGGTGAACCTATAAGAGACCAAGCGGGAGAAGTTAGAATTAGCAGTGGAGAAAGAGCTGACCATGATATGCTGTGGAACATGGATTGGCTAGTAGAATACATTGAGGAACCATTACCTAGATGATATTGGAGAGAATAAAACCATACAACCTCACACATATTTTTTATTAACAGAGTGCTTTAATTATTGGGGAGCAGTTTTGGAGGAACTAGTATCTCTTAGAGGGATAGTAAAACGTTTTCCAGGAGTAGTAGCTAATGACAATGTAGACTTTAGTCTTAGAAAAGGAGAGATCCATGCATTACTTGGGGAGAATGGTGCAGGCAAGACTACTCTAATGAATATTCTATACGGTCTCTATCGGCCCGATAGTGGAGAGATATTTATTGAAGGTAGGAGAGTTAAGATAGAATCTCCTAGAGATGCTATAAAGCTTGGGATAGGAATGGTTCACCAAAATTTCAAGCTAATACCTTCACACACAGTATTAGAGAATATTATTCTAGGGCTTAAAGAAGTCGGTCTCATAATAAATTATAAAGCTATAGGCGAGAAGATTAAACAGCTTGCAGAATCATATGGATGGAGGATAAACCCTAGCGCGTATGTTTGGCAGCTTACTGCAGGTGAGAAGCAGCAAGTAGAATTATTGAAGCTTCTCTACCGTGATGCGAAGATTCTAATACTTGATGAACCAACTTCTGTTCTTACACCTCAGGAATGCAAAATACTATTTCAGGCTCTGAGGAGAATGGCTAATGAGGGAAAAGGAGTAATCTTCATCACTCATAAGCTTGACGAAGTATTCGCTATCAGTGATAGAGTTACAGTGATGAGGAGGGGGAAAGTAGTATTCCTCAAGGAGACGAGTAAGACAAATATGTCAGAGCTAGCCCAATACATGGTTGGTAGACCAGTAATATTTACTATAGAAAAGAAGGAAGTCCAACCAAGTGAAGAAGTAATGGTCATAAAGAATCTGAAAGCTTTTAATGATAAAGGTGTTCTAGCATTGAAAGGCGTAAACCTAACTGTTATGAAGAATGAGATAGTTGGAATAATAGGTGTAACAGGCAACGGTCAACAAGAATTAGTTGAAGTAATATCAGGCTTAAGGAAAGCTACTGAAGGCTCCATACTCATTGATGGTGTGAACATCGTTAATAATAGTCCCGAGAAGATTATTAAGTTAGGTGTAGCATTCATTCCACCGGAGCCCCTAAAATATGGAATTATCCCGAACTTAACAATTGCAGACAACTTATTCATGAAAGCGTATAGATATAAGCCTTATTCGAATGGAGTATTAATAAATTGGAAGACAATATACGAAAAGTCAGAAGAATTAGTCAAGGCTTTCCAGATAGTTTCTCCAAGCCTCTCAGCTCAAGCTAGATCTCTCTCGGGTGGTAATCTGCAAAGACTTATCTTAGCGAGAGAACTATCAGGATTGATCGGTGAAAGAATACCTAGACTGATTGTTGCTGCGTATCCAACTAAGGGTCTCGACATAGGTGCAACAGAGTTTGTACACAAAACATTAATAGAATATAGTAGAAGGGGTTCTGGAATACTTATCGTATCAGAAGATGTAGAAGAAGCGTTAATGGTATGTGATAGAGTCGCTGTAATGCATGATGGTAAGATCGTTAGTGTATTTAAGCCTGGAGAATTAGATATTGAAAAGATAGGTTTAATGATGGCCGGTGTAGAGATCGCATCAACATAGGAAAAAGGTGTCATTATGGCTAAGTTGCTGGCAATACCGTACACTGTCAAAATACAGAAAAGAACATATATAACTCGAAAGGTCTCTATATCGATAACGTTTCTCAGCTTAATCCTAGCATTTCTAGTAGTAGGTTTAATCTTCATTTTCATGGGGATAAACCCTGTAGATGTATACTACCACATCACGATGGTCTTCTCTTCTCCAACACTCCTCTTTGAATCGTTTAAGAGAGCTATACCTATTGGATTAGCAGCTTTAGGTTTGAGCATAGCTTTCAGGATGAACTTCTGGAATATTGGAGCCGAGGGTCAAATGTATATGGGTATGTTTGCTTCAACAGGGATAGTGTTACTCCACTTATACTATGGGTTAATCCCAGACTACCTAGTCATGTTCTTAATGATGTTAGCTGCATTCATTACTGGCGGTCTATGGTGTAGTCTCCCCGCATTCCTAAAGATAAAGATGAAAGTAAACGAGATACTTACAACTTTAATGATGAATTACGTAGCAATGTACTTTGTAGATTTCCTAATATATGGTCCATGGAGAGACCCCAAAGGATACGGATTCCCTCTATCTGCACCCTTCCCTGACTACGCTAAATTAGTAATGTTACTTGGAGAATTCGCATACACTGGTTTACTCCTATTATCCTTAACCGCAGCACTAGTTTACGTCATTCTAAAATACACAAAACTAGGATTTGAACTCAAGATCGTTGGAGAAAGCATTGATACCGCTAGGTATGCAGGTATAAATCTTTCTAAAGTAATTACTCTAGGAGGCTTCCTTTCAGGAGGAGTAGCTGGTCTCGGTGGACTGACTATCGTTAGCGGCATAATTGGAAGGTTGAGACCGAGAGCTTCACCGGGATACGGATATACAGCTATAATTGTGGTCTTACTCTCATCTTTAAATCCTTGGTTAATAATCCCTGTTAGCATATTCTTTGGAGGATTATTTGTAGCAGGTGACATACTACAAGCAGCATTAAAGATTCCTGGAGCAGCAGTTGAAATCTGTCAAGCCTCAATCTTCCTATTCATAATAGTAGGCGAATTCATTAAAAGATATAGGATTATGATAGTTCAGAAAGGTGGAATAGAATGAGTGTTGAGTGGATTGAACAAGTACTCCAGTTAACTGTTCAGATGGGGACAGTTTATCTTCTAGCTTCCCTTGGCGAGATCTATGCTGAACGTTCAGGCGTTCTAAATCTTGGACTTGAAGGAACAATGATAATGGGTGCAGCAACATCTTTCATCTTCTCATTAGCTTATGGACATTTCGCAGCAATCATCATGTCAATTATAGTTGGTGCATTAATGGGGTTCATCCTCTCAATCCTAGTTGTAGATATGAAATTGAATCAAGTCATAGTCGGCTTAGCTCTAACAATGCTTGGAATAGGCTTAAGCGGATTCATCACATTCCCAGAGATCAGGAAGAATTTACTGCTAAGGCTTAACCCATACCTGCCGCAGGAAATTCTAGCTACTCAGCAGTCTGAAAAACTTCCAGAGATCCCTATACCATTACTTTCAGACATACCTATCCTGGGTAAGATGTTCTTCAGCCATAACATACTCGTATACTTCTCACTCATCGCTTCATTAATTATGTGGTTTATATTATTCAAGACAAGTATAGGTTTAACCATAAGGTCTGTCGGTGAAAATCCATCTATGGCTGATTCACTTGGAGTAAATGTTTACTTAGTGAGACGGGTTACAGTAATACTTAGTGGAGCTTTCGCAAGCTTAGCTGGAGCTTACTTCTTCATAGGCTTCCACCCATTCTGGAGAGAAGAAGTAACGGCTGGAAGAGGATTCATAGCTCTCGCTCTAGTGATACTAGCTACATGGAACCCGTTGAGAGCAATCCTTGGAGCATACCTATTCGGAGGAGTAGAAACATTCCAATATAGATTACAATTGTTCGGTTTAGGAGCTCAAAGCCCCTACTTCCTCGCAATGCTACCCTACATCGTAACAATAATAACACTAATAATCATCTCTACTGAGAGTATAAAGAAAAGGCTGGGAGCGCCCGCCTCACTAGGAATACCCTACTCAAGAGAGGAATGACCAATCTATTCTTTCTAAAATTTATCATCAATTAAATATTTAATAATCCATCTAGCAGGCAGATTTTCTTCATCGATTTTATCCAAGCTCATAATGATTTTGAAAAAATTATCCCAGGATGTAAAGAATGCTTACAAAATTGCATGCCAGGTTAAAGATTCTTAAGCTTACTTCATTAATGAAGAATTCGATGTTGCGGAACATGCTTGTAAGAGAAGGTTTTTGAGTTAACAGACGTAGCAAGAAAACATGAAGACTAGACATAGAAATTTAATGGTCATCGCTTTAGGAGGTAACGCATTACTAAGAAGAAATCAGAGAGGATCTTTTGAAGAACAGTATGAGAATGTTAGACAAACTTGTAAGATCTTAGCAGATATTATAGAAGCAGGATACAATATCGTGATCACTCATGGTAATGGGCCGCAGGTTGGAGCTACAATCTTAAGACATGATGCTGGAGAAAAACTATACAATATACCTGCTTTCCCAATGGATGTATGTGGAGCTGAAACACAGGGATTCATCGGCTACATGATACAGCAAGCATTAGTAAACGAATTATCTAGTAGAAATCTGAGAAAGCATGTAGTAACAATTGTTACTAGAGTAGTAGTTGATAAAGAAGACCCCGACTTCATTAATCCCAGCAAACCTGTTGGACCATTCTATAGTTTAGAAGAAGTCGAAAAGATAAAAAAGATACATCCCGAATACATATTCAAAGAAGATAAAGCGAGGGGTGGATGGAGAAGAGTTGTCCCATCACCTGATCCAAAGTACATAGTTGAGGGGCCAGTGATTAAATCTTTAGTAGACGCAGGGGTAATAGTGGTTGCAAGTGGAGGCGGAGGCATCCCCGTGATAGAAGAAGATGGAGTGTTCAAAGGTGTGGAAGCTGTAATAGATAAAGATCTTGCTGGAGAAAGGCTGGCTACCTTCTTGGAAGCTGAAAAATTCATAATATTAACAGATGTAGATGCAGTATACATCAACTACGGAAAGGAGACTCAGCAGAAGATACAAACGATAAAAGCTCAAGAATTAAAGAAGTTATACAATGAAGGACATTTTCCACCTGGAAGTATGGGGCCGAAAGTTAAAGCAGCCATAAGATTCATAGACTCGGGAGGAGAAGAAGCAATAATTGGGGAGCTCACACAGTTGATGGAAGCTGTCAACGGTAAGTCTGGAACCCATGTAATACCATAATTAGCAGTACTTACATTATTGCAACATTGTTATACAAAGATATTTACTATACAGATTTTCTCTTCAATATAAGGAAAATGACTATTAGAGGTGTAATATTCGATTTAGATGGGACACTACTAGTGCATAAGCTTAAGCTTTATGAAGCGAAGAGAGAGTTCCTAAATAGATTAAGAGAGAAGCTCCAAATCGATACAGAGTTTATACTTGACCTTCCAGTCGCATATATTTTAAACGAGTTAAAGGAAGAAGACAGGATAACTGCGTTTAAAATATTGAATGAAGTTTTCGAGCCATTCGAGATAAATGCTGCAGAAATTGCAGAACTTAGAGAAGGAGTGAGAGAAGTTATTGAATTCCTAAAGAGTCGAGGTATTAAACTTGCTATTGCAACTAATAATAGTAGGAAGAGTGTTGAATTATGTTTAAAGAAGGTCATGATGGATACATACTTTGATGTAATAGTTACAAGAGATGATGTTATGGATCTAAAACCTAACGGTAAAATGATAGTAGAGGCAGTCAGGAGGCTAGGCCTAGAAGTTAGCGAAGTCATCCATGTAGGTGATACCGTTCACGATGTATTAGCTGCAAAAGAAGTAGGAGTTAGGTCTATGGCTATAACGGGTGGAGCACATGATTTAGAAATGCTCCAAGCTTCAAAACCGGACTACCTTGTAAATAGTTTTAAAGAAATTCCTCAAAAAATCAAAAATCTATTGTAAAATTTGTTAAAACTTTATAATGATTATTGTAATGTAGCTTCTTAACATTAATATCTATCTGAGCAGATTTTAGAATAGGAAAACGAATGTGGAAGAAGATTACGCTTGCAGCAATCGTCGTCCTTTTACTTTCTCTGGCCTTTCTCCTTTTTTCATTCAGCATGCCCAGCAGCCAAGACATTGTAGCTCAGATAATACGCAACATTCAAGAATCTCTTTCAATCCAAGAACCTGAATACGTTAAGCTTACAATGTACTTGATGGAATCTGATCTTGGACATTCTATGACATATTTCGGTAATGAGACAGCTCCAGTCACACCTATATCAAATGCATTCATCAGGATAGGTGGGGAGATAACTTTTACAGATAGCCAGGGAAAAGCATACATCATTATACCTAAAGGAAACTATACACTTTCAGTAGCTAGGAAAAAGTGGGCTGAGTCAGTTTGGCAAACCTCTCTAAACGTCGTCTCTGATGGTGAAGTTAATATTACTTTCTACAGGTTTAGGCTTGAATCTTCAGGTATAAATGCTTATCCTGAACCGTTTGAAGGCTTAACCAATGTAAAGATAGCGTTTATGCTTCCAACAACTGGGAGATACTATGTTGGTGAACCCACCATAACATACTATACTCCATGGGGTCAATTAAGAGTACATTACAGAGACTTTGAAATCTCAGAAGGTATAAGCCTCGATAATGTATGGGATCTAGTTGAGATAAACTATCAGAGACTAGAGTCTGGTGGTCAAACAATTGAATTTATAGAAGAAGTTCGAGGTTTCCCAACATTTATTCATCCAATATTTAGTTTTCTCCCAGTTGAGAAAGTGGAGGTTGAAGAGAAGTGGCTCAGATGATAGATCTCGAAACAGCATTCTGGATAACAATCGATATCTCTCTAACATTTTTAACAATTTATGTTCTGATTAGGTATATCAAGCTCAAGAAGCGAGTACGAGAAGCTAAGAATAAGATAACCAGTAATCAAGTAGACTTTGCTAGAAAATTCCAAGAATATGTTTTGAACATTGGTAGTAGAATGGCAGTAATAGCTATCTTTAATGAGGTAATTGTTAATTTAACAATGTCAAATCATATAAACATTGGTAGGAATTTAACGAATAAGGAAGTCTTGAACATCCTTAGTAATAACTTGCCAAAGGATGCAAGCCGCACCCTTTATGAAATGTACAACTTCTATGAGCTCGTTAGATTCGGGGGCCATGACCCAAGTGGAGAAGAAATAAAACAATTTTCTGAAAGACTCGTATCACTCAGTGAAAGGATTAATACTCATGTAGGTGAATAACATGTGCGTAAACTTAACAATCCTAGTCATCGCTGCTTCAACTATAATTGCATCACTGTTTATCCCCCAATACGTTAGTAAGAGTTTAGAAAATAAGAAAGATAGTAAGAAAGATAGCAAGAAAGAGTGGCCGGACTTACTTGCATCCGAGTTACAGAGAATAAAGAATAGAGGTGAAAATGATTGAATGAGTATAGTTTCATTAAAGATATGGCTGAAAGATTGACTTCTAACATTCATGAGATTATAGTTGGAATGGATGAAGCTATTAGAAGCCTTTTGATAGGATTACTTGTAGAGGGACACATACTCTTAGAAGGAGCTCCTGGAACAGCTAAAACGTATCTAGCTAGAGTCTTCTCATACTCTCTCGGACTAGAATTTAAGAGAATACAGTTTACTGCAGACCTTATGCCAAGCGATATAACTGGGTCAATCGTTTATAATAGAGCTAAGGGGGCCTTAGAGTTTAGACATGGTCCTATATTTGCGAATGTTGTATTGGCGGATGAGATAAATCGTGCATCCCCCCGTTCTCAATCAGCTCTCCTCGAATGTATGCAGGAGAAGCAAGTAACAATTGAAGGTACTGTTTACCCTCTACCCAAGCCTTTTCTAATTATTGCTACCCAAAACCCTATTGAGCTTGAGGGAACATATCCTCTCCCAGAAGCTGAACTTGATAGATTTCTGATAAGAGTCTTCATAGACTATCTTGACCCTTCCCATGAACTCCAAATACTTGAGAAGAAACAAATACATGGTGAAAGACTCGAGGTAGAGAAAGTTGCAGACCTACAAGATGTCCTCAAAGCGATTGAATTAACAAGAAGAGTATATGTTGATAGATCAATTCTAGAATACATAGTTAAGCTTGGTCAGCAAACTCGAAAACATGAACAAGTCTTGTTAGGTGTTAGCCCAAGAGGGCAAGTCTCACTATTATATGCTTCAAAAGCTGCAGCCGCTCTAGAAGGTAAGCCCTATGTAACACCTGACCACGTAAAATCTGTAGTTAACCTAGTTTTTAATCACAGAATTATTCTTAAAAGCCGTAGTAGTAATCCAATCACACTACGTCGGGAGACTATGGAGCTGCTTAGAGAAATCGTTGAGGAGGTTGAGCCTCCCAGGTGAAGCTGACTCAGAGAGCCGCTAGGACATATCAATACTCTGCAATATTCTTCGCCATCGTATCCCTCATGCTATTCAATCATCCAACAATATTTTTAGCACCTGTATTCATCATTCTAACCCTAACTCTATACATAGTGAAAGGCGTACAGAAGCTTAAGAAACTAAATGAAGAATCTTTTGAAGTTTCCATGAGTATCAAACCAAACATATTATCAATAAATGATAAGTCAAGAGTAAGAATACACTTAGAATCAAAGCTAAATGATAGATTGAAGATAGAAGTTCACGCACCGCTCAGTGAGGGGTTAAGAATAGATTCAGGAGAGACAAGTTGGATAGGTAGACTAGATAGAAGAGATAGTATCGTATTCGAATTTACTGTTAAAGTAGAAAAAGCAGGTTTACTCAGAGTTGGACCATTACAAATTGTAGCTAAAGATGATCTTGAGCTAGTATGCAGGGAAATTGATTCAAGAATATCTGGAATAATGTATTCTTTCGAAGAGCCTGTAAGAGCTAGAGGAATAGTAGCATCTCAAGTACCTGTAGGATTCAATTACCCTGGATATATATTGCATCCATTCATAGGTGTTCATGAAGAATATAGAGAGAGTATACAAAGTGATAGCTTATCTTTGAGAAGCATTGATTGGAGGAGAACTGCTAGAACAGAGGGAGAAGAAGTATACATTAAAGAATATAGTAGGAGGAGAGCATCTGACTTAATCTTCGGGTTTGGAACTGGATTAGATCTAGACATCCCATCCTTTGGGAACGTCTTAAACTGGATAACACAGATATCTATATCTCATGCTCTACATTACCTAAGAGAAGGTTCAAGAGTCTGGATACTAAACTATAATAATGGAAAACCAGTATTCATACAATTGAAGTTAAGTTATGGAGAGTTGGTATCGGGGAAAGATTCTATTCCTTCTGGAGGCATCCTAATATACCTATCTAGACTATTAGACAGAGAAGAATTGAACTTTCTAGAAAAATATTTTGAGAACACGAGGTTCAAGTTCAATTTACTTTTAATAGACTTATCAGATGTTGTCTCCAGAATAGTTGAAGAGAAGATAATAAATCATGAATGTGAGAGACTAAGGAATGTTGCTTCCAAGATTCAGGGTTCAGTTGAAATCGTTAAGCTTAGAGATTTCTCAATTAGTCTTAAGAGGAGTCTAGCCTCCAAGTGAGAATACATGAGACCATCCGATATTTTGTTGGGTTTACTCTTACTCTCACCATATTTATTCACGGTGTATTACATTTTGTCGAAGTTTACGCAGATCGATTATTTTACAATGTTTTCATTTATATCTCTAGTCACTTTAGTTTTATCACGATATTCTTCAGCTATCTTGCTCTCACTGATGCTTGTGCCTTCTCTAATCTGTTTCGGATTGTTTGTAATGGGTATTCCGTATCCTCTCATAGGACTGGCTGCAGGATACATAATGTCTTTCCCACTTTACATTATCCTCGGAGCATTTCATGAGAAAAAGATTGAAAACATAATTATATCATATCTTCTTTCACTTACCCTCAATATATCAATCCTATATGCTTCTGGACAGACAACCAGCTTGACCTCTCCAGATATTATTATTAATCTAATGGTTAGAATTCCGAGAACCATTGTTGGTGGAGGTCAGCTCTATATACCCCCGCTTGTTAACGACGTATTTACAATCTTAACGGCAACATCTGGTATAGCTCTCTTATTTATTGTTATTAGGAGGCAGGAGCCAGAGTTCCCTAGAAGTTCAAGAGAATTATTACCATTAATCCTATCCGCTATTATTATTCTACTCATAGCAGTCATTAGTCGAGTATGGATGTATAGCTACATTGTAATAGCTTCATCAATGCTACTATTATTGATATGTGTATCTGCTATTCTAAAGATAGTGACGTAGGATGAAGAAGATGTCACATAAATTTTCATTTGTTTTTCTATTGACGGTAGCTATGTTATTGCTTAACTTTTCTCCCATACATTCTCAGCTTGAAGAAGATGTATCTATAATGATTGGATATAGTAAATCTTTTATGTTCCCATTACTGGATGGAGGGAAATTAGACTTTGAGAAAGGCGAAGAAGTATGGTGCATGAGCTTGGATAAGTCTGCAATCTTAACATTAGTATCTCCGTCAGGTGAAGTAAGAACATACTATTTACAACCCTTCAAGCAAACACTGCTTAAATCATTCACAGAAGATGATGAGGAAGGCCAATGGATACTGAAATCTGGAAAACATAATCTAACAATTCAATTGTCAAGTAGAGAGAAGTTAGAACACAGTGCTCGATTAAAATATAGAATAACTGGAGACAAGCTGGTTATTGAAGTAGCTGATCACGGTCAAGAAACTTTTATTGTAGGGGAGGGAGTGGAAGGATATCTTATCCCAGCTGGTGTCGAGGCATCTATGAGGTTTCCATTCCTGAATTCTAGTAATGAGGAAAGTTACGATGTTGTCATGGACTTAATCTATCCAGGTGAATTCACTTATTCTGGAGAACTAGCAGATAGACCATATTCCATCACGATGGAGAAGCTGGCCGCTAGAATTATCGGTAAACTTAAAGGAGATACATTATCGGTAACTATACCTAGGTTGCATGCTGTCGGAGCAGGAGGCTTAATTCCCGTACGGATAGGCGAAGCTACACTGAAGATTAGATATGTTTCCCCAACTCTTAATGCTAGTTTCCAGGGAAAATTAAATTACACTTCAAGAATAGGAGAAGTTAAAGTGCATGTTGTAGATGAAGTATTCAGAGAATGGGCTGGACAGAAAGCTACTAGATCACTTTCATATAATATTGAGGAAGCATTGAATAAAACTCTCAGAGTAATAACATACTCTGCCGAGAAGGTAACATTGTCTTACGCAGCTATACCCCTCACATCCTTCACATTCTACGAACAGAGACTGAATAAGATAATCGGAAACCTTTCAGTAATAGTTGAAGGTCATCAGTCTACTGTGAAAGACGATAGATTATACGTCTTGCTAAGTGATAGTGAGTCTGCTCTCTCGTCCCCCGTCAACGGAAGTAGTACCGATTTAATGGTACATGCTTACGTGAATAACTTTCACTTTTATGATGGGAAAGTGAAAGCTAATAGAGGGCAAACATATTTTATACCAGTAGAACTGCATAGTTTCAGGATTAACATACTCTTTCCGAATGGGACTCGACCACACAATGGTGTTCTCCGAGTAAATGGCTTTGAAATGAATGTTGTAAACGGTTCAGCATCATATCTACTGCCTACTGGTAGATACATGGTAGAGTTTAACCTTAATGAATGGGTTGGAAAGACCACAGTAGAACTCAAAGAAGACGCAACTCTTCAAATAGTCCTAGTTAGAGAACCCACTCTGTTAGACATTCTCAAAGTTATAGCTGGAGTAGAATCTGCAATCTTAATCTTCTCATCCATCTTAACGATAAAAATGATAAAAACGAATTACAAGAGTTCCAACAAATAAGATTCCATTTCTGTAATCTAGGATGGTTTTCTATGTTCAATGTTTTACGATTTTAAATTTTTATACTGTTAGAAGGGATGATCCATGGTGGAAAGTGTCTAACATTACTAGAATTGTTCCAGATACAAGTGTAATTATTAATGGGAAACTTGTTGAGATTCTTGAGAAGGAAGAATTAGGCCAATGTGAAATCGTTATTCCAGCCGCAGTAATTGATGAACTTCAAGCTCAAGCGTCCAAGGGTAGAGAAGTAGGATTCAAAGGATTGGAGCAAGTGAAGAAAATAAGAGAAGTAGCTGAAAAGAAGGGGTACACTATTAGATTCTCAGGTGAAAGACCAACGCTTGAAGATATTAAGCTAGCTAGGAGTGGGAGGATAGATGCAATAATAAGAGATGCTGCTAAAAATGAGCAAGCCACATTATATACATCAGATTATGTTCAAGCCCTCGTTGCAGAAGCTGAAGGAATACCTGTAAAGTATATTGAACCATATGAGAGAAAGCTTAAACTATCATTCGAGGAATATTTTACACCTGATACATTAAGTCTTCATCTTAAGTCTGGCGTACCCCCAATGGCTAAGAGGGGGAAACCTGGAAGCTTCATATTAACTAAGGTTAGAGATGAGCCATCTACTGAGGAGGAGTTGAATAATATTATAAACGAAGTAATCGAGACAGCGAGGTTAAGTGAAGAGGGGTGCATAGAACTAGTTAGAAACCATGCAATGGTCATACAGCTTGGACAATACAGGATAGCTATCGCTAAGCCACCATTCTCTGATGGATTAGAAGTAACCATAGTTAGACCTATTGTGAAGCTAACACTTGAAGACTATAAACTCTCTGCTAAACTGATGGAGAGGCTAAAGAATAAAGCTGAGGGAATCCTCATCGCTGGCCCTCCCGGTTCAGGGAAAACAACTTTTGCAAGTAGCCTAGCAGAATTCTATTCATCTCAAGGAAAGATAGTTAAGACTCTTGAATCTCCCAGAGATCTACAGGTTGGACCTGAGATTACACAGTATGGACCATTAGAAGGAGACTTTGAAAAGACTGCGGAACTTCTATTACTGGTTAGACCAGACTACACGATTTTTGATGAGATTAGGAAGTCTAGAGATTTTCAAGTCTTTGCAGATATGAGGTTAGCGGGAGTAGGGATGGTTGGAGTAGTTCACGCAAGCGACCCAGTTGACGCGATACAAAGATTCATTGGAAGACTTGAATTAGGAATGATCCCCAACGTAATCGATACAGTCATATTCTTAAAAGATGGAGAAGTGAAGAAAGTTTACGAACTCAACCTAGTAGTTAAAGTGCCTTCGGGAATGACATCACTAGACCTCGCTAGACCAGTAATCGAAGTTAGAGATTTCGAGACAGGTAAACTAGAATACGAAATATACACTTATGGTGAAGAGAACGTGATAGTGCCTGTTACAGAATTAGAGAAATATCTTGAAGATAGTTTGAAAACTATTAAAGAGAAAATAGTGGAGAAATTCCGAATCTATGATCCATATGCAGAAGTCGAAGTATTATCTCCAAACAAGGCAATAGTAAAAGTGGATAAATCTATTTTGCCAAAGATAATTGGTAAGAGAGGTGAAACTATAAGTAGGATCGAGCATGAATTAGGGATCTCGATAGATTTGATGCCCGGCATCCCTAAACATCGAAAAGAGATTGAATATGAATATGTCGAAACAAGCAAGACTCTAGAATTCGTTCTCCAAGACAATTATTCTGGGGAAAGAGTCAACGTCTACATTGGGGGAGAATACCTATGCACTGTAACAGTTGGAAAGAATGGTCGAATAAAATTCTTTAAAAACTCTGAAAACGGAAGAAAGATAGTAAGGGCTCTAAAAGAAGGAGCTGACATCAAATTAGAATTCGTGGTTTAATGAGTGTGTTTAAGAATTGATTCTTCGGTTCATTGTCTTATTAACATGATGGGATAAATGGATGTTCACCACATTCCTGTCATAACCCACCATATAAAGCCCGCAAACGAACCTAGTCGGATATTCAATTTTCAGACATACTCCTTCCAACTTGAAATTTAAATTCTCGTACCTGAACCATATATCTAACACCCATAATAATGATTCTCTCTAGGATAAAGATTCTATAATATTCTTCTTAATTCTTCTAGGCTTAGTTCTCAGAGCCGAACCACATCTTGGACAATTCTTAGTATTTATTAGGAATGCTTCCTCACATCTACTACAATACTTGTAGCCTCTACTGTATCTTGGAGACTTTGATCCAACTATATTATTGAATAGGTTAAACTCTATTAATGTAGTCGTCAATCTTCTTCTTAGTGTATAACTATGATTAGAGGATTTGATGTAGAATGTTTGAGGCTACATTATCAAACTATTTACAATAATTTTATTAGATTTGATGTTGTATCCATTTTCAGGGTAGTCTCCAAGAAATATATTCAAGTTTGAGAAGATTATTAAGTGGACTCCTAGGATTTAGATGAGCTTGTGGTTAGGGGTCCACGGGGGTTACGACCACAAGTGATGTAGGAGCTACCCCTCATCCAGGCTATGAAT
>JAGDWP010000052.1 GCA_023269855.1 Nitrososphaerales archaeon | reverse complement strand
ATATAGATTGATGACTCCTTGGAAGAAAGATGCTTATAGCTCTCGAATCCTTCCTCAAGCTAAGCCCAGATAAGTATAAGTAGATAGCATAACCCACGATCCATAAGGGAGTCCTACACCTCTCAAAAAGCTTAACACTCATAACCCATCAAGAGAGGTAGGACTCCCCTAAATCTTAAGGTTACAGCGCCCGTAGGGTCTGACAAGTACATCAAGCTTTATCTCGATTCCACGTTGCCTAAGCCTAAGTTCGATCATCGACCTAGCTTCCTCTTCTAATGTAATACTTACCGCTTCCGCTTCAATATACCGGGTGACATGTCGGAAGATCCTTGAGGTGCGTCTTTGTTCATCCATCAGTCTGGCAACAGCATCTTCAAGCCTCGCGACACTTTGTTCAAGCGTTATTTTGCTGACTTGAGATCAGCTTGACCTCGATGGAGATCCTCTAACCCTATTAGGCCGGCTACAGCGTATCTAAACTCTTCATCCTCTCTCAGCAGCTTGAGCATCCTCGACTTAAGATCGACCTCCATCCCTATTCCAGCTTGCTCTTTGCTAAGGTAGCTTATAAGGTATTCTTATAAAATTGTTGTCGACGCATTTTTACTAATACTCTAAAAATACGCGACGTCGATACTATTGAGGAAGCGATCTAAAAGATCGCATCTGAATTACAGATCCCTTCTAATTATCTGTGATTGCTAGGGTTACCAAAATAGCCTCCTCCACTCTCTTATCTTTTGTTGAAGATAGGAAGGTAGAGGTTCTCGAAACACCTGGACTTTTTCTTTTCTTTAATTAATGGCTTTTTTACTGTTTTAACTGGTTTGATTTTTCTTTAATTGATTTTTGCTGTCAGCATGTTTCCGAACGCTTATCGTCGAAATATGCTACAATACATTTATAGGATGAATAATGTGTTTATGTTTGGAGTTCTCATGGTTAAAATGAACTCTATTGTAATAGTTGGCTACGGTGGATATGTTCCAAGATATAGGATTAGAGCTGAAGAGATTGCTCGTGTATGGGGTAGGGATAGATCAGAGTTGCCAGTAGAAGAGAAAGCTGTAATAGGGTTAGATGAAGACACAGTTACAATGGCTGTGGAAGCTGCAAAGATAGCTCTCAAGAGAGCAGGCATCCCTCCAAGCAAGATAGGTGCCGTACATGTTGGAACAGAGTCTAAGCCTTACGCAGTGAAACCTTCTGGAACAATAGTTGCAGAAGCGATAGGTGCTGTACCGAGAATTACGGCGGCGGACTTCGAGTTTGCATGTAAAGCTGGAACGGAAGCCCTCCAATTCATTACAAGCCTAGTCGACGCAGGAAGAATAGAATACGGTTTAGCCATAGGGGCTGATACTGCTCAGGGTAGACCTGGAGACGCTTTAGAGTTTACAGCTGCGTGTGGTGCAGCAGCATTAATAATCGGTAAGAATAAGAGTGAAGGTGTCGCAGAAATAGAAGCTTGTACGTCTTATGTAACAGATACACCTGACTTCTGGAGAAGAGAATATGAAAGATATCCTCATCATACTGCGAGATTTACTGGAGACCCCGCTTACTTCCACCATATAGTCAACTCAGTTAAGGCTCTACTAGAAAACGACGGCTATACGTTGAATGATATAGATTATGCTGTCTTCCATCAACCGAATGTAAGGTTTCCACTAGTAGCAGCTAGACTCCTAGGAATAGATTTAGAGAAAGTAAAGCCGGGCATGGTTGCTGGAAGTATTGGGAACACATATGCAGCATGTAGTCTACTAGGTCTAGTAAAAGTTTTAGACCAAGCTAAACCAGGTGAAAGAATACTCGTAGCAAGCTTCGGTTCGGGAGCTGGTAGCGATTCATATATTATTAGAGTTCTGGAAGGCATAGAGTCGAAGAGAGGGTTAGCTCCAACCTTAGACAAGTTTATTGAGAGAAAAACCTATATTGATTATGCTGTTTACGCTAAGCATCGACGTAAAATATTAATGTAGAGTGAGTTAACATGAGCAACAAAGTGTATGTTGCAGGTGTAGGATTAACTAAGGTGGATGAACACTGGTGGACTTCTCTCGAATACTTGATGACTGAAGCATCCCTGAAAGCATTAGATGATGCAGGAGTAAACAAAGTAGACTCAATATATGTTGGAAGCATGTTATCCCCGGTACTCCAAGAGCAAGGTCATCTTGGAGCATTACTAGCTGAAGAACTTGGTTTATCAAGCGTCCCCGCTATCGGTGTTGAAGCTGCATCCGCATCTGGTGCTGCAGCAGTATATGCAGGTGCAAGAGAGATTGAGTCAGGTAGAGCAAACGCTGTTCTCGTAGTTGGTGTAGATAAAATGTCTGATGGATTAGCTGAAGAAGTTACAGCCGCGATGATGATCGGTGAAAGACAGGAGTATGTTGGATTCATTGGTGCAACATTCTATTCTCTAAACGCTTTAATATATAGACTATACATGGATAAATATAATATAGATCAAGAAAAGATTGCCCTCTTCCCCGTCCTATGCCATGAACATGCAGTAAATGCTCCACATGCTCAATACCCCTTCAAGATAAAGCTTGAAACAGTATTGAACTCGCCTTATGTTGCTGAGCCTTTAAGAAGATTTGAGACAACAGCTATTGCAGATGGTGCTGCCGCTCTCGTACTCGTAAACGAGGAAACAGGTAAAAAACTTGATTCACCTAAAACTGAACTAGTAATAGAGGCAGCCACAGATTATCTCACACCCTTCCAACGGGAAGATCCTTTATGGTTCCCAGCCGTCCAACTTTCTACTTCTAAAGCGCTTGAAAGAGCTAAGCTTGGAAGACAAGACATAAAGATTCTCGAAACCTTTGATGCTACATCGATCATGGCTATATTATCTCTAGAATCTTCAGGTTTTAGTGAGAGAGGGAAAGCGTGGCGTCTCCTCGAGAAAGGAGAGCTAAGTCTATCTGGAAGTCTACCATGTAATACTTTTGGAGGATTAAAAGCAAGAGGTCACCCTATTGGGGCCACAAGCGTATACCAGATAGCTGAACTACATCTACAGATAACTCGAAGAGCTGGAAAGAACCAAGTAGATAATGCAGTAGCAGGGCTAGCACAATCTCTCGGAGGCATAGCTTCTACAGCTTTTACAACAATATTAAGGGAGGTTTAGAAAAATGTTCAAGATCAAGGTTCCAAGATACTGGAGACACAAAGATTTTAGGTATAGGTTGAATGCTTGGAAATGTAATCACTGTGGTGAGACTCACTTCTTCAAGCCTTTAATCTGTAGAAAATGCAGGTCAAGAGAGTTTATTCAAGTAAGCTTACCTGAGACTGGGAAACTATTAGCATACACTGTTGTTAGAAGCCCGCCGGAAGGATTTGAACTTCAATCTCCATACATAATAGGTTTTATAGAGCTTGATGATGGGACAAGAATCCTCGGGCAAGTTACAGATTGTCAACCTGAAGAACTAAAGCAAGGTATGAGAGTTGAAGCAACATTTAGGAGGATAAGAGAAGATGAGGAAGACAAGATAATAGCGTACTGTTATAAATTTAGACCTGTAATCTAGTTTAAAGCTTGGATAATGTAGATAAGAAGAATCCCGTAATAGTATTCCTCGACCATAAGCTTAGATAATAAAGTATAACTCAAAATGCCTGTATTCGCAGAGACCTATACGGTAATAGCTTTAGAGAGAGTTATACTTTTTTCAGTTTTTTCCATACGTATATGGTTGCATATTCTCTTGGTATGCCTTCACGTTGAGCTATACTATCTATCTGAGCTCTTAAGGCTGGTAAAGCTTCTTCCCCACGTCTCTCTTGAACTATAGCGGCCATTTCCTCGAAAAGTTTAGTAGCTAACTCTTTGTAAGCTGTAACCTCATATATATTGTCACTCATTTTTTTAAGCTGCTCTATTCTAGCATCTATCTCTTTAAGCTTCTCATCTGTTTTCGCAATTTCTTTTACAAGCTCAGGAACCATCTTCTCAAGTTCTTCTTTCTTGGAGACTGAGATAGGCTCTCCTTGTTCTTCAAGTTCTCTGAGAGTATCCAATTCTATCTGATTAAAGTATAAGTCTTCTTCCAATCTTGAAAATCTAGCTTCATACATTACTTTGAGTCTCCTGTATTTTTCTATTGTTTCAGCAACGCTTTTTCTAACCTCGTCTCTTAATTGATCCCATTTCTGTAAGATCTTCTTCAAGATAGCTATACTCATGTCAGCTTGGTCTCTGAACTTTACTTGGGTTACCTTCTCCCTCGTTTTTACTTCCTCAATCTTTTTCTTCAAAGCATCAAAAGCTGTTTCAGCATCAATCTCAGCTTCACTTATCTCTTTATCTTCTTCTAATGATACGGGTTTCACTATAGAGATTTCTTCAACAGGTGTTTCAATTTTCTCTTCTATTCTCACGGGTTCTATAATTGGGGTTTCTTTTTCTACTTTCTCTTCAGTGACTTCTCCACCTTTAATAATGATCCGCTTAGGCATGATTTCTCAACTGTTTTCTAATGATCTTCGATTTATAAAAATCTTCTGCTATTATGTATCTTCATGGAAATACTTATAGAAGCGAGAGAAATATTGTCTGTTCAGCTATGTCTGCACTGTATTCAGCTATTCTAATATAGTCTCCTAAAGCTGTTCTCATGACGGAAATATTCCTTGGGCTAGTCTCCCACACCATAAGCTTCTCCACAACTTCATTATATAGCTGCCTGACTCTTCCTACTTCCCCGATTAATCTATTTGCCGCTTTACTATCTTTCCTCAACAATATATCTATAGATTTTAAGAAGATGTCTTTGATTTCTTCATCTAGTTTCTGTATTTCTATGTTTATCTGTTTATCGATTTCTTCTTCTAACAATATTGAGATCCCTGCTATATTGGATGCATGGTCGCCTATCCGCTCTATCGATTTAGTTATTGATGAATAGCTTAAGCATGCCATAACATTTTCTATTCCGAGTTCATGAAGCATTTGTGGATTCTCAGCCGCGAGATTAAGCTGTCTACCGATAAAGTAGTATAATTTATCTACTTCATCATCTCTCTGGATTACTTCTTCTGCTAATCCTTTATCCATCGTTAGGAGAGCGATTGTTGCATCTCTCTGCATTGATGCAGCTAGATCTGCTTGTCTCCTTATTGCTTCTGTAAGAGGTAACTCAACATGCTGTGCAAAACACTGTAGTAGCATCTCTGTCATGCTTTCATTCAAAACCTCCATTCCCATTAACTTCTTTCTCATATTCTCTTTTAGGTACATTTTTAAGTGAGAATAAGGCATTGAGAATTCTATCTTGATAATATCGTATCCAGCTAGATATAATGAGATCAACTCCCGCAGCATAGTCTCAGCATCAGTATCTTCTTTCACTGAGACCCTAGCTTCCCGTTTACTTCCACCCTGACCTCCATTAATTAGTATAATCATCGAAGCACTTTTAGGTATAAGTCTAACAATGCTTCCAGCTTTCAACCCCACCTTATCTACCCATTCTTTTGGCAGAGAGACTGAGAGCGTCGACTTCCCCGTAACCTGCACCCTTCTGATATATTCTACCATTCTAAATGTAAGTATCTCTACGTAGATTTATTCCTTTCTACATAGAGAAAATGGAAAATATATTCTCCTTACACAATACATATATTGAAGACTTAATAACCAGTAAACGAGAGAAAAATGGGAATCTCTAAGAAACCCCTTATTATAGTAATCGTTGCAATAGTAGCGGTTTTAGCGTCCGCCTCAATGATTGCTATGTCTCTGATACAGTCAACTATGACTCAAGCAACCACCACTAAGCCTCCAGAAATATCTGGGATAGTTAATGGAGCGGGGGCCACATTCCTCAACCCTCAGATGCAGGCTTGGGCTTCAAAATACTATGAACTTACTAAGGGAAGAATTCAAGTAAACTATCAATCTATTGGAAGTGGAGCTGGACAAGCAAAGTTTAGAGAAGGAGTACTAGACTTCGCTGGAAGCGACCCCCCACTTAAAGCTGACATCTATCAAGAGTTTAAAGAGAAGGGTGGAATAATCCAGTTTCCAATAATAATTGGGACGATAGTTATAGTGCATAATTTGCCGAATGTTGAGAGTGGGAAGCTAAAACTGACTGGGGAAATAGTAGCAAAGATTTACCTAGGTGAGATAATGTATTGGGATGATCCTAGAATCAAAGAGCTTAACCCCGAGCTTGACCTACCCCACGAAAAGATAATTGCGGTACATCGTTCAGATGGCAGTGGGACGACAAGAGTCTTTACAGCATATCTAGCTAAAGTCTCAGAAGAATGGAAGAATAAAGTAGGCTCAGACTTCACTGTCAGTTGGCCAGTGGATCAATTAGGTAACGGTGTAGGCGGGAAGGGGAACGAGGGAGTTGCAGCAGCTGTAAAACAGAATCCATATTCTATAGGGTACGTGGAAACAGCATATGCATATGAAGTAGGTTTGAAGACAGCTCTAATCAGGAACAGAGATGGAAACTATGTTCTACCAACTAGGGAAACCGTGGAATCTGCAGCTAAAGCATTAGTACAGATTCTCCCTAGAGCAGATGAAGATTGGTCAAATGTTTTTCCAGATGAGACTGTTGATGCTCCTGGAAGAGAAAGCTACCCAATAACATCTTACTCATTCATAATTCTAAGACAAGTGTACGATGATCCAGTGAAAGTCGCTATACTTAAAGAGTTCTTCCACTGGGTGCTGACAGAAGGTCAAAAAGATGAGAACGTAGTCAGAGGATATGAGCCGCTACCTCCAGAAGTAGCTAAGATAGGTTTAGATGGATTAGAACTATTGAGAACAGCGTGAAAGAACATGTCTTCCGGTAAGATCTTCTATAATACGTTAACTTTTCTTGTTTTCATTTCATTATTCATAGTTATCGCAGTTGTTATTTCATTAAGCGTTACTTCTTATCCTATATTCTTAAGGGATGGTTTATTCTTCATATCAAAGAGTGTATGGAATCCTGTGAAAGAAGAATATGGTATACTTCCAGCGCTCCTAGGAACACTTATAACTTCAACATTAGCTGTGGGGTTGGCTACTCCATTGGCCATATCGTTAGCAGTATTTTCAGCTGAAATCGTTCCTCCAAGGTTTAGAGCACTCATCAACAACATATCAGATTTGATGGCAAGTCTACCCTCAGTAATATATGGTTTATGGGGGCTCTTCATCCTCGCCCCAATACTGAATGAATACATTATGATACCTCTCCATAGGTATCTTGGCTTTATACCTCTTTTCTCTACTAAACCTGTTCCTACAAACCTTTTCACTGCAAGCGTCCTACTCGCTATAATGATCGTACCCTTCGCTTCAAGTATAATCCGTGAAGCATACTCTGCAATACCATACTATCTGAAAGAAGCTGCATACAGTATAGGCTTAACTAGGTGGGAAGTGATCAAGATCGCTATTGGATATGTTAAGTCAGCTATTTTTGCAGGGCTCTTCTTAGCTCTAGGTAGAGCTATGGGTGAGACTGTAGCGGTTGCAATGGTGGTTGGCAACATATTCAACTTACCTAAGAGCTTATTCGATATGGGATACACGATTCCAAGCTTAATAGCGAATCAGTTTCCAAACGCTGAAGCATACAACTACATGGTTCCAGCACTGTATGGCGGAGCACTAATGCTTTTCCTGATCGGCTTAGTCATAAACTTTTTCGGATTATACTTGATAAAGAAGGTGATGATAAAGAGTTGAATAAGAGAAAGATAATTGAGAAACTAATGCTTGGAGTAATATCTACTTTGGCAGTAATCTCAGCTATTCCAATATTTGCAATAATGTTTAATGTATACGCAGAAGGATTGAAGCATGTAAATCTCAGTTTCCTCATAGATCTTCCACCTCCTCCAGTTGGTGATAGAGTTGGAGGAATAGGACCTGCACTAGTTGGAACATTTACATTAGTATCCTTGGCAATGGTTATAGGTGGAGCTATAGGGTTCTTTACAGGATTATATCTATCTGAGTTTTCACATACTAAGCTTTCACAGTATACTCAAATGTTCCTCCAAATTATGGTTGAGTTCCCAACCATAATTATCGGATTGTTTGCATATACTATACTAGTTGCACCGATTAAGAGGTTTAACGCTTTAGCTGGAGGATTCGCTCTATCAATAGTCATAATACCGTATATTGCTTTAAACGTGAGAGAAGCATACAAATCAATACCCTATACTTTAAAAGAGGCTGCATTTAGTCTAGGTGTCTCAGCGCCAGTAGCATATCTCAGGATACTGTTAAGCACTGCTAGACGCGGGGTCTTAACCGCTCTCCTAATAGGAATGGCCAAAGTAGCAGGTGAGACAGCTCCTCTACTATTCACAATCCTTGGAACAACTTTTACATATTTTGGGGGGCTGGACCAACCTATAAACGCTATACCATTGCTAATATACAACTTTGCTCTATCACCTTATGAGAGATGGCATCAAGTAGCATGGGGGGCTGCAGCAGTCCTCTTAACAATAATCCTGTTAATATTCATAGTGTCAAGATTAATTGTGAAGGAGGTTAAACTATGAGCTGGGCTATAGAAGTCAACAACCTAAACGTCTGGTACGGTGACAAACACATCCTTAAAGATGTCACCTTCAAGGTACCTAAGAATATAATATTTGCGATAATGGGTCCTTCAGGATGCGGTAAGAGTACATTACTTAGAGCAATGAATAGACTGCTTGATTTGAATCCGTATGCTAGAGTAGAAGGTCAAGTTAAGATAAACGGTATAGATGTATATAGTGATAACATTGATATTACATGGGTTCGTAGACAGTTCGGGATGGTTTTCCAGATACCTAACCCATTCCCACATCTCTCAATATATGAAAACGTAGCATTAGGTCCAAAAGTTAATGGACTAGTAAAAGACAAATCAGAATTAGATAGACTTGTTAAACGAGCTTTAGAGCAAGCATATCTATGGGATGAAGTAAAGAATGATTTGAAGAAGCCTGCTTCAATGCTTAGTGGAGGACAACAGCAGAGATTATGTATAGCACGTGCACTAGCTCTAAAACCTAAGATAATACTCATGGATGAGCCTACTGCAAACTTAGATCCCGTAGCTTCGTCAAAGATTGAAGAATTAATGCTTGAACTTAAAGAAGAATACACAATAATTATCGTTACTCATAATCCTCAGCAAGCTGCAAGGATAAGTGATTATGTAGCTTTCTTATATATGGGTGAGTTGATAGAGATCGGAGAAACATCGATGGTGTTCACTAGACCCAAGCATGAATTAACTGAGAAATATGTAGTGGGGAGGATGGGGTAAACCCTCGGTGAAAGAGATGAGTTTGAAGAGACCTATCGATTATGGAATGGAGAAACTTAATGGTTTAATGAGCGATATGATCATTCTTTCCGAGAAAGCATTAGAGAAGAGTATAGAAGCCGTTTTATCAAGAGTCGACGCAATAAAGGAAGTCAGGAAAATGTCTGATGAACTATTATTCATGATGGATGAAGTAAGTGAGTTAGCAGTCCAGCTCATTGCGAGATACCAGCCCGTAGCCTCAGACCTCAGAGAAATAAAATCTGCAATACAGGTCTCCTATGATTTATCGAGAATCGGTAGATACGCAGCCAATATATCAGAGATTGTTACAATGATCCCTGAAAGTGATTGCGACTTTACCCAGTTTAAAGAGCTTTCACAGATAGTTCTAGAAATGGTTAAAGATATAGGGAAAGCCTACCTAAACAAAGATTTAACGAAGGCTGAGGAAGTTAAGAAAAGAGATGATAAAGTTGATGAGCTTTATGCTGAATATATTAAGAATCTGATAGAAATGAATGGAAGAATTGATCGAGCATGTTTACTCTCTATAGCTTTAGCTATTAGATATCTTGAAAGAATAGCAGACCACACATGCTATATCGCAGACGCTGTCTCCTACATACTCACTGGCAGGAAACAGTAAATAGGTGTGATTAGGTTAAGTTAAAATCCAACCATGCGTATCTGTTTAAAGTTTGAAAAAGATTGATGTTGGGAGAATAATCCCAAGTAGAGAAGAATGTGGATGTGGTCTACCTCATGAAAAAACATTAAGAGAAGTAGTCATCGGTAGAAGCATCATAGATGATCTTACAAGATTTCTAGACGCCTTGAATGTCAAGCACTCGGTCGTCGTCTTCTATGATAAGATTACTTACAAGATAGCTGGCGAGAAAATAACTAGACTAGTTGACGGCTTAGGATTTGAGGTAGTTAAGCCTACTTTTAAAGAAGCAGAAGATAAGACGATCTTAGCCAAAGATGCTCAAACAATAGTAGCTGTTGGTGGAGGAACAGTTATAGATGTAGCTAAGTATGTTGCTTATAAGCGTGCAGTCCCTCTAATAACTATCCCAACCGCATTATCTCACGATGGAATAGTCTCGCCAATAGTTTCATTATTTAGTGAGAAAGGGAGAACATCTATCGTGACCAAGTCACCAGTATTCTCTTTAATAGATCTAGAAATAGTTTCAACAGCACCAACAATATTGTTTTCATCAGGTTTCGGAGACTTATTGGCTAAAGTTGTCTCAATAAAAGATTGGCAGTTGGGTAGAGATGAGACTGGAGAACGATATTGTTATACAGCTGAGAAATACACTATGAATGCTGTAGAGATGATAGTTGATTGTTTAAAAACTGGTCAAGCCTATGATTATGAGAAACTTGCTGAAGCACTAGTCTATTCAGGAATATCGATGATGATTGCAGGTTCCTCGAGACCTGCTTCTGGAAGCGAACACTTATTTAGCCATTATCTAGATATGTATTCACCTCGTAAAGCACCCCACGGGATCCAATGTGCTCTAGGAACAATACCAACTTCACTTTACCATGAAATGTATAACTCGAATTGGTGGAAGAACAAAGACTATAGTTGGAGGAGTTTAAAAAAATATATGGAGACCGCTAGAATACCGTTAAGTTTGAGAGAACTGGGGATACCGGTGGAGATAGCGGTTCAAGCACTGATCCATTCTCCGAGTATCCGTCCAGAAAAATTGACAATCCTCCATAAACGGAGACCAACAGAAGAAGAAGCACTACAACTCTTAAAAGAAACAGAACTAATATAACAGATATGAAAGAAGGTCCTACTAGATGCATGGTTTAAGAATTATTTCTAGTTAATGTTTAAGATAATCGATATCTATCCAGAGATGAGGAAGAAGGATCGTCTAATGAATTACAGTGTATCTGATCATGATTTCTTAGAAGACCTTGATAACTGGATGTTCTGCGTAGTTGGAGATGTACATCCTCCCGATGGTTTCTTCGTTTATCCTAAATATGCTCCAGGAAATGGACCATGGAGGAGGGGCAACTTATCCTTTAGGAGAGTTATAGAGAAGTACAGTATGACGGAGCTAAAGAAGATTCTAGACTATCTTCAAGAAGCAAAACCTGACCTCGTTAGATTCGATGATACATTGAATGTAGAAATGTTCTTCCTACCATTGACAAGGATAGTAAAGCATTACAGTTGTCTCCAAGGTTTAAAAAACATATTGGAGAAAGATGTTAAAGATAATCTTGAACAATTCCTAGTCGACCTCGTTTATGAACTCTCCGACCGTTCGAATGTTGATTTAGAGTATTTTGGTGTAACAGGCTCAATCCTTCTAGGAATACATCATGAAAAATCGGATATAGACCTAGTCGTGTACGGTAGAGAGAACTATTGGAAAGTTATCAACATATTAGGAGAATTTACTTCTCCACGTTACGACCGTAGTCTACAACGATTCACTACAATTTACCCAATCAGTAAAAGTGATGCTGAGAAGCTAGCTCTCAGAGTCAAGCATAAGAGAAGATACCGTGAAGTAGATTTCTCAATTTACGGTGTAAGAAGACCTGGAGAATCAAAAGAGAAATATGGGGATAAAGTTTATAGAATGATCGGATTAGCTAAAGCTAGACTTAAAGTAATAGATTCAACAGATTCATGCTTTACTCCTTCAATATATTCCGTTGAAGGCATCGCAGAAACAAGTAGCAAAAAATATATTGTAGAGAAATTAACCTGCTACGATCTTACATATACTGCCTTATTTCATGAAGGCGACATATTAGAGGTATATGGGAAACTTGAAGAAGTATTGGATATGAAGAACAATAGGAGATTCTATAGTATCTTGATAGGATCTTTCGAAGCTGCAGGAAGAGAATACGTTAAGCTACTAGTTTAAATAATTTCTGCATCATCTATAAAGAAGAGTAATCGATGAAAATTATTTAGCAAATTAATCTATGTTTCAGCTGAGGCGGTATGGCTCGTATAATAATTCATACACATAAAAGACCTTTCATACATACGACTGAGAAAGACGAGAGGATCGCGATATGTATATATGGGCTGAGTCTCGCTTATCCATTCTGTGATGGTAGCCATAGAATGACAGCTGATGAAGATGAAAACGCTATCTACATTTTTGGAGAATGAAGTCTGATAGAATTATTCTTGAACTTAAGTCAGCTGTATATCTTTCTAGTGATAGTGCTGCAATATACCCTGACACTATTTCAGAACGAGGCATAAGACACTTCAAAATACTAAGCAAGAAAAAAAGAGTGGTGGGGGTTGAGGGCTTTCATTAGTCTCTCCATCTTCCTCCTAATAGTGAATCCTATGAGTTCAGCAAACCTCCGCCTAGAGCCTACTTGAATATAGAGATAATATTCATCTTTCTTTACATAATGTGTTTTTCCCTTTTTTCTATCGTAGATCGGTGTACCCCCTCTTAACATTTAAATGCGGTCCTGTTACTTCTATACTCGACCTCAATAATAGTTCCCTAACATAGTTGAGAGTTCTTAAGTCTGTATTGAAAACATATATTCTTCCTTTCTTGTTTACGCTTCCTTCGCTGTCGAAGAATGCTCTAAGAAACGCTACTATCGTCTCTATACTGTATTCAATGTAATATCTTAGTTTCTCAATGTCTAACGGCTTCTTCAATAACTCACATAACGTTTTTGAATATCCTTCAACAATGTAGTACCCATCTCGTCGTTTTCCAATCCATGGTTTAACACCAATGTATTCAAGGCATCTAGCAAACTCTAAAGCATAATCAAAATCTTTACATTTTAGACATATTCTATAATAATGTTTCTTTTCCTTAGCATATATAAGTATGTTTCCGTCTCCGATAATTGAGCCAATGATGAATGCTAGCTCCTTGGACGGTTTAATGTCATCTAATGTTATCACTC
>JAGDWP010000073.1 GCA_023269855.1 Nitrososphaerales archaeon | reverse complement strand
CAGCTTTAGTAGCGACACCACCATACTTCCCAGTTCATCCAGCATATAAGCCGGAAGAGATAGATAGCGATCAAACGGCTGGAGGCGTAGGACCTTACAGGATAGTTAAATGGGTTAGGGATGTAGAACTTGTATTAGAGGCTAATCCATACTGGTGGGCTGGAGCTCCAAAGACTGAGCAGATAGTTATCAGGTTCTATAAAGATGCTACTGCTCTGAGACTAGCTTTGGAGGCAGGAGAGATAGATATTGCTTGGAGAACCTTAAGACCTACAGATATACAAGACTTGAAAGGTAAAGCAGGGATAAAGGTTATAGAAGTTCCTGGAGCATTCATAAGATATATTATCTTCAATACCAAGATACCTCCATTTGATAATGACCTTGTAAGGAAGGCTCTCGCAGCGGCTCTAGATAGGAAATCCATATGTGAGAAAGTGTTCTTGGGAACCGTAGAGCCACTTTATAGTATGATACCGAAGGGCATGTGGAGCCATAGAGAGTCATTCTTAGATAAGTATGGTGAACATAATATTGAGAATGCGAAAACACTTCTACGGCAAGCTGGTTATAGTGAAACTAACAAATTGAAAGTGGAACTCTGGTACACCCCAACACATTATGGAGATACTGAAGTAGATGTTGCTATGTTAATCAAAGAAGCATGGGAGAGGACTGGCATGGTTGAAGTGGAATTGAAAAGCGCTGAGTGGACTACTTACTTAGACTATACCAGGAAAGGTCTTCTAGGAGCATCCCTATATGGATGGTATCCAGATTACATAGATCCAGATGATTACACTAGCCCTTGGGTTAACACATCCTGGACAGGATACGCATACTCTAACCCAAGATTATTAGAGATATTAGAAGAAGCAAGAATTAAGCCGACCATAGAAGAGAGAGCAAAACTCTACGAGCAAGCTCAAGACATCTGGGCAGAAGATGCTGCAATAGTTCCAATCTTCCAAGGAAAGTTAACGGTAGCTGTTAGAGAAGGAGTGGAGGGAGTTATTCTAGACCCAGTAATGCTGTTTAGGTACTGGTTGATCTATAAAACCTAAAATTTCTCAATATTTTTATCCACCCTCAATTTTTATTTTTTCAGAATGACCTCATTGAAAGTATTCATAGTAGCAAGGACCATAGCATTAATCCCGACCGTACTCATTCTCGTAACACTAGTTTTCTTCATTATGAGAGTTCTTCCTGGAGACCCTGTTATCGCTATAGTCGGTATGAAAGCCCCTATGGAAAGGGTTATAGAATTGAAGAAAGAACTTGGATTAATAGATGAGAAGGGGGACGAGATACCATTAATCATACAATACTTCAACTATCTAGGAAGACTCGTCCAAGGAGATCTTGGAAAATCCCTCATATGGGGTAAAAGACCCGTAATAGTAGAAATAATGGAGCATCTTCCTGCAACAATAGAGTTAGCTATCGTAGGATTCATTGTTAGCATAGTCATAGGGATAATTCTCGGAACGTTAGGTGCAAGTAAAGGTGGGAAAGCAAATTCAGCTGTAAAAATTTACAGTGCTATAGCGTACGCATTATTCATACCTTGGATAGGAATGATGTTCCAGCTAGTCTTCTCCGTCTGGTTAAAGATACTACCAGTAGGTGGGAGAATCGGGGTTGGCTTAGAACCTCCAACATATACTGGACTGTACATTATAGATAGTTTAGTTTCAGGTAGGATAGATAGTTTGATAAGCTCACTAAGACATATAACTCTACCTGCAGTAACTCTTGGATTAGTGATTTCTGGAGTATTCTCAAGAGTTACACGTGCAAGTGTAGAAGAAGTATTGAGGCAAGATTTTGTAGTTGCAGCTAGAGCTAGAGGTCTCTCAGAATACAAGATAATGTTACATGTGTTAAAGAATTCTTTCATACCTATTCTCACGATGATGGGGCTTCAGCTGGCACTCTTAATGACTGGAGCAGTACTCACCGAGACAACTTTCAGTTGGCCAGGTATGGGGACATTTCTATTAGAGAGAATACAATATAGAGATTACACAACCGTACAGGGAACCGTAGTCTTCTTTGCAATAATTGTTGCTCTTATGAATCTCATAGTCGACATATGTTATGCATACATAGATCCGAGGATAAGATATTGAGGTGAAAATAATGAACACATTCAGACCTATTTTAACAAAGCTTGTCCCACGAATACCTTTAACGACTATAGGGATCGCTGGTTTACTTATGGTATTACTCGTAATCTCGATGGCCATATTTGCAGATTTCCTAACACCCTATGACCCAACTAAATCTGTTGGCTTAAGTCTTCAGCCACCTTCTCTACAGTATCCTTTTGGAACAAATAAAGTAGGGCAGGATATGTGGAGTAGAACTGTTCATGGTGCCAGAACAATGCTAATTGTTGTCGCCCTCTCAACAGTCATATCAATAGTGATAGGTGTCCCCTTAGGTCTAATCTCAGGGTATGTTGGAGGGCTTCTCGATAGGGTACTTACAATGGTAATGGATGCTATTTACGCTTTCCCTAGCCTGATACTTGCTATAGCTATAGCAGCAGCTTTAGGGCCTGGAATAATAAATACAGCAATCTCGATAGCCGTAGTCTACGTTCCAACATATTTCAGGATGGTTAGAGGTCAGACCTTGAACGTGAAGAGTCAACTATACGTGGAAGCAGCTGTAGCAATAGGTGCAAAGCAAACATCCATACTACTTAAATACATATTTCCAAATGTTATATTCGTTGTGATTGCAGTCTTCACATTAAGTGTCGCAGATGTTGTTCTAACAGAAGCAGCTCTAAGCTTTTTTGGTTTAAGTGTTCCAGCACCAACACCTGACTGGGGATTCGATCTTAGAGCAGGTCACCCATATCTCGTTTCAGGATACTGGTGGCTAGTAACTTTTCCAGGATTGATGATAATAATACTGGCCGTCGGTTTCACACTTCTAGGGGAAAGTATAAGCGAGTATCTGGGCTTAAGGGAGGTTAAAGTATAGATGTCCGAGAAGTTACTACGGATATCTAGTTTAAAAACGTATTATTTCTCACGTAAGAGTGTGATAAAAGCTGTTGACGATGTTAGTCTAGAAATATCTAGAGGGGAGATGGTCGGTTTAGTAGGAGAGTCAGGATCAGGTAAATCAACTCTAGGTTTATCTATAGTGAAGCTCGTACCCCCTCCTGGTAAAATAATAGATGGAAGGATAATATTAGATGGTAAGGATATTCTCAAATTGAGTGATAAAGAACTTAGGAAAATACGTGGAAAGAGAATTGGGATGATATTTCAAGATCCTTTAACATGTCTAGATCCATTAAGGAGAATAGGAGACCAGATCGTAGAAACTATTTTGACACATCTCAGAATTGATAAAGAAGATGCAAGAGAAATAGCTATGAAGACTCTTGAAAGAGTTGGAATACCATCTGACAGAATAGATAACTACCCACACCAACTTAGTGGGGGTATGAGGCAGAGAGCTATGATAGCTATGTCGATAGCTCTAGATCCTGAACTACTAATAGCCGATGAGCCGACAACAGCTTTAGATGTTGTAGTTCAATCTCGGATAATGGATCTATTAGAAGATCTAAGAACTGAGAGAAATATGAGCATACTCTTAATAACGCATGACCTCGCTCTCGTTATAGAGAGAAGCAACAGAGTTGTAATAATGTATGGTGGGAAGGTTTGTGAGATAGGATTAGTTAAAGACATAGCTGAAGACCCCTTACACCCGTATACGAAATTACTACTTCAATCAATCCCAGATATAGAAAAAATAAAGACCGAGCTTAAACCAATACCTGGTTCTCCACCAGATATGAGAAATCCTCCTCCGGGATGTAGATTCTGGCCTAGGTGTCCATATACCTTAGAGAGATGTAAGGATACTGAGCCTAATCTGACTATTATAGAGGGAAGAGTTGTTGCATGCCATTTATATAGAGGGTAAGGCAAATGAGTGAGATACTACGTGTAGTTAGATTAAAGAAGTGGTTCCCTGTTCAGAAAAGTTTCCTAGAAAGGCTTCTCGCTAAAGAGAAATTATATGTTAGAGCTGTAGATTGTGTTGACTTATCGGTTAGTAAGGGTGAAACGCTTGCCATCGTAGGAGAAAGTGGGAGTGGGAAGACCACGTTAGGTAGATTGATTTTAAGATTAATCGACCCGACGGATGGAAGAATATACTTAGATGGGCAGGATATAACGAATCTCAAAGGAGAAGCTTTAAGAAAACTTCGGCGAAGAATGCAGATAATTTATCAAGATCCCTATGCCTCTCTTAATCCTAAAATGACTATTGGGGATATTTTACGAGATCCATTGAAGATACATGAGATAGTGAGTACAGAACAGGAAGCTAGGGAAGTTGTCTTAAATGTATTAGAGAGAATAGGTCTAACACCTGCAGAAGAATTTTACAGTCTGTATCCAAGGAATCTAAGTGGAGGGCAAAGGCAGAGAGTAGCAATTGCTAGAGCTATAATTTTGAAACCAGAACTAATAGTAGCGGATGAACCCGTCTCGATGATAGATGTCTCCCTTAGAGCTTCCATACTAAACCTAATGATAGAATTAAAGAAAGAACTTAACTTAACATACGTATTTATTACACATGATCTCGCGGTAGCGAAATATATAGCTGATAGTATAGCTGTAATGTATCTTGGGAAGATTGTAGAAAAGGCACCTACTGAAAAATTGTTTAAAGCTTCTATGCACCCTTATACCCAAGCTCTACTCTCAGCTATCCCGATGCCTAAACCACTCCACACAAAAACTAGGAAACTAGAAATAGGTGGAGAGATACCAAACCCCATAAATATACCTTCCGGGTGCAGATTCCATCCAAGATGCCCTTACGCGAAGGAGAAGTGTTTGAAAGAAGAACCACAATTGATAGAAGTAGATAGAGATCACCATATTGCCTGCTGGCTTGTAAGTAAATAGCTGTAATATTAACATCGTTCTGCAATATATGATAAATAAAATATTTTGAGATAACGGAGTAGTCTGGAACCAATTCTTCTAAAAAATGCTGGGAAGATTTTAAATTGTTGTTCTTGTTAATTCTATTCTTCATGGGTCTACTCTAATGAAGTGTAGACCCTGATTTTATTGTCTCACTTACGATAACTTCTCACCTGAATCTTTTGACAGCAGCCATCAATGTTTTTACTCTTTCAAGGTCTACTTGGTTCCAGACTACTCCTTCTTTCTTTAGGTATGTTCCTACGATAGCAGCGTCTGCATACTTTAACAAGGTGTTAACGTTGTATGGGTTTAATCCGCTCCCAATAATTATGGGGGCTTCCGGTACCGCTTCTCTCACACTTCTCAAATCATTTATATCTACTTCCGCACCTGTTTCGCGTCCAGTAATTATTAAGGCGTCCGCCCTCCCTCTGTAATATGTATCTCTTGCAAGCTGTCTAATAGATACATCATATAATTGTTTACCATGTTTGACAGCTACATCTGCGAATATCTTTACATCACTCTTAAGAAATTCTCTATATCGGATTGTTTCAAATGCTTTACCCTGTATAATTCCTTGATCTGTTACTACACATCCGATATGCACGTTCACTCTAACAAAATTCGCCCCCGTCATAGATGCTATTGCTATAGCTGCTATCGCATCATTCCTTAGAACATTGACTCCTACTGGGATAGAGAACCTCTTTCTAATTTCCCATACAATGATACTCATAGACGTGATAATATGTAGTGGGACTCTGCTTGGATAGAATGGCGAATCCATGAAGTTCTCTACGAGTAATCCATCTATACCACCATCTACTAGTGTTTCAGCATCTTTTATAGCATAATTCAATACATTTTCAAGCCCAGAAGAGTTAGGGGATCCAGGTAAAGGTTTTAGATGGATCATTCCAATGATCGGTTTCTCGACTTTAAACATTTTAAGAATACTTTCAGTCATCATCGTTAAAGGTATATGTACAATAGTCTTAAATCTTTATCGGCAGAAACTACGAGTCAGAAGATTACTATATAGCTTTCTTTTCAGGTTTTATTCCAGCCATCATCATGCCAATTTCTGTTAATGTTGCTTCAGAAGAATCGATTATCCCCATGAACTTTCCATCAAACATTACCGCTATCCTATCACATAAAGTCATTATCTCTTCAAGGTCTTCTGATACAAGCAGTATTCCGGAACCTTTCTCTTTTAATTCTAAGAATATTTTATGCGTATGTGTTAGTGCTTTAAGATCGAGACCATATGTTGGATGATAAGCTATGACAAGTTTCGGATCGACCCAAAGTTCTCTAGCCAAGATAAGTCTCTGAATATTGCCTCCAGACAGTATTCTTACCTCTGTATTCCATATGTCTGGGGCGAGTATCTCGAATTTTCTTATAAGTTCCTTAGCATGTTTCGTTATAAAACCATAATCTACTATTCCTTTTTTCGAGAATGGTGATGAAATGTAGTCTCTCATCATAATGTTTTCCCCAAAACTCATAGATTCCGCAACTCCCATAGCCCTTCTATCCTCAGGGATATGTCTAATGCCCAGCTTTGCTAATTCTCTTGGAGATTTATTTGTAACATCTTTTCCCAAAACTATGATCTTGCCGCTTTTAACTTTTCTTAGACCTGTTAGTGCTTCAACAAGCTCGCTCTGCCCATTGCCTGCGACACCAGCAATACCGAATATCTCTCCTTCTCTAATAGTGAAGCTTACACCTTTAACTGCTTCAACGCCTTCCCTTCCTTCTACATGTAGATCAATGACTTCAAGTATCGTTCTCCCAACTTTAAGCTCTCTCCTTACTGTCTTAACAGGCTCAACAGTACCTATCATCATTCTCAACAACTCATCCTTATTCGTCTCACTAACATATTTTGTTCCAACATGTTTTCCCAGTCTTAAGACTGTGACTCTATCTGCAATGCTTAAGACTTCTTCGATTCTATGTGTAATGAAGACTACACCCTTATTTTCGTCGGCCATAGTTCTCAATGCTTTAAACAGTTCTTTGACTTCATAGGGTGTGAGCATAGAGGTAGGTTCATCAAGTATTAGTATATCTGGGTTCCAGTAGAGTACTTTCAGTATTTCTGCTCTCTGTCTCTCTCCCGCTGATAAATCTTCTATTTTTACTCTAGGGTCCACCTTTAAGTTGTATCGATTCATTAATTCTATGAGCCTCTTCTCTACTTCATTGAGTGGGAATTTAAATGGACTATATTCTTTTAAGCCTAAAGCTACGTTCTCTGCTAATGATAAAGTTGGCACTAATGTGAATTCTTGATGGACCATTGCGATACCGTGTTCCAGTGCGTCTTTAGGTGATTTGAATTTTACAGGTTTCCCCCTCACATAAATTTGACCGGAAGTTGCAAGATAGAATCCTGAGAGAATGTTTGCCAGAACAGTCTTGCCTGCACCATTCTCACCAAGCAAAGCATGGATCTCTCCAGTTCTCACATCAAAATTCACATGATCTAGGACTAGATGCTCCCATATACCTGGAAAACCTTTAACTATGTTCTCAGCTTTTAATAATATTTCTCCCTTCCTCGGCTTCTGACCACCCATACCAGAACTACCTAATCTGAAACTCTCATTATCTCCAGCTCTCTCCATTTAAACCCACAATTATTTAATCAGAATCTTTATTTAAGGTAATAAGTTTTAGGTGCCTTGTGGCTTAATTCATTGGGTTATTTTGCCCTTCCAAGCCTTTGTTCGCGGAATTTCTATTCATCTTCCTTAGTTTCATGAACTATGATATAAGATCCGCATATTGAATAACCATTATTTAAAGGATGATGTAATATTAATTAACAGCCAGTCCAAAATTCAGGGAACACGTCGAAAAATCGCATCTCTACAGCCTGGAAACCGGGAAAAGACCATATAATTAAGCCACAAGGCAATGGCGAGAAGAACCTGTTAGATTGGTTGGTCGGTACTGACAAGTTTTATTTAACATTTACTTATTAATAAGTTTTAAAAACGTAAATTGAGGGTTGGTACAGAAGGGATTCCCAACCTTTCTAAGAGGATGGTATTACTAACTGACAGTACCAGTTGGTCTAGAGGTAAGACTAAAATATGGGTTTAAGAATATCCCTCGTGGGTAAAAAAATATGGGCAGAGTTACCGTGGAAAAAAGGGGGAGAATAATAATTCCAGCTGAGATTAGAAGGGCTCTCGGGATTAGAGAAGGTTCCGAGCTTATCGTGGAGGTTGAGCATGGAAGAATAGTGTTAACTCCAGTAAGAAGACTTACTGCACAAAATCTCTTTGGAGTTGCAGGTGAGGAAGAAGTAAGCTTGGAGGAAGTCGAGAATGCCCTCTCAGATGAAGTGTAGATTTATAGATTCAAACATTTTCATCTATGTTCTTCTAAAAGATCCTAGGTATGGTCAGGCATGTCTAAGGATGTTGGAGAGAGTGGAGAATGGGGAGGAACAGGTAGCTACCTCTACTTTAGTGTTAAGTCAGGTTGTAGCACACTTAGCGAGACGCGGAAAAGGTGAAGCAATAAAACTATTCATCAACTATATCCACGAGATCGGGATAATGGTTATAGAGACTACATTCTTAGATTTTGTTGAAGCGACTATGGAAATGAATAAACTTGATCTAAACTCCAACATGTGGGACGATCTTATCTTGGCATGTCAGATGAGAAGAACTGGAATATATGAAATATATACGAATGATAAGGATTTCGAGAAAATAGAATGGGTGAAAGCAATATTTCCATAAGAATTGCATTTTGGATACAACAATAAACCATTAACTCTATACTTACAACCATTGAAATAATCGAACGCAAATTCATCACCTCATAAATTGAAATAAAACCTGAAAAGATTCTTGTAGGTTCACCTCATAATGTAGATGAATCCGACTGATCGTTGGTTGTTCTATACCTTGGTGTAGATTTCTATTCCTAATTGTTTCGCTGTTTCTAGAGCCTGGTCCTCAACATATGGTGTTACTAGTAGGAGTTTTGTAGGTTTCTTTCCTTCTAGCTTCCCGTATAATTCAGCTTTACGTTTAAAGATGTAGATATCTGATCGCAGAGCATGAGACATTACTTCTATGAGTAGTACTTTATCATCTTGCAGTACTACGTCTATCTCTACGATACTTGGATGACTGAAAACATATCCCTCTATGTCTAGCTTAACCCATCTCTCAGCCTTTAACCCGAGCTCCTTCTCAACTAGACCTCTAATACCTTCTCTGAAAGCTTCCTCGCTCATGATACCCCACCTCGCACCTAGAGCATCTACATGTCTTCTCAGTAAGTTGAATCCTTCAATCATGTCCTCTCTAAGCTTATTCATCTCCTCCCTGAGCCTGGCCAACTCTTCATCATGCCTCCTAAAACCTAGCAGCATATCTTCTCTAAGTTTCACCAATTCTGCTTCCTGCCTATCGAGTCTTCGAAGTATCTCTTCAAGCCCTATTAGACCTGCTACAGCATAACGGAATTCTTCATCTTCTTTAAGCAGTCGAAGTATCTTAGCTTTCAGCTCAGCAGTTTCCACAGTTTATCCACTTAATAATCTAGCCAATAAGTTAAAAAGTTTACCAAGTTCCTATACCATCAAAGCAGATCGACTGTTGCAAGACCACTTACCGAGTAGGTGGATATCGTTGTAATGTTCATCAAACCGTTTAGAGAGATTAATGATTCCTCAAAGTTAAGTATGAGTCCGACAACAAGCGTCATCGTGAACCAGACGACCTTCGAGACCTTGTTCATAATCCAAGTCAATGCTCTTTGATACTCTTTCCTACTCCTTGAGCATTTGGTGAGCTATTTGGGTAAGCTTACCCCCTCTTACTTTCTCGATTTCAAATACATTCAGAGAAGATAGATGATCATATTATTTTCTTCAACTTATAGACGGCATCACACACTTCCTTCTTCGATTTCGCATCAGTGCAAGCCACTTTATCATTCGGAAAAATCAAAATAGCATTTTTTTATTCTCGTGAAAATTTAGAAAAGCTCTTCTGGTTATCGGTGTCGTGGTATCTTCTCCGGTTGGCAGCAAGAAGAGTATTATTCAATTGTCGCCTTCTAGCCTCCTTTGGATGCTCGTGCGAAGTTCATAAATTTCATAGCTGCCAGCGGAAAGAGTCAAGACATTGGTTTCTTCTAAAAACTTGTCACGATATCATCTTTAGGGAAAACTAGCTTCTCACTAAACCATGCTAACTCTCTTTAGGCGATCTAGTGGTTTCGCAAAAGAGCCGAATCTTCCAGTTGATGCTCATAGTCTTTTAGGGGAGAACTTGAATTTTGCGAGCTACAGCTTGTTTTCTTAGTCTGGTATCAAAGGTTGCCAATTTACCTGTTTTAAGAGCTACAGTTAAAATGATTTTGTCATTGTATTGTGAAAGGCTCAGCTTCTCTTTTTGGACTAGGTCGAGGGCTCTCATAACATCTCCAGCTGTTTCATTAACCAATCTCGTCTTATAGTGTTGAAGGTATTCTTCGACTTTGTAAGCTGTTTCTCTCACATCGACTTCAAGAGACCTCGTAACCCACACGTATTCATGGATGACTATCAGTGGGATTATCCGCTCACTAAGCGAGTCGAGGAGTCCTCTTGCTTCAGCGTGGTAAACGCTGTCCTCAAAGGTGTCATAAACTAGGACGTTTGTATTTATTACGGCGCTCATAAGTTATCACTTAAGCCACGCTCGATCAACTTCTCAATCTTTTCTGGCAGCAGTTTTCTACCCATCCTCAAAGTTCTCCTCCGTTCTTCAACCTTTCTGAGAATTATCTCTCCCCTTTCCTCATCATAACGCACTTCAAGGATGTCTCCAAGCTTAATGTTTAAAAGCCTCCTTACTTCAGCCGGTATAGATATCTGGTAATTTCTAGTTACTTTGACACGCGTATTATGTTTTATCTATTTAGTAATACTTAAGCTATCTACGATTAGGTTAAGTAGTCTATCGGCGACCTGATGAACAGAGACTCTAACGATTAGAGAAAAGGTTTATAGACTACTAAAAATGAGAGAGAAGAATCCTAAAGGATATCTTACTAAGTAATAGGATTGGCAGATTATTCGAGAAGTCTCAGATACATGCTCAGCAATCGAGACCCTCGAGAAACTTAACGTTGATTATGTTTTCGCTGAGTTGGAGCTAACACAAGGTAATGGCATAGAGTTATTAGAATCCTCCGAGATAGAGAAGATGTAAAAGTAATTGTAGGTAATCAGGCTTCTACGATATTTTTGCCTTATGCTTTTTAGGGAACTAGAAGAGTTTAAACCTGACATAATCATTCCTATGACCCGATGTTAATAATCTTAGTTTTGCCTCATAGCCTTTGCCTAGTCTTAGTGTCAAAATCCTGTTTTTCATTTCCAGTTTACAGTTTTATTTGTCTATCCGAGTCGTTAGTCTCCTCTAAACAGGACTTAGTTCACTCAGTATTCTTTTAGCCTTTGAAAAGCTTATAAGTATAGAAGAGATTTTTAGAGTTGCAAGGACGGCACGAGGTTTTGGTCATGGGTTTCACGTATGTAGAGGTAACTGTTCATGGTGCTAGAGCTTCAAAAATTGTTAGAATGTTGGTGGATACGGGGTCGACATATATAGTTCTTAACCCCGAGCTCATAAAAGAACTAGAGTTACTGGAAACTCCTTACTCAGTAGAACTAACCTTAGCTAATAAGAGGAAGATCAAAAGTAAGCTTTACCTAGCGGAAGTTGAGGTCAGAGGTAGGAGGGGCCCCGCATTGGTAGTGGGATTAGATACTCCAACACCGCTCCTAGGAGTTTACGCTCTCGAAACGCTGGGGTTTAAAGTAAACTTGAGAACCGGCGAGCTCGAGGAGGTTTCGCCGGAGGGAGGATACTTACTAACACTCCTCAACATCCATATGCAAAGTTAACGTTCAAGCTTCTGAGAAAATCCTCGCAGAGACCTACATAATGGTTGTCAGGGCCATCTATGGTAACATTGTAAGAGATTACCCAATCACAGTTACGATAATCCAGCCTCCAACACTATGGTATATGCAACCATTATTCACATCAATAATAGTATTAATTCTTATCGGAGCGATTATTACAATCACGTTAACACAGAAACGTGGGAAGAAAATCGGAAGCATAACAGTTACCATAGATGTAAGAGTGAAAACATCCTAGGATATCAAGGAGTATGGGAATGCTTAGATTTTGGATATAGATTCAGGATAACCTCAAGACATAAGTAATCTAAGCCTAAAGTATAGTTCCATGAATCTCATCTGATAACTTTACGTATTCACAGACTTAAATAACTCTTATGAAACTTCTTATTCTTCCCTAGACCTATGATTTAGTTTCCTTTACCTCAAAATACCTAGCTTAAACCCATGTAGCTTGCTATGAAATATCTAAACTTCTCATCTGTTCTACAAGTCAGCTTTAACTATCTTCAACTATCTATTACTTGTCTTGGAGACTTAGAATAATTAGGGTCATTGATTATCCCAGTAAATCTTTCGGCTCCCCTCTCGATATCTTCAGGTTATCAAAATGTTTATCAAACGATATTATGGCTTCTGCTTTAATTGATAGAGCTATATAGTATTGGATAGAGTCGTCCATGTCTAAACCTGTCTCTTTAGCTATGTCAACTGCTTTTATCTCGCTGTTTAGGGGTGTGGTGTAGATGTATAGACCTTTATATGCTGTGAGGCTTTGCAAGAAAGTTTTTAGAGCATCAAGCTTCTTGAGTCTATCGAGTAAGATGATTATCGAGTGTAGGTGAAATCCGTTAACGCTCCCTTGAGCTTACCATCCCTAAGCATTCTAAGTAATTCCTTGCATTCTCCACTTTTATTACGTGAAAGCATTACTTCTAGGAAGATATTTGTATCAATCAGGTACATCTGTTAACACTTTTGAGACCCAAAGATCTTTAACCCTATGCTGTAGGGTAACCGAGTCTATATCAATCTCAGAAAGTATACCCTCCATAGCTTCTACAGGATCGCCTCTAAAAGTCATGGTCTCCTCCCCGATAAAGTTCTATTAGCCTCTTAACTAGTTTTCTCAGTATATCCCACTTTTAACTAGCTTTCCAAACGACGGGAGCGTAGCCTTGCCCACTAGTTTACCATTATAGCCATCTATACTCCTCCAGACCAACATGGTATTTCCCGAAATAGAATTGTAGATCGCTCCTAACACCTTTTCAGCCTTCACCAACTTAATGCTCCATCCTCTAGTGCCTTGTGGTTTATTTCTTTGGGTTTGTTGTTTTCTCTATGTTTTTCTTTA
>JAGDWP010000061.1 GCA_023269855.1 Nitrososphaerales archaeon | reverse complement strand
AACATGCATCACCAAAGAGAGTGAGAAAGGAGGCCAAAGACCTTCAACTGGAAAATTTTAAATAGTCTCTAGTAGAAAACCATGATAGTGGATGGAGTAGGCTTAATGTATCATAGTGTAACTGTTAAGGGTGAGAATTCAGTTGAGTATTGGTCCACCAGCTATAAAGTATATTGTTGAAGCTAAGATAGAAGTAGACGGTGTAGTTGATAGAAACGATATCATTGGAGCAATATTCGGTCAGACGGAAGGATTATTCAGTAGTGAATTAGATTTAAGAGAGCTTCAGAAAGCTGGAAGAATAGGTAGGATAGAGATCTATACAAGCGTGCATGGAGACAAAACTATTGGGAGAATAGTTGTCCCATCAGCACTAGACAAGTATGCAACTGCACTAGTAGCTGCAATGGTTGAAAGCGTTGATAGAGTAGGACCATATCAAGCTAGGACAAAGATAGAGAAAATAGAAGATGTAAGAATAGAGAAAAAGAAGAAGATACTAGAGAAAGCTAGATCGATACTGTATGAATGGGAGAAAAGTAAAGTTCCCGAAGACGACCAGTTACTAAAAGAACTTGAGGAAGCTGTGGTGAAAGCAAAAGTAGTAGAGTATGGTCCTGAGAAGCTTCCCGCAGGACCAGAAGCTGAATCAAGCGATGAGCTAATAATAGTTGAGGGAAGAGCTGATGTAATAAACCTGCTTAGACATGGGTTTAAGAACGTAGTGGCCGTTGAAGGAGTGAAGATCCCGAAGAGTATACAATCTCTAGCAAGTAGAAAGAAGAAGGTAGTCGCTTTCCTGGATGGAGATAGAGGTGGAGACATGATACTCAATGAGCTTGTAAGAATGGATGTTAAACTAGACTTAGTAGCTAGAGCACCACATGGGAAAGAAGTTGAAGAACTCACTGGAAAAGAAATATTCGAAGCATTACAGAAGGCTATCCCGATCCAAGAAGTAGTGAAAAACCTCAAAGTGAAACCAAAGACAGAAGAGATAGAGTTACCGCCCCAAATCAAAGAGTACATCAAGGAAGTAGATGGAAAATTATTATCCGTAATACTGAATGAAGAGTTCATGGAGCTTGCGAGAGTACCCGTAAGTGAACTTGCTCAAAAACTGGAAGAATTAAAGAACGATGTAAAGTACGTAATCTTTGATGGAATAATAACACAGCGGTTAATAGATATCCTCTCTGAAGCACCTAGAGAAACATACCTGATAGGAGTCAGGATAGGAGACATCGTAAACCCCTCACCCAAAATCCACATGCTAATCTCAAGCAGAATAGAACATTAAAGACTGCTGAAAACCAGACGGAGGTCACTATTAAATTCAACTCTCTTTAAAGATGCTTAGCGTTATATATTACGTCGAGCAAGGGAATCCTTAATATCATGTAGGAGACGGCTAGATTCTGGAACTTAGACGTCTTATTTAGGAGATTAATGATGGCCGAATCTTAAGATAAGAAAAGTCTTAGATGGATGTTATATGGAGTTGTAACGTTAACGGGATAAGAGTTGGATTCATTTCTTTATCTCGGAGAGTTTAAGTGGATAGTATAGTGTGGCTACTATTCCTCCTAGTCCTCGTATCTTTTCAGATGCTTCTAATCCGTCGAGGATGACTCTTAATTCTACTCTTCCATGCTCAACCTCACTCAATAGGTAATCTAACTGTTCATCTGCTATGTTCTCCCATAGATAGCTCTCTGAAACAAGTATCTTCTCTACTGCTTTCATTTTCAAAGCCTTAATTACTTCTCTTAATCCAAGAGCTACTTTCTCAGGATTCTTAGACATTTCCTGAATGAATTCTTCAACTTCCAGTGAATCTTTAATTGGTTTAAGTTCGTCAGCGTATTCTTTTAGCTCCCCACTTCTGAGAGCTTCTCTTAATCCTTCTTCTCTACCCGTAGATGTATAGCCTCTCTTTTTAATTTTCTCCAAGATCTTCTTAGCATTCTTCTTTTTTAGATAGTTTACGAAGTCTTCTACACTAATGCTTGCTCCCAGTATAGCTATCTCTATGTCTTCATCCTCCTTTAGGTAATCCTGAACAATCTTAACAGCTTCTTGGAATATCTCATGTGCTAAGTCTTCAACAGTTTCTTCATACATTTTATTTCTTGAAGGAATATTCTTAGAATATAGTGTTTTTAAACCTAGGTTACTGAACTCTGTAACTGCAACCCCCTCATTATCTATCGTTATGCATAGGACCTTTCTTGTCTTCTTCTTTTTTTGATAGTTTGATGAGAATGAGTAGAGTCTATTAAAGTTCTCTCTACTCTCTATCTTTATTTCCAGCCCTGGATGTACATGGATTGTATGATATTTCCCGATTAAGTCTAGATCTCTACTCTCATAGATTATGCGTCCTGTAAAGCTTACTCTCTTGAGAAGAGGGTCGACGGCTTTCTTCTCTACATCTATCCCTAACGTTACGAGAACTCTCTCACTATCATATCTACCGTCTGCACGCTCCTTCTTGACCTCCCTGCTCGTCTCAGAATAAACTATATCTCCCAGACTAACCAATCTAAAAATATTCAGTAAGTCTATAGTATTTTCAGGAACCACCTTAATGAACTTCTTTAAAGAGTTCACTTGCCGTATAATCAACTCCTAGACACCTATCACAATACCACTATGTAATCTTCCAAAGTCGGTAATAATAAATATCATTGAGTCGAGTTTGGTAGATGGGTTTGGAGGTAAAAGTAGTTTACGATGAAGATAGATGGAATCTGTTGAAGAATCTTAGGAGTAAGGCTGTGGGTATAATGGATGTTTTAAGAATTAGAAGCATAGAATCGATAGTTTATGGAAGTATAGCTCGTGGAGATGTGAAGCCTACAAGTGATGTTGACATCTTTATTCCTTATCCAGTAAGTTCAGCGATACTCCAAATCCATCTAGAAGAGAATGGATTTAAAATATATAGGAAAGTATTAGTCCAAGCAACCCCACGCTATGTGCCTAAAGCCTACATATATCTCGATGAAGAAGAGTTAACTTCTGTAAGTTTTCCACTAGCTAAGATGAGGAAAGAAGAATTCGAATTCTATACGCTAGCAGGACGACTCGACTATTCAATGTTAAAGGAGAACCATAGAGTTCCAGGGATAAATAAAGAATTAAAGCTAATCATTCCTACTAAAGAAGGTCATTTAGAGATGCCTCTGAAACCGAATATAGATTTAGCTGCTAAAATAATCGGTCTCGATACTCAGACAATAAGGAATAGGATAAGAGTATTAGAAAAAAGGAGGGAGCATGGGAGAACAGGAGTCTATAGAGAAATAGATCTATCAAAGGATGAAAACTTTGAAGACATTCTAAGCTACCTTGAATCGAGAGATCCAGCATTAAGGAGAAGACTTAAAACATGAAGATCTTTTAACGTTTAAAATCGACTTTCCTTAATCGATGCTACTGTAAAATATATGTAAGCTTTCAGCGATTTCTAGCTATCGAGTGATTCTATGTTTTTTATATCTTGCATAGTTGTTTAGGAATTTGTAAACGGATGAGTGTGGTGCACCGTTTATTATGGAGATTACTGCTTCTTCAGCTGCTTTCACATCTTCTTCACTTTCACCTATTATAGCTACAGTATCCCCATATATCGATATGTAGGTATTCGTAGTCTCCTCTATTATTCTTCTAGTTTTCCCTTCCTGACCTATTAGCCGTGCTTTAACTCTTACTATATTATTACGGGTACGTTTAACGTAGTCGTCAATGTTTATTATGCTTAGCATAGCGTTTTCAGAAAATAGTCTAAAAGCTCTCTCAGGTGAGAACCCTCGACCTATCGCTTCAATAATGTCTCTTGCTTTAAAGAGAGCTAGAGGGTCTCCCCCCTCATTTACTGGTTTAGCTAAATCTATCTTAACGCTCCCCGATGAACTATCTATCTCAAGTTTTACGTTAAGTCTCTCTTCAATAGTCTTCTTCACTATCCCTTTTTGACCTATTAAGACTCCTATCCTTTCATGAGGGATGTTAACAATGAAGAAGTTTGTCTCCATTTCTCACCACATCACCTAATCTCCACTTATATCAAATGTTGGAGTGTACCCTGTTATCTTCTTAAATAATTCTTTATAATCTTCAACTCTTAAACCATTCTTTTCGAAGTATCTAGAAATATTCTTTAAGTCTCTTAGGAGAAGTTGTTCAGCTTGAGGTTGTTCTCTATGTACTGCTTGAGATAAGTCTATCAGAGATATACGGTTTCCCGGTAGCAGGAAGATATTGTATTCGCTAAGGTCTCCGTGAACTAGCTTTGCTCCATGATACAGTTTCTCTACGGCATCGATTATTTGTGGATAGATTTCTTCAAGAACATCTCTTTCAAGTCTAACTTCAACTAATGTAGGATATCTTTGACCGTTCTCTCCGATGAAGTTCATTCCTAAAACATTGTTTTCAACGAATAATGGTTTAGGTACTGGTACACCTGCATTATATGCTGCCTCAAGGTTACTGTATTCCCGTCTAGCCCAAAGGTGTATGAATTTTCTGAAGTCATTCGGTACCCGTTTGAATCTTGGGTCACCTGAAACATACATTACTCTATTCTTCCTAAATTCTGCGCTAGTCACTAAGTATATTTTTACAGCTAAATAGTTTAAGCTTGAATCTTTAGCAAGATATATTCTAGATTCTTTTCCTGAGCTGACAACTCCATAGAATTCTTTAATTAACCCTTTCTTCATTAAGCTGTAGATTGTCATTAACGTGGATTGGTCGAAGACTTCTTCAAGTACTTCATCATGCTCGGATCTTTTCCTTAAGTATCTCTGCTCTTTATCATACTTGTAGAGTTTACGCCATAGTTTCTTTTCTATTTTACTCATCTCTCCTCCTGTAAAAATGCTCTCAAGATTATGTAAAAAATGTTCTCTTGACAGATCTAGCTAGGTACACACGTATAACTCACCGTTAAAGATTTTAAGACATTAATGCATTGTATCTAGTTGAAGTAGATGTAGAGCACATATATTTAATATTTTTACTTTAGACTTAGCTTATCTAGATTGTGAAAAGATGGTTGTAGAAAGTTTCTCTATTCCAGATCGTGTAGTTAACTTGAAAGCTGAAGCTGCTTTCACGGTTTTAGAGAAGGCTAAGCTTGTTGAGAGGAGAGGTGTTGACGTAGTTCACTTAGAGATTGGTGAACCAGACTTTGACACTCCACAACATATTAAGGATGCAGCAATTGAAGCATTAAAGAAGGGTGAGACTCATTATACTCCGACTCCTGGTATACCAGAGCTTAGAGAAGCATTAAGCGAGTATGTCAAAAATATCTATGGGATAGACGTTGACTGGAGAAGCAATATAGCTGTTACTGTAGGAGCGAAGCAAGCTGTCTTCGCAGCAATGCTAACTCTCCTCAAAGAAGGAGATGAAGTAATATATCCTAATCCAGGTTATCCAGCATATAGTTCTGCGGCATCGTATGCTGGTGCAAAAACCATACCTTACAAGCTCACAATAGATAACAATTTCTCTGTAAAGCCTGAAGACATATCAGAGATGATAACGTCTAAAACTAAGGTTATTGTTTTAAATTCTCCACATAATCCATGCGGTTCAGTTATGTCTAGTGAAGATGTTAGAGGAATCGTTGAGTTAGCTGAAGACCATAACCTATATATTGTCTCAGACGAGATCTATCAACCGATCCTCTTCGATGGTTTACGACACTACTCTCCACTAAACTATGCTACAGACACTGATAGGGTAATACTTGTAGATGGATTCTCCAAGAGATATGCTATGACGGGTTGGAGAATAGGGTATCTAGTAGTATCTAAAGATCTTCACCCATACATCGTTAAAGTCTTAAACGTTATGACTTCATGCCCAGTCTCATTCGTTCAACGTGCAGCCATAGCTGCTCTCCGCGGACCACAAGAACCCGTATATGAAATGGTTAAAGAATATGAGAAGAGACGTAACGTTGTAATTGAAGAGTTATCTAAGATAGATGGAATAAGATTTGTTAAGCCTGCTGGAGCATTCTATGCATTTATCGATATATCGAATATACTGAGGAAGATTAATAAAACTTCTGAAGAATTTGTGTTAGACTTGATTGAGAAGTATGGTGTCGCCTTCCTGCATGGAACAGCTATGGGAGAATATGGTGAAGGATACATTAGGATAAGCTTCGCTAATTCAATAGATAATATTAGGAAAGGTATTAGGAGGCTAGGTCAAGCCGTTAAGGAGGTCATGACCGAATAGCTTCGAAGAGGATAACTCTCCAACATGGTTTCCCGAGGCAATCATAGAAGTAGTCTGCGTGTTCAAGCTTACTAATATAATCTTTTATCTCTAAAAGCCTCCTACCGAAACGATTCCAACCATAAGCTAAAACGTTAACTTTGAAGTTTAGTTTTCCAAGGAGACTCCAAGTCTTCTCGATTCCGACTAAGGAGATAGTTGGGATAATTAATCTACCATGCTTTCTTAGATGCTTCCGAGCACCAATCATTACTTGATCGAGTATCATTCTCCCATCAGCTCCACCCCAAGTATATTTTGGGAAGGGTCGAATAGATGGGGTCATCGGAGGATTTGAGATTATCATATCGAAGACTTCATCTTCTACAGGTTCATAGAGGCTTCCATATCTAAGCTCAACATTCTCGATATTGTTTATCTCAAGATTACGAGCAGCCGTGCTTAGAGCCTTCCTAGAAATGTCTGTTGCAATAACTTTACGTGCTCCAAGTTTTGAAGCTATTATCGCAAGTATTCCAGAGCCTGTTCCAAGATCTAGGACATACAAATTCTTAAGATCTGGAAGATTCTCAGCTATCAATTTAGTAGTATATGATGGAGGATAAACTTTAGAGTCTACTATTAGCTTAATCGTAAATCCTCGGATCGAGAGCGTCCTAGTCTTCTTCAACATTATTAAGATGCATCTATCATAGTATTATACTTAGAGAGTGGAGAGGTTGGAGATTCTTGAAGGTTGCTATGTTAAAGCTGGTGGAGACATATACGCTGTAAAAGGCGTTATACATCCTCCTAGCAAGATAATAGCTCTGCCAGTTTATGTAAAAACGTTAGATGGTAAATATCATAGAATTAGAAGTCTAAGAGAAGCAATCGATTATCTAGAGAAGAATAGGCCAAATTATTTGGAGAAGCTGAATTTCACCGGTCAAGTAACTCCTGTTGTCCCACTAAATGATATTGAGGAAGTATATGATCCTCTTCAGTTCAGTGGTTCAAGTACGGATGCAGGTAGAGATGCTTTAAAGTTTAAAGAGTTAATAGAGTCTTCAACCAATATCAAAGTCGGAGTCTCAGGCTCAATTCTATTAGGATTAGATGATCCATTTTCAGATATAGACTTAGTAGTATATGGTTTAAGTGCTGGTGAACGACTACTAGAGATTCTTAGAGAGTTAAGGATTAAGGGAGTTGCAAAACCTGTAAACATGCTTGAATGGTTGATTGAGACTAGGATTAATTCAAGCATTGCTCCTAACGAATGGCTGAAACTTGAATCTAGGAAACTCTTGACAGGTGTCTTCAAGGACCGACTCTATACGTCGAAGATTGTCCCACTACCAGCTGAATACTGGGAAGACCGGTCTCAGATAGTTAGAGAAATAGGTAGAGCAAGCGTAATATGTAGAGTGGTTGACTCAAGATTTAGTAAGACAACACCAAACCTATACCGTGTCGAAGTATTAAAGATACTGGATGGGGGCGCTGAAGCGATTAACATTTTACAAGTAATGTCTATGAGGAGTAGGTTTGCAGAATTAGCTTCAAGCGGAGACATAGTAGAAGTAGAAGGTAGACTTGAAGAAGTAAACATCTCTGGAGAGAAGTTTCATAGAATATTTATTGGAAACGATGAAAGAGATAAGTTTTTACCATTAAAGAAGGATTGATCAGTTCGGGTATCATTCTTCATCTTGAAGAATCCGATTTACCCGCTCACATCATCCATAAAAAACAGTATAGAATCCTCACTTAAACTTTCCTTCCAAGAGTAAATTGTCCCAGCTTACAGGATTGTAAGCTAAGCTTTGATACCAGAAGCCGTTTAGCTATTTACAGTAAAATCTCTCTATATAGAACCTTCATTATTTTCATCTATGTCTCCTGCCTCTATCACTAGTTAGAGATGTGATAAGTCTTCTTGGATTTATGTACGCTTCTAAAATGTGGATTGTCTTAGTTTTAGTAATAAATAATTTATTAGTAAGTATCGGTAGGGATTAATTTGGTGGTGAAAATCTGATTGGTGATGAAGAATCTTGGGAGACATCTTGTAGTAGAGATGTATGGAGTATCTTCAAGTCTTCTATTCGACTTATCTCTAGCTCGGAAAGTTTTAAGAGAATCTGTAGAAGCGTGTAAAGCTACATTTATGGGAGAACATTATACAACTTTTGCTGGAGGAGGGATAAGCGGGATAGTAGTAATAGCCGAATCACATATTTCCATACATACATGGCCAGAGTATGGTTATGCTGCAGTAGACATATTTACATGCGGTGACCAAATAGATCCATGGAGAGCATACGAAATATTTACAAAATATTATTCTCCAAGCAAAATCAACGTTATGGAGATTAAGAGAGGATTAGTAGAGGTGTAAAAATGTTAGGAGACGTAGCTGAACCATCTATCTACATTGTAGAGAAAGTTTCACCAACCTTTAAAGTAATGTATAGTGTTAAGAACATAATATATTCTGGGAAGACGAGATATCAGAAAGTAGACATTGTGGAAACAGAAGATTATGGTCTCGCATTATTATTGGATGGATTAATACAGTCTTCTGAAGTAGATGAAAATATATATCATGAATGCCTTGTTCATCCAACCTTAACAGCTCATCCAAATCCTAGAAGAGTATTAGTAATCGGAGGCGGAGAAGGATCAACTATCAGAGAAGTAGAGAAACATAACGTCGTAGAAGAAATAGTAATGGTAGACCTTGATGGAGAATTAATTGATTTAGTTAAGAAATACATTCCATGGTCTAAGAATGCTTTCGAAGATAAGAGGCTAAGATTATATATTAGGGAGGGGAGAAGCTTTCTAGAAGAACAACCTGACAATCGATTTGACGTGATAATAATGGATGTAACTGATCCAGTTAAGGGTGGCCCTGCTGAGAAACTTTATACTTTAGAGTTTTATCAGCTTGCTTATAAAAAGCTTACAGAAGACGGCATGCTAGTCACTCAAGCATCATCAATCTCTCATACTCCAAGCATCTTCCAATCAATAGTTAAGACTCTCTCACAAGTTTTCCAAAAAACTTGCTACTATGGATGCTATATCAAGTCTTTTTCATCAATGTGGGGTTTCGCAGTAGGCTCTAAAAAAGTTCTACCAATAGATCTAGAAGCTGGAGAGATCAATAAAATAATAGAGGATAGAAAAATAGGTGATCTAAAGTTTTACTCTGGAGAAGTCCATACAAGTATCTTCAAGATGACGGATGCTTATCTAAGATTCTATAAAGGAGAAGAAACAATAATAAGAGATTAAGTCATAATGGTCCCTGTAAACAATTATCATGTAGCTGGCTTAGATACTTTAAGGCTTATACCACTCGAAAAGTATGTATGTATTGATTTTAGTTTTAAGGTCTGGAACAACTAATGTAAAATATTTTCTAACAGTCGTAGCCAGCCTACCAGACCGGATAATCTCTAATGCTGAGATACTCTCTTCTTTACTCTTCACTTGAACAATAAATGGTGCATGCTCCAATCCCGGTCCAATTCTATATACTGCGAAGTCGCTTCCAAACTTTATACCAGGAGTAACTATGAATCCTCTCTCCCTTAGGTCTCTGTATACAAAATATTTTTCTTCGAATCTTTCATAAGCTTTAGAAGCATGTTCTTTCAATTCTTCTAAGCTCATCTTTCTACCTTCATAGTATACTTCAATCTTGTTTTTCTCAACTAGATATACTGCCTCAATTATATCAAGTATCAATGGTGCATTAAAATCTGATGTCTTAGGTTTAGGGATTCCGAGTGGTTTCCCATAGAATCCTTCTCTGTAGAGTCTCTGACCATCTTTTATATTCCATACAATTACTGAGTCTTCTATCAGCTCAGCTGTAATCATCTATATCTCCTCTGTAAAAGTTACTTATCTAGAATATTGTTAATGACAATGCTCTAAGTGTATCGACTATTCTCTCAGCAGTATCCGCTATTTCTTCAAGCATCCATACAATCTCTCTTGTAAGCAAGAGGTGAGCGATCTTTAAATCGCTCGTAAGAATTGCTAAATCGAGTGTACGATATATGTCATCTACTTTCTTCTCATGCTCCTCGGTCTCTCTTATCTTCTGGTGAAAAGTATTTACATTCAATGTTATGGCTAGTAATGCTTCTCGAAGCCTGTTCAGAGTTGAAAGAACCATGTCCCCCAACTCGAGGAGTTTATTATTCAATTCTCTACTAAGCTTTGCTTTCATTTTTGCTAAGTTGACCATTCTATATGCTACTCCCTCTACGGTATCCGCTATCTCATCGATTTCTGTTACAAGCCTGATGAAGTCTTCTTTATTTGTAAGAAGCGCACCAACGTTACCCATCTCCATCTCAATTATCCTACTAGTTTCTTTAGCTGACTCGTCCGCCTTCAAGATCTTCTGATAGAATTCTTCAAGTTTTTGAACATTTGAATCTTGAACAAAGCTTTCAAGCATATTTAAAGCAACCTTATACATATCGATTACTTTCCTAATCTGGTCTTGAATGAAAGTAAATATTCTTACTCTGAATTCTTCCTCTCTATCTCTAGGCAAGGTCATAACATTACACCATTACGGAAACTACTCCAATATATTATGTACGTCATATTCTTTATTAATGTTTTCTTTCTCCCCCTTTCAAGCAGTCTATGGTACAGGATAATACATTAATTAACGTAAAAGCTTTAATCAACAATGTTTTCAAGAGATTTTGAAGTTTCTCAAAAGGAACTCATGTAGTTTCGATACTTCTATCCTAAACTGGTGGGTTGTATCTCTATACCTAATTGTTACTGTATCATCTATGAGGGTTTGATTATCTATCGTTATACAGTACGGAGTCCCAACCTCATCCTGCCGAGCATACCTCCTACCAATACTACCAGATTCATCATACACTACGTCATAATCTAGTCTCAATAGATCATATATCTCTCTAGCCTTACCTACTAGAGGTTCTCTAGAGACAAGGGGTAGCACTGCTACATGTATTGGGGCTAGCTCAGGGTTAATCCTTAAAACGTTTCTTCCATCTACTATCGAATATGCTGTCTCAAGTATACAGTATATACTCCTATCGATGCCCATTGAGAGCTCGAAGACGTGTGGTAAAACTTTTTCTCCATCATCTAGTACAGTCATTTCGTGTCCACTGAGTCTCTGGTGACCTCCAAGGTCGTAGTCCCCCCTATTATTGCATGCAACAAGCTCTATCCATCCTAAGCTAGTCTCTACTTCAAGATCCCATGCCTCCACAGCGTAGAATGCTTTCTCATCTTCTCCAAGCTGTCTAAGCCTTATCTTTTCTCTAGGTATCCCGGCTTTCTCATAAAACTGTTGGATAAGTGCAAGATAGTATGCTACAAGCTTACTTGATATAAGCTTCTTCTCCAATGCTTCTCTACAAGTAACATCTAAAACCTTGTCTGAATCTAGTGGTCTCAATCTCAATAAGTAATCCATTAAAGGTTCAGCTTTAGGTAGCTCGTTTGCTTTCTTAGGGTTAAAGAATACTTCAATCTCGGCTTGATAGAATTCTCTCATTCTTAGAAGTCCCTGCCTTGGAGAGATTTCGTTTCTGAAACTCTTACCTATCTGAGCGAAACCTATAGGAAGTTTACATCTCATAGTCTTGAATAATCTTAGAAAATCTACGAAGATAGATTGGCAGGTCTCAGGTCTAAGATATGCATCTACGCCTGTAGCACCTACTTCAACTTTGAACATCATGTTAAAATATGAAAACTCTGTTAATTCTCCACTACATTTAGGGCATCTAATATTTTTTTCCCTAACTATTTCTTGGATCTGATTGAGGTCTAGTCTCTCAGGTATATGTAAGCCTACTGTTTCTTCAATTAATTTGTCTATCCTGTAAACTGATTTACATCTCGGACATTTTGCAATCGGGTCTACGAAGCTCTTTAAATGCCCTGAAGCTATAAAAACATTTTTAGAAAGTACTTGTGCACCATCAATCTCAAGCATATTATCTCTTCTAACGAGTTCTCTTCTCCATAATTCAATAAACTTTCTTTTAAGGGATACTCCTAGAGGACCGTAATCCCAGAATCCTGCTGGAGAATCACTATAAATCTCTGAAGCAGGGAAGAAGAAGCCCCGCTCTAAAGCAAGCCTCATAATAGCTTCATGTTTTGGAATAGAATCAGCAATTCTACTCAAAACTAATCTACCTTAAATCTGGAACATCTTTCGGAACATATAAACATACTTACGTTTCCAAAACTTTAATCCCTGGCAATAATGTCTGAAAGTGAGTAGATTATGAAGATTCTTCACATTAAGTCTTTAATGAATTTGATATATCTCCTTCACATTATCTAGATTTTAGCTTGATTTAAAATGTTTGCTATAATTAGTGTGCGGATGATGATTCTTATCCATAGATTATAGTTTTACAGTTTGGGCAGACGTGGTTTATGCTAACCCAAGCATCTAAACAATCTCTATGGAAGAGTGCTCCACATGCACTACACTTAACAGCATTCTCAGCTGATAATGGATAATAGCATATCACACATACTCCTTCCTCAACGTCTTCAGCTATTTCTATGTGTGCTACACTAGCTCTTCCGGTCTCCCTTGTTAGAGGTGGGCGTATCCCACTTGTCTCGGGAGATGTAGGATAAGCTGGAGTAACTGGCACTTCTGTAGGATAGACTACTTCTTTCTTTAGAGGAGTAAATAGTATGAGAGCACCTATACCCAGCTCTATGAGTCCGGTAAACATTGCTGCGAAAAATCCTATGTCTGGGTAGCCTCTGATACCTATTCCGAGAATCTTGAAGAGATAAATGTATATTGGAGAGAATAATGCTAATATTCCACCAACCATGGTTAATCCGCCAATAGCTAGTTTGATTATATTTAGTTTCCTAAATAAGTATGCAGCGAGTAAGCTGAATCCAGCTAGTAAACCACCGACAATAGAGAAGAGGAAGGATTCAATAAAATTGTATCCAGTAAGAGCTACGATAGCTTCTCCATCTGTTTCAATATACCATGCAAGTAATAATGTGAGAATATGTACAGCTCCTGCAACAGCTCCTCCTGCTCCAATCTTAAAAAACCTGGAAACAACTTCTTCCTGAGTAACAATCAAATACTATACGCCTCTACAGATGAGTTCTACACCTCTTTTATAAACTTCTCTCTTAAACTTTTCTCGAGAATCCTTGGTGCTGTAACCTTAAGCCTTTCGCATCACCTCCTCGCCTCGAGTATAGATATCCCTGTGTATTTCCTAGACTTCTATGGTGTCTTACATGTTGTAGTATGTCTTCCATG
>JAGDWP010000109.1 GCA_023269855.1 Nitrososphaerales archaeon | reverse complement strand
CTAATGAATCCCAAGAGCTACGTATGTCCACCAAAGACTACCTAGCTCAGAACCCTATTATAAGTGATGGGCATAGTTACTCTGACGATAATAGAATATCTTGGGTTAAAGTTTCCAATCCATCTAATGGTTGGGATATTGCTTATGCAGTTTGTGAAAAAAGAGAATATGTTTATGTTGTCGGTGTAGAGCAACATTTGAGTCAATATAGAATTCGTGTAGAGAAAAGATTGAAGATTAACGGTGAAATTGTTAAAGTATGGGTTCACAGTTTCTCAGCCTCAGATACAATACATGATTGCTTAATTGTTGGAGACTTCCTCTATCTAGTCGGGTCAAGCTATATAGATAAAGATAGAGCTTGGATAATCTTAGCTGTCGACTTAGACCTTAAGAATTTTAAATATATTCTCTCGAATCCTTCTGAGAATCCTGACATAGCATTAGCTATATCGAGCTATCAAGACCATCTATATATAGGAGGAGTAGAAATGCTTAGAGGAGACTGTAGATGGAGAATAGAGAAACGTAGCCTAAAAGATCTCTCACTAGTTCAAGAATATGTTTCAAACCCTACAAACTCATGCGATGTAATTTTCGATGTAAAGATTAATCCTGCTACTAATGATGTATGGGTTATAGGGTATGAAGCATTAAGATGCCGAAAGTGTGATGGGCGATTAGAAATACTGAACTCTAACTTGAAGCTAGTTAGAATCTTGAAACCTTTCACTGGATGTTTCAAGCAGAGCCTAGTCTTTAATCATGAAGGAGACGCATTTATCAGTGGGGTCAACATTTTGAAATACGATAAAGATGGTGAAAACGTCTCCATTAGTAGTATTCCAGCAAGATATGGTGTAACATGGATTAATAGTAAACTATACTCTTTTGATATAGATCTCAAAGATGGAGAGTGGAGACCATCCATATACTTCTTCGACGAAAATCTCCATCTACAAGACCACTGGGTAATTAACCTAAGATTGATTTCTAGCCTATACGCTACCTCATGTTTCGCTACAGCTTTCCCAGTCTTTGGAGAAGTATCTAATGATAATGAACACATCTATATTGCAGGGACAGTTGGAGACCCCACTACAGGAGATACCTCATGGATAATATACAGCATCAATGTAGTTATTGAGAAGTATGACGTATTGAAGACAGTTTCGTTTTCAATATCGATAATGCTCTTCCTATCATTAACAATCCTGACTTTGAAATACCTCAAGCTTAGGAAATTTCTAAAACATTTCGAGAGAAGACTTGAGCACTTTCAAAGACTTCTAGGGCTCCCAGAATAGCATATAGTTAATAATTTCTTTTATATTATGTAAACTGTTATGAGTGAACTGGAAGCCAACAACATTCGAGGTGAAATCAAAAGAATTACGAAAGAGATCCTAAGACTTGCCGCTGAGAGGAGAAGTCTATCATTAAAGATTGGTGATATTAAATCTAAGCTGGGATTAGAAGTCCTAGATAGACGTATAGAAGCTGAACTACTAAATGATTCTCTAAAATATGCTGAGGAGCTTGGATTGGATAGAGATTTTACGAGGAGATTAATATCTCTACTAATTTCTGATTCTGTCAAAGCTCAAGAGGAAAAGGTTGATAGGACAAAAGAAGTTGGGTTAAGAGAGATCTTCTATATGGCTTTGGAACTAGAGAAATCAGGTAGAAAAGTTATTAGACTGGAGATTGGTGAACCAGACTTTACAGCTCCAATAGATGTCATTCAAGAAACATGCAATGCTTTAAGAGAAGGAAAGTCGAGATACCTCTCATCTTATGGAATAATAGAGTTGAGAAGAGGTATTGCTGAAAGAATAAATACTATATATGGGACGGATTTCAAGCCTGAAAATGTACTCGTAACAGGTGGAGGAGTTATGGCCATCTACATATCTATACAAGTTTTATCTAGTCTAGGTGATGAAGTCATAGTTCCTGAACCTGCATGGCCTCTATATAGACAGATTGCTGAGCATCTTGGTAGAAGATATGTTCCTTTAAGAACAAGCCTTGAAGATAAATGGACGTTGAGAAATGGAATGTTACAGGAAAACGTTACCGATTCATCTAAACTGTTAATAATTAATTATCCGAATAATCCTACTGGACGTGCATTAAGTCTCCATGAGTTAAAGAATCTTGTTGAAGAAGCTCATGAATGTGGTTTAACAATTATAAGTGATGAAGTCTATTCCCAATACTATTTCCACGATAGCTATGCTCCAAGCATCGTTCAGATACTTGATAGCGGATACGTTTTAGTTGGCTCATTCTCTAAGATGTGGGGGATGACAGGATACAGGATAGGATACCTAATAGGTGAAAAAGAATTCATTGATAAAGCAGCTTATATACTAGGATTGATGATAACATGCATCCCTGAGTTTATCCAGAGAGCTGCACTTAAAGCTCTACAAGATGATGAATACGTTAAGAAAAATATCGAGGAAACAAAGAAGAGAATAAACTACATTCTTAATATGCTTTCAAGGAATAGCTTAATAAAAGTCTACCCATCTGATGGAACTTTCTATCTCTTCCCAAAGATTGATCTTCCAGCATTCAATTCATCAGACTTCGCATTAAACTTACTGAAAGAACATAGTGTCGCTGTAGCTCCAGGCTCAGGCTTCGGACCATACAGACAGCATATACGGCTTTCAGCAGTAAAACCAATAGAAGAAATTAAGATAGGTTTAGAAAAACTAAATCAAGCAATCTCTTTACTCCAATAAATGTAGTTATCCTGATCGACTCAAGATTAAGAAGGATGTGTAGGTAATCATAGAGATTCACATTTTTCCTTAAGTTACTTTTATCTTCTAGTCCATGGTCTTATTAAGTTATGAATATTGCCGTCATCGGTCTAGGCGCTTTTGGTAGATGGTTTGTAGAACGGTATCTTAATCAGGGCTTCAAGGTTAAAGTATATGATGTAGATTCTAGGAAGATTGAGGAACTAAGATTACTGAAAGTAGTTAGATGTAGTAATATTAAGGAAGCCGTAGAAGATGTTGAATATGTAATTGTTGCTGTTCCAATAAATGCTGTATGCCAAGTAATAGAGGAAGCTTCTAAACACATGATTAGTGGCACGATAATAGATATTTCATCATTAAAAAAGCCAGTATATGATATTTTGAAGAGTCTTCCAGAAAGATTGAATACTGTCTGTATTCATCCATTATTCGGTCCAAGAACTCGAACATTAGAAAATCAAAAGATAGCTCTCATACCTGTGAGGAATAGTCTAGAAGAAAGAAAAATAGTTGAGGTATTAATGCCTGGAGCAGGAATCGTTGAAACAACTGTTGAAGAGCATGATAAAGCAATGACATATATTTTATCACTAACTCATCTTCTCTCTCTAATCGTAGTAAAGACTCTGAAGACTGTTAAAGACCAGAGAGGCCTAGAAAAACTTGCAGGTTCAAGTTTTAAACATATGTGTAAGATGCTCGATTCAACTCTAACGGAGAGTTTAGATACATTCACATCAATACTATTCTACAATACCGGTACAAAGGAATTGTCCACGGAACTACTGAATGAAATAAATGAAGTAGACAATTTACTTTCTCTGCAAAACTATGATAGACTTAGGGAATTCATTAAGAGAGAGTTAAAAACATATAGGGAAATCGGTTTTATAAAAAAGATACTGATGGAGTCAGACCAGTTAGAGGAAGTCTAGACATAATACTTTAGTAAAATGTGAGAACATATGTGTTCACTTGACCAGCTTAAATTATTTATTTGAGACATACTCATTATTTGTATGGATATTTACAGACTCGGTGAATCAAAATATCTTAAAATCTCATGGAAGACGCTTGAAGAACTCGCAGAAGAACTGGCAGAAAAAATCATAAGTAGCTATCGTTTCGATACATTGATCGGGGTACTTAGAGGTGGAATGATTGTTGCTCACCTCTTATCGGATATACTTAGTATAGATGAAATATATCCTATAGGGTGCTCAAGCTATACAGATATCTATAAACGCTCTCAGGTTAGAGTATACCATCCCCTCATAATAGACGACCTCAAAGACAGGAAAGTATTGGTCGTGGATGACGTTGCAGATAGTGGGGAGACGTTAAAGACTATAATAGAACAATTGATTATTCCGAAGAATCCTCTAGAGTATCGTACAGCCACATTACATATAAAGCCTTGGAGTAAATTTAAGCCAGACTACTATGTCAGGATAGCAGATGCATGGATAGTCTACCCATGGGAAAAATATGAAATGATTAAACTCCTGGGTCCAAAATTTATTCAATCTCTAGGAGAAGAAGATGGAATAAACATGCTGTCAGAGTTAGTAGATAAAGAAGTCCATAAGATTCGACGGATTCTACTAACGTTAAGTTCAAGCCAGTAGGTATCTTGGAGGATTCGCTATCTTTTTTATTTCCCCTCTACGTATGGAAACTTGGAGGAATGGGGAAACTATATGCTGAAATCTATGGATGTACAGCGAACATAGCTGATGGAGAGATAGCTTTAGGAATATTCAAGGATGCTAACTGGGATATAGTAGATAAGCCTGAAGACTCAGACATTATCCTGCTTGTAACATGTACGGTTAAGAAGCCTACTAGTGATAGAATGCTCCACAGAATCAGGGTGTTAAAAACCTATGGGAAGAAGATTATCGTAACTGGATGTATGGCTTCGGGAGAGAGAAAAAAAGTAAAACGAGTCGAACCCAACGCTATACTAGTTCATCCAAGAGCTATAACACGCATCCTAGAAGCAGTAGAGACTGGAAAAGACTTAATGGTAGAGGACGGCTTAGATAAACTTGGAAGAAGTAGAGTATTAAAGAATAGAGTTGTAGGGATAGTTCCAGTATCTGAAGGATGTAGATGGAGCAGATGCGGGTTCTGTATAGTCCCTTACACGAGGGGGAAGTTCACAAGCTATCCAATGGATAAAATTATACACGAAGCTTCAAGACTAATATCAGTAGGTGTTAGAGAAGTCTGGCTAACAAGTCAGGATATGGGTAGCTACGGATTAGATCTTGGAAGAAATATGCTTCCAGAACTAATTAAGAGTATAGCATCTCTCCCAGGAGACTTCTGGTTAAGAGTAGGCATGATGAATCCAATATACTTGAGACCAATAATAAGTGAATTAGCTGAAGCCTATCTTCACCCTAAAGTTTACAAATTCCTCCATCTACCCGCTCAATCAGGGTCTGACAAGATATTGAAAGCAATGAATAGAGGATATACAATATCATCATTCAAAGAAATAATAAGATACATGAGGAACAAAATAGGGAAACTTACATTATCCACAGACATTATAGTTGGATATCCGGGAGAAGATGAAGAAGACTTCAAGGAAACTGTAAACTTGATAAGAGAAATAGAACCGGATTCAGTTAACATCTCTAAGTTTTTCCCTAGACCACATACACCAGCAGAGAATCTCCCCCAACTAGATCCTCGAACAATTAAAGAAAGAAGCGTATACATTACAAAGATATCTACAGAGATTGCATACAAGAAGAATCTCCAATGGATTGGGTGGACTGGAACAGCACTCGTTGACGAAGTAGGAGAGAAGGGAGAAGCGATAGCTAGAAACATTTACTACAAACCTATAGTATTAAAGAATGAATGCAGCCACAGCTTACTCGGTAAGAAGGTAGAAATAGAAATAGTAGATGCTCGACCCCACTGCCTCATCGGGAAACTGGTAAGAACGTTAGATAAAGAGAGTTAGAAAATGACTTATTATAATTCAATCGTTATCCACTATGGGGAAATCGCCTTAAAACGTGGCAAGAGACCATACTATGAAAAATTATTGAAAGCAAATCTTGAGAAGAAGCTAGGTAGGAAGCTTAGAAGACTTAGAGGAAGACTCGTTTTAAGATTGGAAAATGATGATTGGAAGACACTATGTGAAAAAATTCAGAAAGTGTTCGGAGTAGTTTGGTGCGCGCCAGCGATACATATAAAGAAAGACATCGAAGAACTAGAACGGAAAATAATCGAAGTCTTAAGACAGGAGAATATTAAAAGCTTCAAGATATCTGTTAAAAGAAGTGATAAGACGTTTCCAATAACATCTATTGAACTTGCAGAGAATCTCGGTAGAAAAATCTCGAATAGACTTAATCTTAAAGTAGATTTAGAAAATCCTGAAAAGACCGTTTACATCCATATTACTGAAGATGGATTCTATTTATTCTTTGATAAGATTGCTGGATTGGGTGGTTTACCGACTGGATCTTCAGGGAAAATTTTGTCTCTATTATCTGGAGGAATAGATTCTCCTGTAGCTGCTTGGTTAATGATGAAACGTGGATGCAATGTTGACTTACTACACATCCATTCATTTTTAACCCATGATGAAGTAATGGAGACAAAGATAGGCAAGATCGCTAGAAAGCTATCAGAGTATAGTTTAGGGTTAACATTATATTTAGCATCCTTCAAGCCATTCTTCCTAAAATCATTCGATCTCCCTCCGAGAATGATCTTGGTATCTTTTAGAGCATACATGATAAGACTCGCTGATAGGATAGCGAGAAACAGAGGATACTTAGGAATTGTCACAGGAGATAGCTTAGGTCAAGTAGCATCCCAAACATTAGAGAACCTATATGCTGTGAATGCTTTTTCGCAGACACCAATATATAGACCGTTAATTGGGATGAATAAACAAGAGATAGTAGACCTTTCCAAGAAGATTGGAACCTACCAATTAAGCATAGAAGAATATAGAGACTGTTGTGCAATCATAGCCCGACATCCGGAAACAAGAGCAGATGCAAATCAACTGAAAGAAATATGGGAGAAATACAATCTAGAAGAAGCAGTAGAAGAAACACTTACAAACATAGTAGAATACAGAATATAGGTACGTCAATAACAAAGAAGGTCATACATACAGAGAAAGAAAAACATCTCCCTCAAAATACATTAAACACTCACAAGATAGACTGTTGACCTTGAATTTACAACATCTTCTCAGATATGTAATTAGGTCAGAATAACTTTTAATATTTATAAGTCACTTAATTTATCCAGTGCAGTAATCAGTTACTTTGATTAAATTTTAAAACAGTATATAGGAGATGATTGTTAGTTGAGCTGTAGGATTGTTGGGTTGATAGGTGGGACAGGTAATCTCGGTCGTGGGCTTGCGTTGAGATGGGCTAAAGCATCTCTGAACATACTCATAGGATCACGATACAGAGAGAAAGCCTCCACTATAGCTAAAGAGATAACAGATAAGATAGGAAGAGAAGTAAAAGGATCAACAAATGAAGAAGTAGCTAAAGTATCTGATGTAATCGTCTTAACAATACCTTTTGAGGGAATGAAGAACATAATTGAAAGTATCTCTCAACACCTAAATGGAAAAATAGTTATCTCAACTATTGTTTCACCGATCTTCTCTCAAAAATCTGCTGGAGAGATCTTAAGAGGACTCATTCCAAGAACGACATATTTAGCTTCAGCATTTCATAATATTAGTTATAAAGCACTCTTAGACCTTGAGAAAGAAGTTGAATGCGACGTCCCAGTATGCGGTGACGGTGAAGCAAAGAAGATCGCACTGGAACTTGCAGAAAAGATACCGGGGGTAAGAGCCTTCGACTGTGGCCCAATAGAATATTCAAAGATAATAGAGAACTTCACCCACTTACTAATCTACATGAACAAGAAGTATAAGAGAAAATCGATATCCTTCAAGTTTACAGGTATTTAGAAGAAAGAGATCTCTGAGATTACCGATGTGAGTAGGTAGACTCCCAAGAATATTATTACTAGTGAGAGAATAAATGAGATAATTCTAATGTGGATTGACTTTAGAAAACGTTTACCTGAATATGTTGCGTAGGAGATTAATCCTAACCAAGCGTAATCTATCCATACGTGAAAAACATACATGAGTAAGACACCTGTCAATGATGCATAAGCTAGAAAATTAACAATCAATGTTAGGCCTATACTCATCCACCAAACAATAAAATATGGATTGAGGCTAGTAAAAATGAAACCAACCAAGATAGCATGTACTATCCCTTTCCCTCTGATTATTGCATCTCTTTCAACACTCATACTGTTTAACAATTCATCAGATCGTCTACGATTTTTGAAAAATGAGCGTATCTCCATTAATCCGAAGAAGATTAAAGCAATAGAACCTGCCAAACCTATTGAGAACTTTACTAAAGGATCATTTATGAAGGAAACCATACCTATGGATATAGCTACTACAAGCGGAAGCTCAAACATCATATGCCCGAAAGATATTAGTAACCCAGCCCTCTTACCAAAGTCTAGTGAATACTTAACAGTTGCAACAGTTAATGGACCAGGTGAGAGAGCGCCAGAAGAAGAGATTAAGACAACGTAAATGAATAAATCGAAAAGACTCATCCACAATTCTACTCTTCTTACCTCATGAAACAGAAATATAAATTTCTCTCAATAAATCAATTTTTCCCTCTTCTTATCTCCTTCTAATCTTTTCTTAATCTTGAGAAATCCTGCATGAAATTGAAAAATTAATAAAGACTTGAAATACTATGAAGATCCCGTAGAAAAATCAGTTAATATGTAAAGAAAATAGTAAACCCATAAATAATGCCTACACAGAAAAGAACAATTGAAGAAATAATGGCCGCGGTGAGGTAGCGGTTAGCCTTCCGGCCTGTGGACATTCAGTGAATACGAGTGGTAGAAAGCCGGATGCCTGGGTTCGAATCCCAGCCGCGGCCTCGCAGCTTATTTCTTTCCATTTTCTTTCAAGTTTTTCAGAAGATAAGTTATTGGAGAATTGGTGTTCCTTTTCATTTTATTATGATCTCTTCTTACTAATGCTTTAAAAGCTTACTGTAAAGTTTTTTAACTTAATGATTCTAGAAAGGTGACATGGTTAGATGTTCTGAGAAGGTTAGAATAGCGGTGGCAGAGCATACTCGCAAGATACTAGCACTTAGAGAGAAAGAGACTGCTCTTGTTAGGGTAGATTTAGAACATCTTGAAGATCTCCATCTACGTGCTATGACTGTGGACAACGGGAAACATGAATTCGATATAGATGAGCCTCAGGAGAGAGGTGGAACCGACCTCGCACCTGCACCGCTCCCCTTCTTCCTAGCAGGTGCATCTTCCTGCTTCCTCATGCAATGTGTTAAGCTTACTATAGTTAACCAACTCGCCTTAAACGATGTTAAAATGTCTGCTATCGGTAGGTTTGATAGGAGACGTGGAGGCGGCTTCGAAGAAATCATTTATGAATTGAGAATTACGGGAAGTGAGCCGAGAGAAAAAGTGGTGGAGATGGTTAGAGAAGCAGAGAAAATGTGTTACGCTTCTAACACTCTCAAACACTCTGTTAAAATGAGAGTTAGATTATGGTACAATAATGAACAGCTACCATTAGGTTAAGCATCTTGAAGTATTTCTAGCCATGGTCTCATTAAATACTTAGAGGATTTAATTAATGAATATTGGTCTTCATACTTCTTCTTTCTCCTAATTCCTGAAATATTTCTAGAGATTCATGGGGTAGCCTTTCAATTAGCTTTGGTCTATAATATTTTTTCAAGTCAAGATTTTTTAGCTACCAGTGACATATACTATATGTATTTTGTTTGGGGTGTTGTAATTTGGGTAGGAAGTTATCTCCGGAAGAGCAGCCTTGGTGTATTGATAAAGTTTCTGGGAAAGTTTTAATAAACAAGGGCGTAGAGAACGTTTGCATAGATAAGAGCACTATATGTTTTATAGATGGATTCAATAGTAAACTGTACTACAGAGGATACAGTATAGAAGACTTAGCTCAGAACAGTACATATGAGGAAGTCGTCTATCTACTATTATATGATAAGCTTCCAACTAAGAGAGAATTAACAGACTTCAGTGGATGGATGAGGGAAGAGAGGGATATACCTAGAGAAGTAGATGAACTGTTATGCAGGATACCTGTAGACGTTGAGCCGATGGAAGTTCTTAGAACAGCTGTTTCATATCTTGGAAACCTAGACCCTGGAAGATACGATACAAGTAGGGAAGGAATGTTTAGGAAGACGATTAGACTAGTAGCTAAGATGCCTACGATAATCGCCCACTGGTATAGGATAAGGTCTAGGCAAGACGTGATATGCCCTGATCCAAGACTGAATCATGCTGAAAACTTCCTCTACATGATGCATGGTACTAAACCCGACCAGCTGTCTGCTAGAGCGATGGATGTCTCATACATACTGTTGGCAGAACATGAAATGAATGCTTCAGCGTTCACAGCTCTAGTAATTGCATCAACACTAAGCGATTACTATAGTGCTATCGTTGGAGCCATCGGTGCTCTTAGAGGACCACTGCATGGATATGCAAATGTTGCAGCAATGAGACAGTTTGAAGAAATAGGTAGCCCAGAAAATGTTGAAAAATGGTTTAAGGAGAACATATTGACTGGAAAGAAGAGGGTTATGGGTGCAGGTCACAGAGTATATAAGACATACGATCCGAGAGCAAAGATATTTAGAGAATATGCTAGACAGTTTGCAGAGAAAACAGGTGGAAAAGTTAAAGACTACTATGAGATAGCTAGAAGGCTTGAAGAATTAGTTATGAGTCAACTATGTGAAACAAGGAATATATGTACTAACGTGGACTTCTGGAGCGGGATAGTATACCATGCTATGGGTATACCAATAGACCTCTACTGTACATTGTTTGCAGCATCTAGAACAATAGGATGGTCAGCCCACATACTAGAATACATCGCAGACAATAGAATCATAAGACCTAGACTCTACTATGATGGAGAAGTAGACAGAGAATACATACCTATAGAAAACAGATAGAAACTAGACATATTCTCTCCACCATATTTTTATTATCTAAGACCTATTCACTTTCTTCTCTTCGTTTCTTCTTTAATGATACCTTAAGCGTTATAAGTCTTTCACCTGAGAATAGCCAAGCTGAGACTGCTAAGAAGATTAATGTGAATAAACCTATTATGGATGTCGCTGAGATAGCTTCTAGAAATCTTCCAGCTGCTACGTAGTCTATAGCTCTAAAGAAGTGCGTATATGGATTTATCATCATCAAGATTGAGGCGGGGAAAGCTAGCTCATCAAGGCTTATGAAAGCGGTTAAGAAGAAAGCTGGGAACATTGGGAGGAATGTAGCTGCTCCAACAAGCTGTTGAGCTCCTCTAACATCTTCTGCGAATACTCCTACAAGGATACTTATAGACATAGTCAGCAGCATGGCCATAAAGATTGAGATCATTAAGACGATTACTCCCGCAAAGTTTAGTGGGAGAATGAAGGATGCTGTAGACGTGGAGGCTTCTATGCTCTCACCTTGACTATACCCTATTTGGAGATTACCTATTCTAGAGAATGCTAACATTAAGTATATGCCGAATCCTACTCCAAAGGAAACCATACCAATGAGAGCAATGATAGTTGAAGCAAGCATTTTAGTTAGGAGGATCTTCAGCCTACTTATTGGAAGAGTTAGAAGTATCTCTAGTGTTTTTGCTTCCTTCTCTAGTCCAATGCTTGTCGCAGATATCGTTGCAGTAAGAGCTACAACTATTAATGCGATCAATGGTAATCCATAAACTGAGGAGAGGAGAGTATTCACTATTATCATTGGAGAATAATTTAAGACACTGCCACCGTAAAAAGTGTTAGAAACTTCTTCAACAGGTTCACTAAGAAAATCTAGATCGACACCCTTCTCCTCGGCTAATTTTCTAGAAAGTGATTGGTAAGCTTTAGAGAAAACCTCCGATACTTTACTAACGCTAACTAAGCTACTAATCTTTACAGTCTTCACATTATAGAAAACGTATATTCTAGCTTTCTGACCATTCATGATCTTCTCTGTAAATCCATTGGGGATCTCGAGATAAGCTGCTACTCCCTTCTCAAAAAGTTCCTTCATATTACTATTCCCTTCGATAAAGATTAGTTGAACATTATTCTCTCTAATCTTCTCTATTAGGAATCTACTGTATTCTCCATTGTCTAGATCATTTACTACTAGTGATATTGTTCCAATGTCTCCTGTTCTAGTTGCTTCCATCATTGTAAATGAGAATACTCCTCCGAGAGTGGGGAAAATTAGTAAAGGCATTAGAACTACTCCTATGAGGATCGTCTTCTCCATCAATAGTTCCTTGAGTTCTTTATACAATAATGCTTTCAAGCTCATTTTCTCACAACCTTAATAAACACTTCTAGTTGCTTCCATCATTGTAAATGAGAAGAGGAAGCTTGCAGAGACAAGATTAAAGATCTTGGAGAAGCAAGAGCAGAGAGCGAGAAGTCAACTCGACACTTTACAGAAAGAGATCCAGTCAGCTCTCTCTGAAAAGAAGCTAATTGGAAATCATAAATGAGGACTGCAATAGTTAATACTTCAAGAGGTATTTCTTGCATACGTTATTAGAAAAGCAAGCCTCAACTTAAGTTTAAACAGAAAAAAGTGGTGTGGGATAGGGGCTGGCCGAAGAACTATAGTAGCCATGAAGCTGGAGGGTACACTTCTTCTGACTTATATGAAAGATGTGTTTATTAAACCTGCCAGCCTCACAGCTTTTACTGTTCATCGGCCAGCAGGTGTATCGTCAGCTTCTATTACTGTGAAGTAGGCTTTTCTGAAGGTCTTTAGTATTCTTGATTGTAGTTTGTATACTGCTTTCCTTGGTGGTAGCTCTTCTACAATCTTTGAGAATTCTTCTGGAACCATCCATCTATCTTTCCACCTCTTTATATTAAGATATATGTTGAATGCTAGTCTTGAGAGATGCTCTCTGAGACAATGGTTATATCTTCCATTATTTTTATTTGGTGTTAATCCTACGATCTTCTTTAGAGTCTTTGATGGATAATGTAATGGTAGCTCTATAGTTAATATTGCAACCTCTACACTATCCTGAAGTCCAAGTAGTCTACAAGCCTCTATATACAATCTATCATTACTCACTTTATCAATAATCTCTCTAGAAACTTCTTTTGACATCTTCTCCAATAGTTTAATATTCTCTCTTAATGCTTCTGCAACTTCTGGGATATCGCAATCGTCAAGCCATTGCTTAAGTATTTTCCTCCGCTTCGTAAGCATCTCATATCTATTGATTAATGGTCTCATAGTAATCTTAAGCTCTATTTCATCAATAGTCAATAGTCTATAGTTATCTCTTGGAATCTTCGATAACATTACTGCATCATTCTCATCACTCTTCTTAACACCATTCTCCAATCTAAGCCTCTTCAAGATTACTGCATCCTTCAATAGATATATCTTTACATTGTTCTTTAATAATTCTAAGGCTTCATCATAGTTTTCTGGAAACAATGTATCAATGAATACTTCTCCAGCATCTTTAAGATCTGTCAGCTTCTCCACTTTAAATATTCTCTCACTATCAAATACTACATGGGTTTTCTGTCTTCTCTTATTCAACGTAGTTCTAGCAGTATCAACATAATACGTCTTCATCCTTCATCCACCCCCATCAGTATGATTGGTGCTAGGTCTTCTGCAAGCTCCCTGAATGCCTTCTCCCTAGACCTTTGTCTTAGATATCTCTCAACTATAATGTCTAT
>JAGDWP010000016.1 GCA_023269855.1 Nitrososphaerales archaeon | reverse complement strand
CCAGAGACAGAGCCTGCTGGCTGATGAGCGGTAAAAGCCGTGAAGCCAGCGGGTTAATCCTTGATCGTCCAGTAGAGAATACGTTCTCTACTGGATTATCTAAAGTTCGCCCCAGGCTTCACGGCTACTATAGCTCATCAGCCAGCCCCATCCTCCATCACTTTTTCTCATTTTGCTTACCGCTGAAAAGTATACGTCAAGCATATCTGATAGAGTGACTTGCAGAGTCTCAACATTCTCTAAGACTCTGATCGTATGATCATAAAAGTCTTAAAGTATGGAGTAGTTTGATCGTTGATAAATCTGTGCCTAGCCCTCTCTCTAATTAGGAAGTCATTAATGGAGAACTAATAACAATAAAGAGATAATCGATTGAGTGGATAGATATTAATGGGCCCGTGGCCTAGAATGGATATGGCGCCGGCCTGCGGTAAGAAAGAACTTTGAAGAAAGCCAGAGGACGAGGGTTCAAGTCCATACGGGCCCACATGTTTTATTTATCTTCTATGTAATTTTAATGGGAGAAGAATTGTGGGGGAGGTTTAGAGGGCTTTTATTAGTCTCTCCATCTTCCTCTTAATAGTGAATCCTATGAGTTCAGCGAACCTCCGTCTAGAATTTGCTCGAATATATAGATAGTAAACATCTTCTTTACATAGTATGTTTTCCCCTTTTTTCTATCATAGATCGGTGTCCACTTCTTTACTGATAGATGTGGTCCAGTCACTTCTATATTCAACTTCAGTAATAGTTCCCTCATTAATCAGTACACGGGTGTTAAGATTGGTTGGAGATGCTTGATCTTCTTCAAACTCCTTATTTTTTCTGTTAATTCTCTTATCCTGGAAACTGCTCCTTTTACAGCTATTATTAGAAGACAGTCTTCTCTAGTTAAATGTAGATGGAGTGCTGAAGGTATTATGTCCATGAAGTCATGTTGTATATCTGTTAATTCTTCTTCAAACCCTCTAACATCATGAGAGTAGTGCACTAATATTACTCCAGCCGCAGTCTCTCTCCCACTCAATCTCCAAGAATTAACAGATATGAAGACTCTAATAGCTTCCTGGAGACCTTGAGACCTCGAAGTTATATTCATCTCTTCAAGGATTCTATCAAAGTTTTCTAAGAGGTCAGAGGGGAAAGAGACTCCAGTCTTAACTGTCTTCCTCCTCCGCTTCATATTTCACTCTATTGAAAGCTTGGTGGATGATATAGTTTACGGAGCTTCGGGCCCCCGTTATTAGATTTCTTGATTAATTATTTCTTTTTGTGCAGTATCTGTTTCGGATCCTTCAATAACAATACTATCTCCCATATTATCAATGCGGTAACTATTAATGTGAGACCCAGGATAGTTGATTGGAGACTCATTTCTATGAATTCTCCTCCCTCAGTAATGTATCCTATTAGGTGGTCTATGAAGACCATTATCGATGCACCCCAGAGAATTAAGCTTAGAAATTTCAGCATGTATTTATCATCCTCAGCTTTGGAATACCATAATGCAGTAGATATGGTTGCTCCGAAGAGTAGTATTATTAACCACATTTCTCTTCAGGAAGGTTTATAAGTAACAATTATTAAATGTTTCGGTGTTACCGAGGTGAATGAATGTGGCATGTTTCATAACACCCATGATCGTAGCGATAATAACTACAATAATTCAGAAGACATTCTCGAAGAAGATTGAAAGATTGAAGCTGAGCATCTTGAATATGCTTCTCTGGGGTGGAGTAGTACTACTAGCAGTAGAGCATGTTTGGCATGGTGAAGTTGTTCCATGGCCACCGTTCCTCACGGCAATGGCTAATCCCTCTGAAATACAGATTATGCTTCATGAAATGATGTTGACCGGTGGACTAATGACTACCACAGTCTTCGCAGTATGGGGACTAATATTAACTATTCCAAGACTGATAACCCGCATAACCATACCTACCAGTGAGTTTAAAAGAACTACAACTCATACATAAGAACCATAGATAGAACAATAAAACAATTTTTAGAAGATAATTCTAGACTTGTTAGTCTACTAGTAGATTCTTAACTTTTTCATAAACCTTAGCAGATATTTCTTCTACTTTTCTTGCTAGTTCTTCTGAAATTTCCTCGGATATAGTATAGACATCGTTTACTTCTATACCTATTATGTAAAGCTTTCGAGGTACGTTGAATCCTAATGCTTGCATTAGTCTAAGTGTCTCAGGTAAACCTATGTAGTGTGGACTCCATATAGAGTATTCCTGGAAATCGTTCACATCTACTTCTATTACTTCACCTACGGGATACTTTGAAGTACTGATACTATCAATTATCATGACGTATTCTCTATCTTGAATGTAATCGATTATGGTTAGACCTATTCTTTCTAATAGTTCAACTTCGAATCCTTCATTCTCTAAGGTTGGTTTGAGCTTCTCTCCGATTATTAGCCCTATCTTGTCATCTTTGAATAAAGAGTTTCCAATAAATAATATGAGGGGTTTATTATTCATTTAATCGTGTTATGTTCTATCAATTGTTTTTAATAGCTGTCCTTCAGTATTGTATATGTAGATTTTTAGTGGCATGTTTCCTGGTAGTGAATGTGTGCCGCATGCGTGGCATGGGTCGTATGCTCTGAAGGCCATCTCAACCATATTGAGTAATCCTTCATTGATTTCTCCATTTCTTATCAGACTTCTAGCAGCTTTATCTATTGACAGAGCTATGCGTGCAGCATTATGCTGTGTCGCTACCAAAAGGTTTGCTTTCTTGATTACTCCATTCTCATCTGTCTCATAGTGATGTATCAGTGTCCCACGGGGTGCTTCAACAACCCCTATACCGACATCAGGGGTAGCTGTTGGAAGATTTCTAATATTCTTACTAGCTATGTCTGGATCATATGCAAGCTCTCTAAATCTTTCAGCAGCATAGATTATCTCGATTACTCTAGCCCAGTGATTCGCAAGTGTATGATGTACTGGTTTACCTCCAAGAGTCTCATACATTTCTTCATATGCTTCTTGTGCTTTAGGAGTGGCCATACCGTCTGCAGCATTTAGTCTAGCCAGCGGGGCTACACTCATTATCCCACTATCTTCTCCATCTATGAATCCCTTCCATCCAATCTTTCTAAGGTATGGGAATTTTATGTATGTCCAAGGCTCTACATGCTCAGCTATATATTCTAGATAGTTGTGAGCATCGAACTTTGCATATTCAACTCCTCTAGGTGAGACTATCCTAATCTTTCCATCATAGAAGTTTACTCTGTTTTTATTATCTACAAGGCCCATGTAGTATGTTTGATGTGTGTATGCATTGCTTGTTATAAGGTCGACATATTCTTTGTTGCTTAGAACCACGTCTTTGAAGACTTTGTAAGTAAACAATGCGAAATCTACTGCTTCATCTGAGACTTTCTTAGCTGTTTCCACTGCTTCCTCTGTTAATGGTCTAGATATTCCGCCGGGTAGACCGAAGACTGGATGTACGATTTTTCCAGCAATCATTTCAATAAGTTTCCTAAGTTTCTTCCTCGTCTGAATAACTCTCAACCCAACTTCTACTCCAACCTTCTTGATTACTCCAACAACGTTTCTCTCTTCTTTAGGTGCTTTCGGTCCCACTATGAAGTCTGGTCCAGCGAGAATATAGAAGTGGAGAGCGTGATCCTCAAACATAAAGATGTTGTAAACCATCTCTCTAATCTTCTTTGCAGGTTCAGGTGGTTCTACTTTATACAAATCGTCTAAAGTTTTCGTAGAAGCCATATGGTGAGCTGTCGGGCATACACCACATATTCTAGGAGTGATTTGAGGCATATCTTCAGCATGTCTTCCTACAGCGAATTTCTCAAATCCTCTAAGCTCAGGTATTTGAAGGTATCCTTTAACACAGTTTCCAGCATCATCCAACACTATTACTATCTTTCCATGACCTTCAAGTCTAGTTATAGGGTTTATCACTACTTCCTTCAATTCATTCACCTCTCCACTAACATGATCTTTCCTCTAAGCCTTGAAGCTGGCAGCGAGTATCTATAGAACACTCCCATCGGGTCGAGAATCTTACCCAATGCTTTCTCAATTTCTTCTTCACTAGTGTAGTCGACTATGCTTGCAAAGTATGATATAGCTTTTCCACCATAGTCTATTACTTCATCGAGGGGTCCGAAGCATCCAGTGCATGGCATGGCTGCTTTAATGCATAGAGCTCCGCATCCTCCACGGGTTACGGGGCCAAGGCATACGAGACCTTGCGTAAGAAGACATTTCGATGGGTCAGCTATTACTTCATGGGGTCTCTTAACTTCTTTAATCAATACCTTCTCAGGCTTGGTATCATTCAATGGGCATTCATAGCATAATGATTTATCTAATGCACCTAGTACTGAGCCTTTAGGTGGAAGATTCCCAGATAGCAGTGTCTCGATAGCTTTCCACGTTACATCAGGTGTTGGAGGACATCCTGGAATATAGTAGTCTACGTCTACTACAAGGTCTAGTGGTAGGAGACGTGGAAGGAATTCAGGAAGTTCAAGTGTTATCTTTTCTTCTACCTTTGTTTTTAACTCTGGTCTTATTTTCTCAGGGTTCTCCACTGTTGGTGCTTCATGATAGACATATCTCATTATCTCTTCTCTACTGTATAAGTTAGCAAGACCCGGCACCCCGCCCCATGCAGAACATGCACCATAAGCTATAACTAATTTAGATTTCCTTCTTAGAAGTTTTACAACATGCTCATGTTCACTTAATCTTATCCCACCATTTATGAAGCTTGCAGTAATCGATCCATCTGGTAGTTTTTCTACATCTTCAATCTTATAATCCATGGCCACTGGCCAGAAAACTATGTCTACTAGGTTGACTACGTCTAAGATCTTTTCAGCGAGGTCTACTACTGCTTCCTCACATCCTCCACAGCTTGCACACCAGTAGAGAGCAATCTTAGGTTTATCCATGTTGATATGCCTCCTCAATTCTCAATGGTCCTAAACGCTTGATTTCTTCAAGCATCTCATTAGCTACTCTTACAAATTTATCTGCCTCTGATGCAGAGATCCATTCTAGTCTAAATCTCTCTTCTTCTATTCCGAATTCTTTAAGGACCTTCTTTAGGAGAGTCATTCTCCTCAACGCTTTAATGTTTCCTTCAATGTAGTGGCAGTCGCCTGGATGGCATCCTGCGACGAGTACTCCATCTGCGCCTCTCCTGAATGCTTCGAGGATAAATTGTGGGTCAACCCTTCCTGAACACATAACTCTAATTACTAGAAAGTTTGGAGGATACTTCATTCGGCTTGTACCTGCTAAGTCGAGTGCAGCATAAGAGCACCAATTACATGCAAAGACAACTATTCTCGGTTCAAAATCTTGACTCATCAAACTCACCCATATAGGTGGATAAGTCAATATATATTTTAATGTTTTCGTTCTATTTAGCGGTATTTGATTTACTCAGTGAAGGCTGCGAGGACTTGGCTCTCCAGTTGATTGTCTTTGAACCCAAATTGCTGCATTGCACCTGTAGGACATGAGGCTACACATGCTCCACAGCCTTTACATAATGCAGGATCAACTTCTGCAACCCTTGCATCTCCCTGAATTCTCAACTTTATAGCATTGTATGGGCAGATTCCTACACATATCAAGCATCCACTACACTTCTCATCATTGACTACAGCTATCAATGGTTCTATCCTGACTTCTTCTCTAGTTAAGAGGGTGGAGACTTTAGAAGCAGCGGCACCTCCAGCTTCTATTGATTCAATAATGTTTTTCGGTCCTGTCACCGTTCCCGCAAGATATACTCCATCCGTAGCTGCTTCAACAGGTCTAAGCTTCAAGTGTGCTTCCCTCAGGAAGCCTTCTGGTCCGCATCCAACCTTAACTATCGTTCTAACTTTGTCAATGTCTCTAGGCGGCTTCATCCCCACCGATAATACTACTAAGTCTGCAGGTATTGATACTGGCTCCTGGATTGTTTCCTCGAAGAATCTTACATTAATGCTTTCATCAGGATTAACGATAACGTTTGGAGCTTCTCTGTATCTAGCAAATCTAATTAAGCTTTCTCCAGCTTTCAGGTATAATTGCTCGTCTCCTCTACTATAGGTTCTTATGTCTTTATGCAGGATGTAGATGTTTGCATTAGGGACTTTTTCTTTAATTATTAATGCATTCTTTATCGTTGATGAACAACACATTCTCGAACAGTATGGATAGGCATTCGGAGTAGTGTTGAGAGAACCCACGCATGTTATAAATACTATGTCCTTAGGCTGTACGCCATTTACTTCTAATCTCCCCTTAGTTGGACCGTCTTCATCGAGTATTCTTTCAAGCTGGAATAACGTTATCACTCTACTTGATACACCGTAACCGAATTCTCCTATTAACGGTTCATACGGTTCATGACCTGCAGCGATCACTATCGCTCCAACTTCTACTTCTATCTCTTCAGGTTTCTCAGCTAGGTTTATCGCTTGGGTTGGGCATACTTTAACACATTCAAAACATCTAGTACAGTTTTCTGAGTCTATTACATAGATTGGCGGGTAAGCATTGCGGTACGGTAGATAGATTGCTTTCCTCTTTGATAATCCAAACTCATATTCATTTGAGACCTCTACGGGGCATACTTTAACGCATTCACTGCATAGATTACAGTTTTCATTAACGTATCTCGGGTTCTTTACCAATTTAACTTTGAAGTCTCCCACTGAGCCGCCGACACTTACCAGTTCAGTGTTTGTGAGTATATGGATGTTAGGATTGTCTACGACTTGATGTAGCAATTCTTTTACAATATCTATTCCTTTTAATTCTACATGTGCAAGTCTCCCAAGTCTAGCCACGTTTCCACCGATTACAGGCTTCTTCTCAATTAAGTAGACGTTAAAGCCTTTTCTAGCCAAATCTCTAGCAGAAGATAGTCCTGCAACTCCCCCACCAATAATCAATACATTCTTGTTTACTTTGAATGTAATCTCTTTAAGTGGTTCAAGGAGTGAAGCTTTGGCCACGGCCATTTTTATCAATAGTTTAGCTTTAGTGGTTGCTGCCTGCCTATTATCTGAGTGGACCCAGGAACATTGTTCTCTAATATTGACCATCTCTAGGAGATATGGGTTTAACCCTGCCTCAGCCAATACATTTCTGAAAGTGTGCTCATGCATTGTTGGAGAACATGCTGCTACTACTACTCTATTTAATCCACACTTCTTTATCCCCTCCTTAATGATTTCTTGACCGGGAGCTGAGCACATGAAGATGTAATCTCTTACTTCTACAACGTTTGGAAGATTCTTAACATATTCAACTACTTCTTTAATGTTTACTGAGCCAGCAATATTTACTCCGCAATGGCATATGTATACACCTATTCTAGGTTCTCCGCTCACGCCTTTACACCTCCAGCGATTATTGAAGCTTTAATCGCTGCTGAACCTGCTTGAATAACTGAGTCAGGAATATCTTTTGCACCTGCAGCGACGCCTACAACGTATACTCCATCTATCGTTGTTGAGATAGGTTCAAGGTATGGATTTCTTAAACGAATGTATCCATCTTCTCCTACTGTTAAAGGTAATGCTTCTGGATAAACAGGTTTAACGCCTACAGCTAATACAACCATCTCAAACTTCATAGATTTCTTAATTCCTTCAAATGTATCTTCATATGTTACTATCAAGTCTCTTGTTTCAGGGTCTTCCTCAATCTTTGCAGGCTTTGCTTTTATGAATCTTACTCCAAATTCTCTCATAGCTCTATTATAGAATTCCTGGTATCCTTTCCCGAAAGCTCTTAGATCCATGTAGAAGATTGTACAGTCTACTTCAGGCAAATGTTCCTTAGCGAGTATAGCGTGTTTAACAGAGGCCATGCAGCAGAAAGCTGAACAATTCGGGTTTATCTTAACATCTCTTGAACATACACATTGTATGAACGCTATACTCCTCGGATGCTTCTTATCAGACCTTCTCATAATTTCTCCTCCAGTCGGCCCAGTAGATGATACAAGTCTCTCAAACTCTAAAGATGTGTAAACATTTAGATATCTTCCGTAACCATATGTTGGTGCGAGACCTGGATCCATCAATTCGTATCCTGTAGCAATTATTATTGAGGCAACGTTAAGCTCTAAGGTTTCAGGTTTCTGTTCAAAGTTTATTGCTTTTGTCGGACAGAATCTTTCACATACTCTGCATATACCCTTTGTAAAGTAGAGGCAATGCTCTCTATCTATTGTCGCTTTCAGTGGGACAGCTTGGGGGAAGAGGAAGTATATTGCTTTCCTATTACTCATGCCGAGGTTAAACTCGTCTGGAACTTTTGATGGGCACTTAGAGATGCATTCTCCACATCCAATACATTTATCTTCATCAACGTATCTCGGCTTCTTCAATACTTTTACATGAAAATCTCCGGCGGAACCTCTAACCTCTACTACTTCAGAATATGTTAGAAGCTCTATGTTGGGATGCCTTGCAACCGAAACCATCTTAGGAGTAAGTATGCATGATGCACAATCAAGAGTTGGGAAAGTCTTATCTAAGCGAGCCATCTTACCGCCAATGCTTGGAGATCTCTCTACAAGATAGACATGGACACCTTGATCTGCAAGGTCGAGAGATGCTTGTATACCTGCGATCCCTCCACCAATAACCAGTACTGGTTTAGACAGGGCTTCCACCTCCAGCTACTTTCTCTTTCAAGGATGCAAAATAGAGTGCGAATGGTCTGTATGCTAAGTGAGCCCATTTTGCGAATGGGACTTCAAGTAGTAGGAATGGAGCTACGATTATTAAATGTATTGAGTATGTTATGTAGGTTGGAAGAGGTAGATTTAGAAATCTGAAGATGCCTACAAGTATTCCAGTTAATGCTGTTGTGATTAAGAGTAATATGAACATCCAATCAGTTGGATGTGTATAACTCCACATTGGTTGACTCTTCTTCACCCTTCCATGTATAGTCACAAGGGCACCATAAAATAATGCAATAGTTGAGAATATCCCAAGTATACTCAAAGGATTAACGAATAAGAATGGTTCATTCGTTTGCGTGATCCTAAGTAGTGGTACAAACAGTATGAATGCTGCAGCGTATCCGTAGACTATGAGTAAATGGTTTACCCAGTTAGATACTTTGCAGAGTCTAAATTTTATCTGAGTAAAGAAGTGTAGGGGTACGGTTTTGATAAAGTCGGAGAATAATGTTGTAAAGGGGATCTTTATTCTCCGACCATATTCATCTCTCATAATAAATCTATACATTCTATATACGTTGACTAGCAGGATAGAAGCGAGAATAAAGAAGACCGCCAGCCCAGCTGTATCAATGATATGTAATGGTGCAAAAGTTTCAAGCTCAACTCTATCAAGTACAATGGGGCCATGAAGTAGATAGATAAGTAAGCCGACTATAGCTGCAATAACGAAGATTGCTAAAACTTCAATCTTCTTCGAGAAGTATAGAAGCCTAGATAACCCAGTCCAATCATATTTAGTAGTTAGATATCGTCTTAGAGCCATCATAAAGCTTCCAGGATCCGCATCCCTAGGACAGTAATCACTACATTCTCCACAGTAATAGCATAACCAAGGGTCAGCTGATGAAGTAATCCTATCCTCTAAACCCATAACAGCATAACGTATAAGCTTCCTCGGATATGAAGCCCTATCCTGAGTCAAAGGACAGATAGCCGTACAGTTACCACAATTAAAACACCTGTAAAATCTCTGCGCACCTAGTTCTACAATAGTATTTGCCAAGTCTGGATTCACCCTTCTCTCTTGAAGGGTGATCGCTTGCTGGTACATACTCTCAGCAGTCTAAATAGTAAATACTGCATATATATTCTTTTCCAGCGAAGATTTTTAATACAGGCAGTTTAAAGAATTTTACGCTGGAAAAGAATTTACAGGAGGGAGTGACCTATTATTTAAGACGGGATGGAACCTATCAAAGAAGTTCAAGAAGAGATTCAATATATATTTTCGAGATTGGAACGTGAAGTTTTAAAACTACTCGAAGTTAAGCGTGAAGGAGCTACTATTTATGAGATCGCTAGAGAGTTAAACTGCTGCTTTAAATCTTTATACGCTATTGTAAGATTCCTGAAAGAGAATAAGTGAATAAAAGTTATTAAAACAAAGAATGGATCAATTGGTAGACCAAGAAGCAAGTATATTCTTCAGCGCTCAATGATGAGTATATTGAAAGAGCTAGCAGACATTAGATATACACACGTGGGTAATAAGATACTATTATTAAACTTCACCAAAGTTTCATCACCATGCATCCATAACTTATTTAAAAGATCACTAGCGACACTGCATTATGGAGACTATATGATAGTATTGGCGAAACGTGACATCGACTACAATCTTTTTATTGAGATAGCCGAGAAGAAAAATGTTAAGCTTTTAAAGTTTTCATTCAATGATTCAATCTTGAAGCTCATTTTCAGAAAAGTGTGAATCTATTCAGAGAATTATCTAGTAACATTAGATCAGGTAAGGTATTATGGGAACGTTTTAGCAGATTCTGGGAACTATCTCACCTATCGGTGGCTCAAGAATCCTATAGCCTCCAATAACGGTTTTCACTACAACTAAACTTACCTCTTCTCTTTTTTCTCTTACTTCACCTATTATTTCTGCATTATGGTATCCAAGATGGCGTATTGTTTCTAATATTTCTTCAGCATAATCACAGTTTACACCTAATACTGCAACTCCTTCCGAGGCTAAGGTTAAAGGGTCTAAGCCGAGCATTTCACAGTAATTCTGTATGGCCTCCCTTATTGGTATCTTTTCTTCATCTATGATTATTGTCGTGTTGGATGTTGATGCCCACATATTCAGTGTCATAGCTAATCCTCCCCTAGTGGGATCGCTTGCTGCATGAATATGTTTTCCATACTTTTTTATGAGAGGGATCATTAAGTCTGATAAGGGTTTAACATCGCTTCTAAGTTCATGGTCTTCAAGCTTAAACCCTTTCTGTGCAGCGTAAATTGTTGCACCATGCTCAGCGATACAGCCTGAGACAATTATTTTATCACCAGGTTTCAAGTTCCTATCTATTATTAATTGTTCTGCAACACCTAAGCCGACAGTAGTGATTATTATCTTGTCAAGCTGTCCATGAGGCATAACCTTAAAATCTCCACCGATAAGTTTTACTTTCTCTTCTCTAAATACGTTGAACATCGATTGCAAAATCTTGTCTAATATTTCTCTATCCAATCCTTCCTCAACCACTACAGCATCCAAGGCAGCTATAGGAGTCCCACCAAGCATCAGTACATCATTTATCGTTCCACATGCTGCAAGTCTACCAATATCTCCACCGGGAAAGAATATCGGGTTAACAGTATAAGAGTCAGTAGTAACTACTATGTATCTATTACCATTCACTGGAACTGCAGCGGAATCATCTGGATAATCTAGACCGAGTCCACCTTCAACCAGCTTCATCCAAGATGGAAGCTTAGAGAAGATCGATTCCTCAAGTAGTTGATTCATCTCTCTACCGCCTGCACCGTGAGCCAACGTAATCTTCTCCATATGTTAGGCACCTACTCTTCTTTACTCAACCATCTCTTAACGATCTTATCCATTTCTTCAAGCTCCTCCATTGATAGTTCTCCTTCTTCAACAAGCTTCTCAGCAACTTCTCGAACATACTCGAAGCTATCTAGAAATTCTTCTTCACTAAGTTTAGAGATTACGAAGCCTGCGTGAACTACAACATAATCACCCGGTGAGAGATCCTCAACAGCTGATAATACTTCTTTCACTACTCCTCCAAAATCTACTCTAACAACTTCATTAGTCACTTCTAATACCTTACCATAGACGCCCCAACACATACTCTAAATAAAGATCTATGTATAGAATCTAAAAAATATAAGCCCACGACTTAACTTACATTCCATGAATTAGGGACACTATATCGCTGAAGCTCAGTTCTCTCATTAAGAAGATAGAGGCGTAATCGATTACCTAACTAGGGCTTGTTCAGGTCTAGCGAATAACTCAATATACTGTCTAACTCTTGCTTCAAATATATCTGGTCTAAACTTCATCTCCATAGCTGCGATAGTGTTTAAGGGGTCGTCGGGGTTGGGGTTGTTTAGGAGATTTCTAAGAGTCTCGATTAAAGTTATCACGTGAAGTGATGGAGACCAGTCTTCTTTAAGTATGGATTCGCATACTCTCGCTGGAACTTCATCTGTAAAGTTTGGATGCCATATACGAGTCCACCATACAATGTCTGGCGGAGTGTACGGGAATGTACGGGGGATAAGTATTTCCACCTTAAAGTATCCACCCTCGTACAATCCCTCGCCAATTATCACTCCTCTATAATGTGTTAAATCTCCATCAACTACGTCGAATAAGGGTTCATGCTCATGCATTAGCTTGTATTCAAGGGCTAGTCTCTTATACCAGAGGAGTTCAGGAAGCTCAGCGTGCACAATTGTATCCCCCCACCGTCCTAGTAATCAATACAAGTTTGTCTCCATCTTCTACACCTATATCTTGGAGAGTCTCTGTATCTTTTAATGCTCTACCCCTATACGTAAGCCTAGTAGTATCTGGGGGAAGCTTCTTCATAGCGCACACTTTAGCTCTCACAGCTCCAATCGTAGTTGTAGGCGAAACTTCTAATTCTATAGGGCTTCCACCACCTACTGCGGGGACAATCTTAATCTTCATAAAACCTACTCTCCCTCAATGTCTTAATTCACCCACTATATATAAATATTTGTATCACGAATACTTTATGAGATTCTAAGAAGATTATCGTAGAAATACGTAGCAAACCTACAAAGACTGGTACAGATCTAACGTATAATAAATCCATTTTCAATCAATTTAAGATGTTCGAGCGATAACTATTGAAATAGTCTCAAGACTTAATACTATTCCTTAGATTGGATAATAATAATTATATTATGCGTTAATTCCGGAAGAGTAGAGAAGAGTTGAGAGTGAGGATTTACCCATTAGCTTTAGGCAAAGTCGTAAAGTATACTCTAATGGATCTTGAGAGGGAAGTAGCGGGACTCTTAATTGGGAAATATGAAAAGAAGCAAGATATTCTAGAAGTGTGGGATGCTATATCCGGGAGTCAGAGAGCATCTTCAGCGTTTGTATATTTAGATGAAGAAGTTATGGCTGCGACCTTCGAATGGATTACGAGAGAGAGACCTGGATTATACATTGTCGGATGGTATCATTCTCATCCAGGGTTCAACCTATTCCTCTCAACAATAGATATCGAGACACAGAAGAGGTACCAGATGATGTTCCCAAAAGCTGTTGCAATGGTTGTCGACCCACTAGATTATGCTAAGACTCGGAGACTCGGAGACTTAAAGTTTAAAGTATTCCATATAGATAGACAGGGAAATGTAGTACCATTAAGAGTGTCCATCGGAATACAGAGAAAGAAAGTTATAGAAAGCACGATAAAAGGAATGGACACGGTAGACCTCTGCTTCATACAGCCCCCCGAATCACAAGAAGAGAAAGAATACAAGTTTACAGCTTTTTCAAACCTAGAAGAGGCCCTGAAAAAATTAAAGAGAAAATTCACTCAATTTTAAAGGGATAAAAGTAGAAGGTCTATCAATACCTACATGAACTTATTTCTAAGCAGCTGCAGAACTATGGGCGACCATCCGATATTTGGATTGAGGGTTTCTTCATGGTTACCAAGTACTAAGAGAGTCTTTTCCCCTAGCTTTAAATTTAAACTTACGCTAGGTCTATGTTTCTATGTATGGTTGTTTTAAACTTTTAAGTAAGTTAAACGTTATAAAATTGAA
>JAGDWP010000058.1 GCA_023269855.1 Nitrososphaerales archaeon | reverse complement strand
CTTCAAGTTTAAGCATCAACCAATAGGGGAGCTGTCTGCATTCATAGTTTGGGGATATTCTTAAAGACGGAGATGAACCAGTAATAATTTCACTGATATCTAGAGGTTCACTCTTCTAACCATCTATAACTTCCATTAACGTAAACTTCTCTTTTGAAGAGAGCGGGCTCCTTCTTATATCTTTCAACTAATTCAGGTAATGCTCTAAAAACTTCCGCTAAGCCTGTTGAAGTATTTCCGAGATTTTTGGCTAACCATAAGAAGATATCTAATTACATTCAATTACATGAAGAGCTTATCCTATCGATCTTCTTAGTTTCGCTGCTTCAATTAATTCATCTTTTGCTTTATCATATTCTTCTTCTAGGATTGATATTAGAAAATTCTCTATAGTGTTTGCATATCTTCTATCAGATAGATTTCTACCACCAATCTTTACTCCAAGTATTTCTGAAACAGTCTCAAGGTCTTCGAGATATAGTGGGAGGAACTTCCTATAGAATTCATCTGATAAATGTTTTGATAACTGGCTCCTATATTCAGTTAGAAGTGATATGGCTTCCCATACTACTCTTCTTCCCGCTTCTTCAAAGTCTTCTCTAAGTTTTGTATGAACTTGACGGAGTATATTGTACTCTTCCTCGTTTAGATTCCTTAAAACTCTCATGCCTATGAATTCTGGGGGAAGTCCCAGAGAATAGAATGCGCCTGTGAATGGTATAGCCCGAGGTACTGATTTCCCCGCTACTCTCCTAGAATATCCATATAATCCTATGTGTAGCTTCCTACCTCTACGAGGTGGAATAAACGATGCGATATAATTTACAGCATCGACAGCTGCTTCAATGGATTCTTGATATTTTTCTATGAACTTCTGTGCAAGAGAGATGATCTGTTCTTCTATTCCAGCTAGATCTTTTGGATAATTGTATGGGAGCAAATTATTTAACCGCTTCACGGCTTCCTTAACCTTCTCTTCTGGATAATCATATCTATAAGCGGATTGTATAGTTATAGTCCATACTCCCCTATACTCTTCAACTACTCTATCGATATTTTCTGGAGAGTTATGTCCTCTAAAAGGTAGACATCCCACACCGATTATTGGATAGATCTTTATCCCATAATGGTTCTCAAGATTCCAAAGCTTTGATAAAGCAAGTTTCGCAAGAAGAGTAGCTGATACGAAACCATAGTTTAACGCGGGGTCAGACCTTGCTATGAAAACTCTTACATAATTTGGTGAGACTAGTTCGATATATTTACTTACTATTTCATCGCATCCAACTAAAGACTTGAAGTCTTCTAGGAGTGGGATAACCTCAATCTCTTGAGGATAGACTTCCCCAACTAGTTCTTTCAGCTTCAAGCCATAGTAATCTATTCGTTCATTTACTGGTTCAACAATAACCTTCCTATAAGTTTCTCTAACCCTTATTAAGTCGATATGACTTACCGTAAATGGTAATATTATTTCGAAGATTGAGACCATAGGAGATTGATTGTAAAAGCTGGATGCAACATCATTGTGTTTAGGTATAGACTCAAGAGTCTCCAAGAAAATCTTCCTCTCACTAAACTCTATTAACGGGTTAGGTATTCTAAGAGTTAGAAAAACATCTTCTCCCAGTTTATTGTTAGAGAAATATTCACCATAGTTCGTAAAGAGTTTTCTCACTACATGCGGGTCGATGTCTTTACCTTCTGCATCCCACATAACTTCCTGACATCCTAATACTGCATAACTATAGTATGCTTCATATACTTCATCTTCACCAGATATTAATTGACCCTGACACCATGCTGGAATAGTAGCGTTATCAGGATGCTGAGAAGCCATAGTTCTAGGAATATTCCTCTCCTTCTTCATCCTTTACGGATCTCCACCTACTCCTACTTTTTATCTCTTTACAATATCAAGCATATCTAACAACTTTTTCGTCATATTCTATTGGTTAGGAAAAGTTTAAAGTAACGTTTGGGTAGCTCTTACGCAGGTGTTAAGCATTGAAGATACTTCAATTGCATGTTGACTACGTTGAGTATGAGCCTATACAAGTGGAGAGCTCAGTATATGAAGAAGTAGAGAAAAAAACATACAGAGTAGATGATGCTCTCCTATTACTTGTAAGTGTTGAGAAAGACGATGATGAAGGATTAGTAGGGGAAGTCGTCAAAGATTCCATAGATTTCATGAATAGAATGAAGATAAATAAGCTAGTTCTATATCCTTATGCTCATCTAAGTACAGAGTTAGCTCCCCCTCTTAAAGCCTTCAACATCATTAAGAAGATGAAAGAAGAAGCATCTTCAAATAATGTAGAAGTGTATTCCGCTCCATTTGGGTGGAATAAACGTTTAGTAATCGCTGTTAAAGGGCACCCACTAGCTGAACAACTTAAGAATTATAGTGGCCGCCCACAATCCAGAGAAGAAACTGTATCAAAAGCATTATTAATGGAAGAGAAACTGAAGTCTTACTGGTTTATCCTTACTCCTGAAGGAGGCATGATCCCTGTCGAAGAATTTGATTTTACATCTCACAGGAATCTCGAATACTTAACTAGATATGAGATAGCTAAGTCTAGAGCTGTCTTAGAGCAGCCTCCTCACGTCCAGTTGATGAGAAAACTCAAGATCGCAGATTATGAGAGTGGTAGTGACCCTGGGAATATGCGTTGGCTCCCTAAAGGCAGGTTGATAAAATCTCTTCTAGAACAATATGTTACGAGTAAAGTTATCGAGTATGGTGGGGTTGAGGTTGAGACACCTATAATGTATGATATGCATCATCCAAGTTTAGAGAAATACCTTCATAGGTTTCCTGCAAGACAATATATTATTCGAACAGAAGATAAAGAATACTTTTTAAGATTTGCAGCATGTTTTGGTCAATTCCTTATGGCTAGCGACATGGTATTGTCCTACCGTCATCTACCATTCTGGCTCTACGAACTAACAAGGTACAGTTTTAGAAGAGAGAAAAGCGGTGAGTTAGCAGGACTTAGAAGGCTTAGAGCATTTACAATGCCTGATGTACATGCCTTTGTTAAAGATATTGAGCAAGCTAAATCAGAAATGAAGAAGAGACTCAAGCTTAGCCTAGAAGTACTTGAAGGAGTCGGTTTAACTAGAGATGATGTAGAAATGGCCATCAGGTTTACGAGAGAATTCTACGAGGAGAATAGAGAATTCATATACGAGTTGGTTAAGAGTTTTGGGAAACCAGTCCTCGCCGAGATGTGGGATGAGAGATTCTTCTATTTTGTATTAAAGTGGGAGTTCAATTTTATTGATGGACAGAGGAAAGCTGCAGCTCTTTCAACAGACCAGATAGATGTTGAGAATGCCAGACAATACAATATAACATATGTAGATGAGGATGGTGTTGAAAAATATCCTATAATTTTACATTGCTCACCGAGTGGTGCAATTGAGAGAGTCATCTACGCTCTACTTGAGAAAGCCTATTTCACAATGGAGAAGGGAGGAAAACCGATGCTGCCCGTATGGCTCTCACCTACTCAAGTTAGATTGATACCTATTGCAGAGAGACATCTACATGATTGTATGAACATAATGGCGAAACTTGAAGAAGAACAGATTAGAGTTGACTTAGATGATAGAGAAGAAACGGTAGATAAGAAGATCATGGAAGCTGAGAGTGAGTGGATTCCATACATAGTAGTATTTGGGGATAAAGAGAAGGAGAAGGGGGAATTAGCGGTAAGAGTGAGAGAGACAGGGCGAATAGAGTACATGAAGCTAGAGAAACTAATTGAAGAAGTAAGGAAACATAATAGTGGGAAACCGTTTAAGCCGCTCAGCCTTCCCAAGCTACTGTCTAAGAGACCTAGCTTCAAGTAACGCTGTATAACCGAATCTTTCAAATACTTCTTAACAATGATATTAAATGATGAGTCATGAGTAAATCACTGATTCTAAGAGAGAAAGCTAAGATAATATGGGATAGAATACTTGATCACCCATTTGTAGTGGAGCTATATGCGGGGAAGCTCCCAATTTCCAAATTCAAGTACTACATTCTTCAAGACTATAATTACTTAGTCACTATGGTCAAGGTTTTGAGTATTGTTGCAGCAAAAGCTCCCAACATTATGCAGAGCAAGAAAGCACTACATCTTGCATATATGACTGTAACGGGCGAGATGGAGAATTATGAAAGACTCCTTAAAGAGATGAATCTTACAATCGATGATGCTATATCAACTATCCCGAATCCAACAAATGTTGCATATATGAATTTTCTTCTTTCAACAAGTTTTCTACATGATTACTGGATTTCTATGTCGGCTCTCTTACCATGTTTCTGGACGTATCTAGAGATTGCTGAAAAGCATCGAGAAAAACTTGAGTCTAATCAATCGATTCTCTACAGGAAGTGGGCTTTAACATACTTATCGAGAGAGTATAGAGAAGTTGTTGAAATATTCAGAGACGAAGTAGACTCATCGAATTTGACGGTAGAACAGATGTGGCCATATTTTGAGTTAGCTTCAAAATATGAGTATATGTTTTGGAGTTCAGCGTATAGTGAGGAGAAATGGTTAATATAATTAAGAAATTGAGAGAAGAATTAGAAGACTTAAATGTTAAAATTGTTCGCCACCCATCTATACAGAAGCCCAGTAAGGAGGTATTAGTCAAATTCGTTGAGAACCAGCTTTACATAATCCCCCACGACTTGAAAGCATTATCCCATGCTCTTTCCAAGGCAAGAGTTTTAGACGAAGTTGAATTCTTCAAGACTCTCGTAGATGGAGACTATGAAGCATTAAAAGCATTAAACATGTTAGCAGATGAGCTCGGCGTAAAGTTAGACTATGCTAAACTATCTGTTAAAGCTGTGTCATACACTCATTATCTTTCATGGCTTGCATTGAATGGCTCCCCTGGAGATATTGCAGTAGCTTTAACTGTTAATCTTCCAGTATGGGGTGAAAACGTTAAGAAGCTTGGAGAACATGCTGGAAACTTAAAAATAAGATCCACTAAATTATTTAATTTATTTTCTGGACCATTCGAGCCCCTAGAAGAAAGAGCTGAAAAGATTGCTGAAAGATATCTTGACTGGGAGAGATACAGGTTTATTGCTAAAGCAATCCAACAATACGAGCTAGAATTCTGGGACAGCCTAATCGAATAATTTCACTAATATTCATGTTAACATAGATCTCATTGGAAATAGATTATCATATTGCCTCCATCTGAAAACGAACAAAATATATATTCTATCCTCAACATTCGTATAAACATGGATGGAGGGTTTGACATAGGTTTTGTCTTCTGGCTGTTCTTGATACTTTTCATATTCTTGTGGCCTCAATATAGAGTTAAAGCACTTCAAAATGCTAGGTTAGCGCTTATGAAGAAATGTGAGCAGAAGCTGGGCTGTAGAATCATAACCTTAATACATAGACAGGAGAGGGTAGGATTATTCGGTATCCCTTTCTACAAATACATAGATATTGAAGATTCTGAACAAGTATTGAGAGCTATCAGGAATACTCCACAGGATCTACCTATTGCGATGATAATACATACGCCTGGAGGACTAGTTCTTGCAGCTACTCAAATTGCTCTCGCATTAAAAGAGCATAAAGCGAAGACGATCGCGATAATTCCACATTATGCTATGAGTGGAGGAGCATTAATAGCTCTCGCAGCAGATGAAATATGGATGGATAAGAATGCAGTGATTGGACCTGTGGATCCACAGATAGCTGACCAGAGATTAGGAGTCCTTCCCGCTGCTTCTATAGTTAGGGTAGTTAATGAGAGGGGAAGAGAGAAAGTCAGAGAAGATTATCTTATATTAGCGGATGTAGCTGAGAAAGCTTTACGCCAAATGGAGCAGACTGTTTACAATCTAATAGTCGACAAGTATGGTGAAGAGAAAGCTAGAGAAATTGCTAAGATAATGGTTGAGGGTAGATGGACACATGACTATCCTATAACAGTTGAAGAAATAAGAAAACTTGGAATAGATGTGAAGACTGATTTACCCAGTGAAGTTTATCAATTGATGGAGTTGTATCCTCAGCCGACAGGTCTAAGACCAAGCGTTGAATATGTACCAGTTCCATATGTTCCACAGAGACAGAAGAGAACTCAATAGTAAAGACGGCCACCTAAATCCTATCAAGAAATTAATGCCATCGGATAGCTTTCTATTTTTCTCAAAGCTTTTTCAACGAAGTCTACGGGCACATCTCTACCTAACTCAGAGATGTATCCCGTGATTAGGCTTGCTTCTACTATCTCGAATACGTTGAAGTCCATGTGGATATCTTCTAAATCATAACCCCATATTTCAGGTCTCCAGAGATGTTGAAAATCTAACTTCATACAGTCGCATACAACATATAATGGTATAGATTTTTCATTACAGATGAGACCAGCAAGTCTGGAACCAGACCTATTAACCATTGAACCATTTGTTAGGATTGCGTCGCATCCCAGTAGAACGGCTTCAGAAGAACAGACTGCTTCAAGAATAGATGAGTCGGGGTATATTTTCACTCTTAGACCTTGAGATGATAACTCTTTAAAAGCTCTAACTCCGTCGAAGAGAGGCCAACCCGTGATCATAAATACTTCAACATCTCTGAGTTTCTTTAAGGTATTCAATACTTGAGAGCTATAGCTTAATGTGAACACCTTCCTATAATCCTTCAATACTTCAAAAGCGTTTCCAACTACTCTAACAATATCATCCACATAGTATTTTGAGAGTCTTTCAGCTATTATTCTAAAATTCACTCTCCCAGTTATCTTAAGAGATGAGTCTACAGCTTTCTCCAAAATATAGACTAAATTTGAAGGTAAGATTATTGAGGATCTGTTCTTGATAATGTTTAAGACTTCATGTAATACTCTGTGTACTTGAGATTCTTCGAGACGAGTTAAAGTTTCTGAAAGGAATTCGAGAAGATGTAGAGCAATCTGAGTTGAGCCATGGACTCTATCATTTACAATTTCTCTGACTCTTCTATGGATCTCTTCTTCCATTATCTATCTAGAATTAGCTCATGTGAAACGTTTATAAAAATATAGTAGGCGATTACGGTTGGATTATCTAAGTATTCTCTCCTTCATACTTCGTCTTCTAGAATACTTAATATTTTTAGATTATCTTCACAGTTTCTTTCTTTGACCTCCTTTGACGGAGACTGCAATAAATGTTGACACTATATTGGACTCTCTAGCATCATCTACGAGATTGAAGATTCTGAAACTATTATCTAAGAAAGAGTTAGGATACTCAGAGTTAATGGATTCACTGGGGATGGAGAAAAATAGAGACGCTGGAAAATTCTCTTATCATTTGAAGAAGCTTCTGAACTCTAAGTTGATTGAGGTAAATAGAGAGACAGGTAAGTATAGAGTATCAAAGACAGGGTTGCTAGTACTCGATAATCTAGACAAGCTTGAGAAAGATCTTGGGACCAAAGAGTTGCTGATAGTTAGAAGAAGTGAGAATATTATTGAGCCATTTGATAAGACGAAGATTATTAATTCTCTTGTGAAAGAAGCGAATCTTACGCCTAAACTTGCTTCTGAGATTGCGTCAATAGTAGAAGAGAAACTACATAATTTAAAGATTGAATATTTGACCTCGCCTCTCATTAGAGAACTAGTTAATACCGTTTTACTTGATATGGGTCTTGAAAAATATAGGCATAGGCTTTCCAGAATAGGTATGCCGATTTACGATGTCTCAAAGCTTTTCAGAAAAGTCTCCGTTATAGGCGATCTTAGAGAGTTCATGGAGGAGTCATCGAAATCAATAATGAGAGAGTATTGTCTCCAGAATTTCCTATCTAGAAACATTGCGGAGATGCATTTAACAGGGAGAATTGACTTATATCCTTTAGATAATTGGCTTACAGGTGTAATAGCTAGAAGTTATCAAGCTCCAAGCGATGAAGAAGAAGTTTTTAAAATATTGGCAGAAATATCTGCATCAACGCTAAACATAAGACATGAAATAAACTTGAGACTAATAGATAAGAAAGGATTAGAGAACACTCTAAAAATCATTAGACACATAGTCTCCACAAGTTTACTTAGAGGCAGATACTTATCAATAACAATCGAGCATGAAGATTTAGTTGAAAACTTTCCCAGAATAATGGAAAAGATCAGAATGCTTGATCAATCTATTAAGAAGATTAGATATATTGTAGTAGTCGATGAGCCTTCTTATTCTGAGTTATTGAAGCTTGACGAACTCTTTAGAAGCTCTAAGCTCCAGTACGTGATTACAAATTCTGATGAATCTTTATTCTATGGTTTGAGGTTACCGTTAGAGAAGCCTTCATCAGATATTCATGCAGTCTTCACATTGAACCTACTATTACTCGCATTGGAGTCAAACAAAGATGTAGACTATCTCCTAGAGAGAATCAGAGAGTTGACTATGTATGGGTTCTCAGCTCTAAGTAAAAGAGCCAGAATGTTTAAACAAGTTTATGGGAGAAGATATTCAAAACAGATATATTACGTTAGCTCGTTATATGGATTAACGGAGGCTGTCAAGACGATACACGGCGTTGTCCCATATTTATCAAAAGAATCATCCTCACTATTGAGTAGCATTATACAATACTATGTTGAAAACTTGAAGAAATATCCTAGTGAGATGGGGAAGTTAACATTAGGTTCTAGAACTCCGAAGTCTTCAGCTAAGAGATTGTTTAGATTGATATCTCATAAAGTAAGCATGGATGATCATGAAAAGATAAGTAGTCATGGGTACTTGATTAGTGCACCTATTGAGAAATTTAGAAATATTGAAGAGAGAGCATTATTTGAATCTCGGATAGCTTCATATATTGATGGTGGATACTACACGGTTGTTAAGGGAGCTAGGAGGAAAAAAATAATTGAGGATGCGGTAGTCCTCTTTGAAGAATTATCGAAGACTGGTAAACCATTCACGATTAAGATTGATGAAGCTGGAGTAAGCTAGGTTTTCCTCGACTTTAAAAGTAGGATGGCTTTTGCAAGGTCGCCGTTTGTTTCAACTAAGGCATTTTTTGCTTCTTCTTCAGATACTCCTGCTTGGACAGCTACAAGCATTATGTCTTCCTGGGATGGCTGATACGCTTCTTCTACAGGTTTTTCAATTGTAGACTCTATTTCTTCTACTTCTCCACCGATGACTTGATAGATGTTTTCATTCTCTATCTTCATGAACATGATGGAGGGGTTCTTTATCCGTAATTCTTTATCCTGTAATCTAATGACTACTTCTTCAGCTACGCCCAGTTCTTTCAAGTTTAATCCTAAGCTTTCAAGCATGCGTGCTTGCATCCTCCTCAACTGTCTAGCAGGCAGCTTCTTCATACTGTTTAACACCTACGCCTACTGTTCTATTAAGTTTCATGGTTGAGCAAGTATAATATCTTTCCCATCTCTAAACTAAGCTTGATTAGCGTATTGAGAACAGTGTTATTTAATGTCTTTCCTCAAGTCTCTAACTTTTACAGCTGTGCCTTTCGTTGAACTAGTTATAGTCTGCCCTGAAATCTGAGCTTTTCCTACAGCGATTAGTTTTCTATCCATTGTATATACTAAGACTTCTTCATTGGGGCTTAGTAGTTCATCTACTTTCACGATCCAGCCAACTCTTACAATCTTCATCCTCGATAATTCGGGAAGATGTTTTTCTCTAATTACTACTCTAAATCTAGGCCACTCAATTATTTTTTCAAGCCTCTCCCCGCCTTCTAACGTTAATGCAAGCATTCCATCATTACTTCTTAGAGTTGCCAATAGTTTTCCATCTAGAATTATGTATCTAGGTCTCCCAGTTCTCTTCGATACTTCAATTACTGTATCTTCTGGGAATAACTTGAATCCTACACCGTAGCCGAACTGGTAATCAGCAACCATTCTAACGATATTGAGTAACTCTTCTTTACTCAACTTTAAACTCTCCCCGGCTTGAAAACCTCCGTAGTTTTTCAGCAAGCTCTACTGTTGTTTCAACATCAACTGTTACACGTCGGTCATCATACTCAATATTTATTACTTTAGACTTGTCATATAATTCTTTTATCATTCTCATCGATGTTGAGTCGTAGGGGATTGTAGCTTTAACTCTAATGAATCCTTTAAGCATTTGGGAGACTTTCTCTTCTAGATTCTTGATGTTCCATCCATTCTTCGCAGATATTGCAACATATTCATAGGGTAAGCTTAGTTGTTCTATTTTATTCTTTAGTTCTTCTTGATCCATTAAGTCTATCTTGTTGAAGACCAGTAGTATTGGGACGCCATTAGCACCGATGCTGTTTAATGCATCTATTGATGTTTCAAGCTTCTTCTCAACGATGTGTAGCGGTTCTGAAGCATCTATCATTAACAATATTAAGTCTGAAAGCGCGATCTCTCTAAGAGTTGCGTAGAATGCTTCGACTAGTAGGGTTGGTAGATTATTGATGAATCCGACTGTATCTGAGAGGAAGGCGGGTTTGCCGTCAAGCCTTACAATTCTAGTTGTAGGTGTTAGAGTTGTGAAGAGCTGGGAGCTGACCTTGACATCCTCGGAGGCTAAGAGATTGAATAAGGTAGATTTACCTGCGTTAGTGTATCCTGCGAGAGATATTACTGGGAGACCATGTTTCTTCCTCTCGAATCTTATCAAGTCCATGTGTTTCTTTATTATCTCTAGTTTTCTATTGATGGAGACAATTCTTTTATGGATTTCATCATAATACACGTCGGCTTCGTATGCTCCGAGACCGTGGAATCCAGGCTGTTCCCCTTTCTTAGCTAGTCTCACCTTCTCTTTGGCTCTGGACAGTTCATATTTTAGTTCTGCAAGTTTTATCTGGAGTTTGGCCTCTATGCTGCTAGCGTGGAGAGTGAAGATCTCTAAGATGAGTTGGGTTCGAGTAATCACTTGTACTCCGAGTTTCCTCGCTAGATTGTATTCTTGAACAGGTTTTAACTCATTCTCAAATATTATCTTCTCTATTCCGAGTTCTTTGACAGCTTTCTTTAATTCTTCGACTTTTCCTGGTCCAATATTATATTCTGGATGGGGTGGTCTCTCCTGCCTTATTCTATACACTACTTCATATCCTGCAGTGTGACAGAGTTCGCTAAGCTCATCTAGGTTGTCTTCTTCTCCAGGGTTTACACGGTGAACTATTGCAACTTTCAATCTCTTTATTCCCTTCTACTAGAATCCATGTTGAAGGTCTTTAAAACTCTTTGCATGAGAACCTCATTGTTTCTTCCTTTCTCTCTCCTCACTTTTCTTGAGAAATAATCCTAGAGATATGCTTTTAGAAGGTTCACCTTTCTCAATATATTTTGAGACATCTTTAAGTTCTTCTTCCACTGGAACAATCAATTTAACCTTGAGTAGTTTCTCAATCTTTCTCATAAGCTCGATGGGTGGATTAAATTCTCCTGCTTCTATCTTCCTAATAATAGTCGATTTCTCATTTAATTGTTGAGCCAAATCTTCCTGTGTTAAACCCATCTTCTCTCTAGCCTCACGAATTATCCTCCCAAAATCTTCAACATACTCAACATCTTCCACGGGTAAACGTGTTGAACCACGTTTCCCACTTTTAAAACCTCTATTCATCCACGACACACAACATCTAAACAACTAATAACTATTTCCAGGGAAAAACTTAGGTAGCCCCCTATAAACCTCTGAACTAGTGTCCTCTCTGAAGCAACATGTTTTCAAAGTTTAAAGACCAGTTATGAAGTCGAGATTTTGATGAAGAGAGGTACACTCTGTATACCGTGTACTGTTAGAACTGCTTATGATGTAAGTGTTAAAGCAACGGAGGATGTAGAGTTGAGGGAGAAAGCTTTGGCAGAGGTATTAGAGTGGTTGATTATGAATTACCGTAACCCTAGCTTAACACCAAACCTTCTCCACACTAATGCTTTCAGGATAGTAACCATGATAACTGGAAACAGTGATCCATTCAAGATTCTGAAAACTGAATCTAACAAGCTTGCACTAAGCTTAACACCATTCCTAAGGAGAGAATTTGAGAGAAGAGATTTCGTAGAAGGTTTCAGGTTTGCTGCTTTAACAACGATATGTGGGAACACGATAGACTTCGAAGTTGAGGGTTACGAAGTATCTCTAGAAAACCTATCAAGCCAGCTGAAAACATGTCTAGAAAGCTCATTAACAATAGATGATACAGATAAGCTCCTACAACTCTTACCCAAAGCTGGCAAGATACTATACATGTTAGACAACGCTGGGGAAATAGTATTCGATAAATTCTTCATGGAAGTGATAAGCCAGAAATACGATGTCAAGATATATGCTGCTGTAAAGTCTGGTCCAGTACTAAACGATGCAACAATTGAAGATGCTGAACAAGTAAAACTCAGTGAAGTAGCAGAAGTAATCACAACAGGAAGTAACTCAATAGGATTAGCACTAGAAGAATGCTCAGAAGAATTCAAACAAAAACTCAAAGAATCAAACATAATCATAGCCAAAGGACAGGGAAACTACGAATCCATAACAGAGGTAGAGAACATCCTACAGAAACCAGTAACCTACATACTCAGGGCAAAATGCCAACTAGTAGCCCGACATCTAAAAGTAAAAACAGGAGGCAACATAGTAAAACTCACAAAATAAACACAACACTAAAGAAAAAGACAATAAATGTTCTATAACGAAAGGTCTTTGTTTTTCCGCTATGGATTGTTAGACAATTAGGTCTTTATGCTATAAACAATTAATATTAGGGGCAAGTCTAAAGATTAAACTAGAATGCCTCCACTACTCATAGTGTTGACTAAATGGGATCCTTTAGCAGATCCTTCTGCTAAAGGATACTGGTGTACTGGAAGCGATGGACAGGGTACTATAGAATGGTCTGATAACGAGATCAAGGGAGAATCTTTAAGAGACTTCGAGAAGGCATTAGAACTTAGTACAAGATTTGATAAAATTTTAACAATCGGACTTTACATATCAGAAAAAAGTGAGCTTAAACCTGATCTATTATTTTCATATGATTTCCGAAAAACAAATCATCCCAAATATCCTTATAATTTTCAAACTATTTTAGAAGGCGAAATTAATCAACGAAGCGATAAGTTTAGACAATGGTTGAGAGATCAACTTAATAAGTACGGGCTTGAGAGCTACTCAAAAAGACTTTATAATGACTACTTCATACTTATAGAAGCTGCTCCGCAAGAATTAATTGACGATATAACGAATAAAAAACTTCCTCCTAAGGAAAGAAAAAAGGAAAGAAAACTAGAATACAAATGCCTTGACGGACACCTGGTTAAAAGTAGAGCTGAAAGAAATATTGATGATTGGCTTTACGAGCATGGGTATCTTCATGCATATGAGTATCGCCTCCCATTCATGGAACGTGACTATTACTGTGATTTCTATATTCCCGATCTTGACGTTTACATCGAATATTGGGGAATAAGCGATGAAGAAAAGTATAAACAGGTAAAGGAGAATAAAAAGAAGTTGTATAATAAATACAACCTCAACTTAATTGAACTAGAAGAGAGCGATTTAGAGGATTTAGATAGAAGTTTAGGCCGAAGATTAATAGAATTTGAGAGATATCGATCAAAGTCTAATCATAGGGAAGGTAGTTGTTAAAGTTATGAATCCTAGGTCCTACAACATGCTGATAAATTTTATCTTCAGTTATTTCCTTCATCTAATTCTTCATTCTACTTATCCCACCTATCAAAACCTCTAAACCACTATAATCTATTCTTTCATCTTTATAATATTTCGATACACATTTAATACACTTCTAATAGTGAACCACATCTTAGACATCTAATAATTATTGAGAATACACTAT
>JAGDWP010000107.1 GCA_023269855.1 Nitrososphaerales archaeon | reverse complement strand
ATTGGTGAGATAATGAATAAGACTATAGCAATAACTCTAAGCAAGTTCGCATCTACATTAATGAATAGATTCGACAGTTCTAGATTCAACTTCTACATCCTCATAGAATAGCTTAAAACATTTTTCAACAGCATGGATCTTAACCGGGTTCCTCGACCCGACCGAGACCTTCATACAAATAGATTCATCATGTTTTAATCAATAAACATTCTTCACACTACTCGTTAAGATTACACGATTAATTGAAAAATCATGTTTCTGAATTATAAATGAGCGATACCTATTATTGGGGATGGTCGATTTCTTAATCCATCCAGAATTTGAAGAGAGAATATCTTAAATTCCAAAAACGTTCTAGACCTAGTCTTTTCAGTGAAAATTTTATTTGTGACCACCCCTATAATTTTTTATGGATGCCGTATGCCGAGATGCCAAGTATGTGGTAGAAAAACTGAGAAACTATACTATATAGAAGGGAGGAGAGTATGTGATAGATGTAGGTCTAGGACCGGGGGTTAGATATAGATATACTTAACTTGAAGAGTAGATTCGTAGTCGGGTAAGTTTCAGCGTCTAGAAACGAATCTATTCCCAGCTATGTAGAATCTCAGTTTTATTGGAAGATCCTTCTTTACACCTATTCTATGAGAGCTTTCTATCTTAAAATCTTCAAATTTAGTTTGTAGGATTTGAATCTCGCTTCCGTTATCCGTGACATCGACACCATTTAACTTATTCGTAATCGCTAATGCTTTCGTAAGTTTTCCTGGACCATTCGTTAGAGAATAAATGTCTTTCACACTTCTATTCTTTATCATTATCTCTATCCCTTCGAGAGGTTCAATAGCTCTGATTAGGACTGCGCCAACACTGTTTCTCGGATGAGCTACAATATTTAGGAGCCAGTTCCCATGGACCATGTAGATGAACGTTCTACCACAGTTTTTAAACATTAATTCATTAAACTTCTTCTTACCCTTGTATGCTCTCGATGCAGGATCATTTTCACCATAATATGCTTCAGTCTCGACAATCTTACCTTTGAGAACGGTGTTTCCTATTCTCCTCATTAAGATTTTCCCCAGAAGATCTCTTGCAACTTCTAATGGATCTCTTTCATAAAATTCTATTGAGAGAGGCTCCACGACATATCACATATCTTGATTAATGAATACTCTGCGAGAATTGTTCTTGTGAATAACATATCGATGCTTAGGCTATAGGTGTCTAGCCAATGCTTCTTTCTTTTTCTTCTTGTTTAACCATTCTAGGATAAATTCTTCAATCATCATTCTGTTTTGAGGATTACTCCAGGCATATTCTAGTGCTTGGCATTCATTGACTCCGCCGATTAGTCCGAAACGCATTAAGAGATCATAGTAGAGTTCTTGAACTTCAGACCTACTTATCTGTATGTGCATTTGTGAAAGAATCATAGATAATACGAGGATACTCATCTTATCTCCATGTTGATGTATTTGTTTGGCGTATTATAAGCTTTAGGGATTCTTACTTTTTAAAGATTCAACTCTTACTTTTTCAATTCTTTCTCTGTATCTCTCCTCTTTACAGCTTTATCAAATATTATCCAGTTCCTATACCATTCCTCGTTCTCTTTCTTCAATAACTCCAGAACCCACCCAGTCAATTCTTTGGCTGTAATCTTTTCAATCTTCTTCTCTAATATCCTTGCTTCAATTATTTTCGCAATATTCCTAGAAGCTTCAACAGTGGCCCCTGCCTTGAGACAACTTACCACTATCTTCTCAGGCATGAAAACTTCCTCACTACCATCCCTCTTAACAACTACTACAGAAACCATCACATGAATCATGAGTTGACAAATATAAAAGGATTTTAAGAAATCGTCTCTAGACACTATAACATTATTATTCGATATAATGTTGAGCTTTAAAAACTATTTGATGATTTATGAAGATTTTAGGCTGATGCTCTTCCACGGAGATAGGTTTTTAGTTGAGATCCTATCAATTTATGATAGGTTGAGGAAGCTTTTCATAGCTACTTTGGGGTTTGAGGAGAAATTTGTCATCAGGTCATTGATTAGGAGTGGGCTCTCCTCAGGTGACTCGATTCTAATCTTCGCTCCGAAAGGTTATACTGAAGATGATAAATCAGTGAAAGCTGCTGAAACTATCAAGGAGATAGTTTCAAGAATTCTTCCTGACATTAGTATGAGAATTGAAGAATATGATCTTCAGAGAGACTTTGCAGAAGAAATATTTAGAATTAGAAATGTTGTACAGAGCTATCAATTTGATGAGATAATTGCATGCTTATCGGGTGGGATGAGAGCATTGATACTTGGAGTTATCTCTATTCTCTTAACGCTTAATGGTTATCCAATAACTATTGAAGTAGAATTTGAGAATCTTGAACGATATGTAAGAATACCGTTAAACGTTTTAAAAATACCATACAATAGTAGGTGGGTGACCGTGTTAGAATCTCTGGCCTCTAGTAGATCTGTTAGAGCCATATCTAAGGATACAGGGTTGTCTCCCGCAACAATTAGCCGTGTAATCAGTGATATGAGGCTTTACAGGCTTGTAGATGAAGGTAATAAAGTGACTGAGAGCGGTTACTTCTACTTGAAAATGTATAAAAAGACGTTTCAAGAAAAGGAAACATAATAATTACTCTTATGAAACAGAAAAACTTTTTATCCGATTGCTACCTAATAAATTGTATGAGTCGTGAGGTAGAAGTTGAGAAAGGATTTGAAGAAATAATTGAGATGTTGAGATTTTTCTCAAGGATAAGAAGGTATAGCTTCCTAGACAGGATAGGGAACGCTTTGAATTATGAGACCGTTGAATTTGCGTTGTGGGAAGCGATTAGAACTTTCAGGTCTATATTTGATTCAGCGAAGATAGAAAAGACGGATGATAAAGAGTTGAGATATTATATTGATGATGGAAAGAAGATTCTATTACCTAGAATTCCAGATCAATCCCAGATAACTGAGTTCTTAAGTTTAGTTAAACAAGACATAGGTGTAGCTAGGAGGATAGCGATAAAAGCTTTGAGTTTTCCCTATATTTCTAGAGAAGAGTAGTGGGGTGGAAATAAAATGTTCGTAAGTGTTGGTGTAAGGTTTGAGGCAAATGTTGAAGCATTAAACATGGTTGAAACAGCTGGAAATTATTCAAAACATAGGAGAGTACCATACATAATAGAAGAAAAGAATGTTTTGAAGATAATCTATGTTCCTGCAGTAAGTGGAGAAAGCCTTGCTCATGCATTCCAAGAATTACTAGCAGAAGAAGCAATTTCTGAAAAACAGAAAGTATGTAGAAAATGTCTAAGAGGAGAATTCTTAAAATCTATGGATGAAGAGAACGCAGCTGAAAAGTTTGATGGGGGGAAGCTTCCGAGTGATGCTGAGAAATTAGAAGAAGGGATTGTGAAAAACTGTACAGTAGAAGATATTGGAGGATTTCTCTACGCTGGTAAACCACCTGTTAAGAGAACTTCAGCTTTCCAAGTTAGCTATGCTCTACCAATAAAGAAGATAGCAATCTACTCTACTGTTGAACCACAACTACATGCTAGACATGCTGTAATGACGGAGGCTGGAAAGAAGACAGGGGGAGAAAGAGAAGGAGCAGCTGAGCAGATGATATATTATGTGGAGACCGGTACTGCTATCTACGGTTTCACCTTCAACTTAGACCTTAGAGCAATAGGTTTAAGCGCTATCACAGGTAAGCCAATAATACCAGAAGATGAACTAAGAGCTAGAAGAAGAGCGGCAGTAAAATCTCTAGCTAGAATGCTTTCATCAACTCAGTTTGGCGCAAAGCTTTCAAGGTTTCTACCTCTAGGAGGCATAGTCTCACTTGCAGTCTCGGTAACTGAAAAACCATTCACCCTCACATCACCCATATACGAAGGATTTGAAGATATGACTTTGAAGAGACTTGAAAAAATAGCAAAGGAATTCAATGAACAATACCAATACTATGTTCTTGGTAGGAATGGTTTGGAGACGCCGGAACATGTTATGACTCAGCTTATCCAGTACTTGAAGGAGAGGAACACATTATAGATCTTGGTGTATGGGATGCCCATCGGCCTAATGGTTACATTGAGGAGCCACGGCGTCATTGCATTACGTATCATGCCTCAAAGCAAGATGAGACTCTCTTTTAAGCATCCACCACCCACCTCACTTATAGGTGCTTTAGCATATTCTCTCTTCAGTGGAGAAAGAAGAGAAGTTACATTAAGTGAGAAAGACAAACCGAGATCGAAAGCTGATGAACTTAGAAGTATGCTGCTAGGTGTAGCAGTGAGTAGTAGAGAAGCATTAATGTATGGACCGCTCTTTAAAATTAATAGACTATATCATGGCGTAGTGGAGTCGGCTGTAACTTCTCTCCCCATAACAGTTACATACTCTTATACAGACCACCCCTACAGGGTAGCTTACATATTTGATGAGGAAAGATTAGCAGAATACAGTAGGAGGGATCTTGAGAGAGCTGCGTGGGGTATAACGAGGATCGGTTCTAGAGAAAGTATAGTGGATGTTGAAGATGTGAAAAGTGTGAAATTAGAGATTTCGAAAGCGAGTTCTGCAAGGACGTCTTTCAGCTATTCTCTTGAGAATGTGAAGAATGTAAGAGGTAAGTATGATGTAGAATTCGTTGTTGATTGGAGACGTAATGAGATAAGCGATTATTCTAGAGCTGAGAAGATTAGGTTAGCTTACCCTCTCGAAGAGAATGAAGTTGAAGGCGACTTAACAATAGCATTGATAGAAGGAGATGTGATAATACTATGACTAAGAATATTGCACTCAACGATCTTCCCTTCTCAGGATTACTGAGAGAGCTGATAGCGATAGGTTTAATTGAGCTTGCACAAAATAACGTCTTCGAATCAGAAGAATCAGAGATGAATAATAAAGTGGCAACAGTATTTGAAAGAGTCGTAAACCAGTTTGAAAATACTTTTAAAGATACTTTTACAAGCAAGATTGTTCTAAATGACAGAAGCGCTTACTTTGTGAAATCTAAGCGACTCGTTAAATGGTATGGTGAAAAGAATCTTCCTCAAGACTATAAGGAGTTAATGATTTATGTATTGAAAGGCACAGCTGAGCTTTTAAGAAAAAATAATGTAGATTTCTTGAAAAGTATTCAAAGTATAAGTGTTGGAAAAGAAGTCATCTTAGGGAGAGAGTATAAGGATTCATTAGCTATCGTTCCAGCCGTTGTTAAACAAGCTGAATTCTATGAATATCAACATGAATTTCTAAAACCCACAGCTGGTAACAAGCCCGAGATACTACTCGACCCAATATGGTTTGCATTAATGGCGTTAGGCTTCCTGAGATGCTTCGCTGGATATTATGGTGGTAAATACTATTTCGTAACGAAAGAAGGAGCAGAGGCAGCCTTAGACAATCCAGCTCGTCTAAGAAACATAATTGAAGCTATTGAGGTAATTACTAGCGTCCACATTGATTTCAAGCCTACACCATATTGTGAAGAATTATATGAGCTTAGGTTAAGCTACGGTATAGCATCAGGCATGAAGATAATTCAGAGAGAGGTGTATCCACTAAAAGTGTATGAGATATCTCTTGTCGGAAATGCTTATACATGCACTAAAACTATGCTCTTAGATCTTGCTGAAAGCTTAGACTATATCACATCATACATTAATAATCTTCAGAGTATGTTGCAAATTCCAACTGAGGTAAAGATAAAAGATTTGCAATTTGATAACCCTCTTCACGCATTATTAGAATTAGCAGAACGGGAACTCCGTAAACCAGTTGAAGGAGACAATAGCATGATAATACTAACATTTGTTAAAGACTTGTATAGAGCAATCCAGACTAGGAATACTCAACTGCTTGAAGAAACACTTTTAAGGCTCTTGAGAATCTCGCATTTAATATTATCTGCAAAGAAGGGGGTTAACATTTTACTGAGAGAGACTTTAAAGGATTTTATGACGGAGCCGCATATCAGAGCAATGATTACAATATAGAGGGCTAGTAATTATGAAAAGTGAGGCTTTGTGGTAGATTTAAAATCGTTATACAATGAAGTAAAAGCTAGGATGAAGGGTAGGGAACGTCCATTAATAGAAAAAGTACTAGAGAGTATACAAGAGTCTAATAAACCCTTCTTGTATATTGTCAGAGCACCGACAGGTTATGGAAAAACAGTGATAAGTATTACATGTGCACTTTACTCAGTCTTTGATTCTTCATTATTCTCTAAGGTTATCCACATTCTACCAATGAGATCGATCGTTGAAGATGTATATCATAGAGCTTCCGAAATCCTTGGCGAAGCAGTAAAGGAGAAAATGATGGATGTTAAAGAAGAAGACCTTGAATTATTCCATTTATTTCCATTAAATGTTACAACTGTTGATACTTTTACTTGGGATATAATGAAACTTAACACTAAGAAGATTTCACGGATTAGGGAACAGAAAGAATTCGGGTATGATTTCCTAACCCAGGGATCAATTCTCGATTCACTACTATTTTTTGATGAAGCACACTATATACTTGAAGACGAAAACATGAAGACCGTGTTCTCAGTAATAATAGAATTAATCTTAAGATACAAGACATCATTTATTATCTCAACTGCTACTTTATCAAAAGGGTATGAAGAATATTTTCGATACTTAGCAAAAGCATATGATTATGAATTCAAAATTTTCGAACCTGATGACTCAGACCCATTTATAGAGAAGGAGAATAGAAAGCGGTTCAATATCCATCTAGTCGATAATGATGAAGACATCAACACTAATGTAAAGAAGCTGATAGACCCCGATAAAGTCAACCTGGTCGTAGTGAATTCACCATATAAGGCTACTGCACTCTATGATACGTTAACGAACTTAGATGGAGTCCGAGTATTCCTGCTTCATGGAAACATGAAGAGAACACATAGAGAAAAGGTCTTAGAAAATATTCGAAAAGTATCTAAGGGTAAAATTCCAAGTGTTATCATAACTACTCAGGTTATTGAAGCTGGAGTTGATATTTCATCCGACGTTTTAATTACTGAAGTATCAGTTGCTCAATCTCTTTTACAGAGAATGGGTAGAGTAGCTCGATATGACGAAGATTCTGCTAGTATCTATATCTTGAAAAGCACCGGAGAACCTTATCCAGCTGAGAAAATTAATAGGACTTGGGAATGGCTGGAAAAGAATTCCAGTTCTGTACATCCTAGAATACCTTCTTCCTATTACGGTTGGTTGAATCAAGTTCACGGAAAAAGCATGGTAGACATCAATCCAAAGTACTCTCCATCTTACATAAAACTTAAAGGATTATCAGTAAAATTACTAGATTTGTATAATAGGAGCACGCAAATACTGAATCAAGTTGAAAAAATCATGAGACGAGAAGTTTTCTTAAGAGATTTCACTATACCCGTAATTGTGGACGATGAATACGTTCTCTTCTCGCCAAGAGAAGTAAAGAAAATGTTTGATAATGGTTTAATAGAAGTCAGAATCGACGATAAAACTATTGATTCAGCCCCAAAAGACTTCACAGAGATAGCAAAGGAAATAGCGTTAGGAACAAAATCTATCGAAGTAAAATATCTAGGCGTATATGATAACATAAGAGGGATAATCCCATGAGACATTTCTGCTCAGCATACTTTGATAAATCAACTAGAGAGTCTACTCAAACAATATCAGAACACATCTATGAGGGCATCAATTATCTAGATGAATTTAATATTCGTAGAAGATTTGATGAATACTTAGTTAGATTAGCAGGATATCTTAGTTTAGCGATCTCGAGGGAAGAAGCTCGTAGAGCACTTTATGCTTCATATATATTCCATGATTTAGGGAAGCTGCATCATAAGTATCAAGAAGAAAAAACTGGCTTTGGAGGCCATGAAGTCATCTCCACGTACTGGGTGTATAGACATGGACGAGAGCTAGGTCTAGAAAAACTTCTACCTTCAGTAGTATATGCTGTATATTTGCATCATCACGACTTAAGGAAAAAGAAACCTGAAGTGGTTAGAAATGTTAATTTATGTCGTGAATGCATAGATTTTCTTATCAGCATATATCGAGAGAAAACGGGTGTTGACTTACTAAAATATGAGACAAAGTTTAAAGAAGATGTCTATGGAAAGTTGATAGCAAGACTTAATCAGATTATCATTAGTGATAGAGAATATAGCTACATTAGGTTGTCCTACCCTCTGCTGCAAGCAATACATGGAGCAGACAATTTTTCAGCATCCAGAAGAGGTGGAAAACAATCACCACTATCCAGAGAGATAGAAAAGGTTAGTAATTCGATTAAAGCTTTAAGAGAGAACTTTAAACTAATACATTGATAATTGAGAATATCTTGAAGAAGAGTGTGATAGATTTTGAGTAAGATACTCAAGTTTGCTCAAAATGACGTGAACACTTATCTGATTCTTGATCAGGATGAAGTAGTCTTAATAGATGCAGCTCTCCCAGCTGGCTTGCTGATTGAGGAACTAGATAGGCTTGGGAGAAAACATGAATTAAGATATATTCTGTTGACTCATGGTCACCTTAACCATGTTAGATATCTTCCAGAGATAAAATCTAGACTCGGTGGAGAAGTATACATTCATCCAAGCGACTTACCCCTACTACTTGAAATACCATATAATCTAGAGACTCATCCATTAAAGAATCTAGACAGATTGAAACTCTCATCTTTAGAGTTAGTTGTATTTCATACTCCTGGGCATACGGAGGGATCGGCTTGTTTCTATGTTAGAGAATTGAATGCGCTTTTTAGTGGAGATACCTTATTGAGGGGTGGCTTCGGAGAGATTAGGGGACCACATTCTATGGGCAGGATGCTGAGGAGTCTTAAGATGATCTCTCGGACTCTGCCTCCTGAAACAATTGTCTACCCTGGGCATGGTTCTGAGACTACGTTGAAGGATGAAGCTTGGATGGATGGATTAGATATGCTCTCCTAGTTTCGTCTCCCTTGTTATGATGTGTCCCCCGAATACTAGAGCCCAGAGTAGGACAGGGTAGACTATCATTCTCTCCATTCCTCCATGTCCAATCCCTAGATAGTTTCCTGATGCAAATAATCCTAATGCAGTCAAAGATAATATACCCAGTATCACTGATATCCATGAGATAGGTTTAGGTGTAAACTTGTATGCAGTTATAGCTGTTAGTCCTGCGAAGATGAAGGTTACTGCAGACATTATAGTGTGTAGGTGAAGTGGGCTTCCTTCTGGGAATATCCCAACACCTGTAGCTCCAAAACCCGTTAAGAACAATACAGTAGATAATACTTTGCTCTTGAATATCTTGTAGAGTAGCCATGAAGAAATTATTACGAGTATACCTAGAAGTATTATCGAGCTATTGAAGATTGGGGCTGTTAATCCAACTCCTAGGTCACTGATATAATTGTATGCTACGCTATAGTTGGGATACAGAGCTTCGGAAACTATCATCAGTATAGTGAATTGAGTTACTCCAGATATTATGAGTAGACCCGCTAGCAAACCACGACTACGCATTATCTTTTAAAAATTTTTAACATTATAAAAACCTTAGTTCTCATCAAATGGGTACTGTCAAGTTTTATTTAACATTTACTCATTAATAAGCTTTAAAGACATAAATTGAGGGTTAGTACAGACGGGATTTCCAACCTCCCTACAGGATGGTATTACTAACTTGTCAGTGCCGGCATGATGTATATGAAGATTTAAATAAAGCTTGGCTTTCCGATACACCGTTATGGGTGGTTTAACATCTGTTAGGGTTTCTGACATAATGAACCGGAATGTTTTATTCTTGAATGCAGATTCTAGTCTGAAGGAAGCAGCAACGAAGATGCTAGAGAGAGATGTCGGCAGTGTCATCATAGTAGATAGTGGTGGAAAATGCTTAGGCATAATAACTGAGAGAGATTTTCTAAGATTATTCAAAGATGAAGTTAATCCTTCTGAACAAGTAAGAAAGTACATGATTAAGAATCCTATAACCGTTAGAGAAGACACAAGTGTTAATGAGGCTAGAAACATAATGATAACCCATAAGATCAGACATCTACCAGTAGTAGACTACAATGGCTGCGTCATAGGAGCATTAAGTTACAGAGACATCTTTGAGAGAATTGAAACATTAATTTGACTCCTCATATTTTAAAGAATGTTTTTATTATCCTTCTGCTTGATATTTTCTAAGTGCTCCGGGGATGGGTAAGGTTAGAATAAGGAAGGTGAAGGTACTAGCTAAGGAAATATTGAAAGTCCTAGGAGACCGTGTAACAACAGATTTTGAAACAAATAAAATCCTTGTAGGACAGCTTCTAACAGGTAGAGTCTCTAAGAAGATTAGAAATAAAGTTGCAGGGTACTTGACAAACCTGGCAAAGATAGAGATGAAGAAGAAGACTCAGCAGGAAAAACAATTAGCATAAATGAATATTGGAAGATATTGAATATTTGTTTTCCAGGTAATTTGTTAGTTTATTTTCCTTATATGCTGATTCCATAGATCATGTGATAAGAATCTCCTGTATCCCAGCTGGTGTACAGCCCATTCTGTAAATTCATGAATTAAGACTGTATCCAATTCTCTAATAAACTCGTTAATGAATTCTTGTTCGAGAGCTTCTCTATCATTGAAATTCTTTTTCAGAACTTTCCTCCAAACCATTAATGCTATACTTGAAATAGACAACATTATGCTATTCTCCAGTCTATTATAATATCCCACGAGGACTACGGGTGAAAATGATGGAGAAACATACTTAGAAGATACAATGTATCTTTCAATCCTAAAATCTACATGCGGATTCCTCTTCGACTTTATTTCACCTAGAATAAATATCGCGACTACGATTGATACTATTAAGCTAAGCAGTAATCCTAGAAGCGCAAGCGATTCCATGTTATCTAAAATTGACTCAATATCTAAGCTATATTAACCTTCCAATTCTACCTATCTTAAATAGAGTTCTACGATTACAATTATCATTATAGTTGTAATGATAAATAGGATTTCCCAGAATCTTATTTTTAGATATTTTCTAGTCTTCCTAATCGATGGATCGAAGTTTCTTGCCTGAAGAGTGGTCTCAACTTGTTCGGTTCTTACTGCTGCATGGTATGTTAGGATATAGAGAATCTTGTGGATCTTGGCTACATAGTCTAACTGGTTACGTATGATGCCTTTCGATTTCAGAGAATCTATTACCTGTTTTAAATCTTTGATGAGCTGTTGATACATAACGATCGCAAGAGTAATTGTGTATGAGAAGTATGGTGGAATCTTTATCTTCTCTATCAAGATTGATGATAGCTCCCATGGGTCTATGCAATAGTAGAGTATGGTTGAGGCAGTAGTTAATATCTCAACTCTCAGCATTATAGTGAGAAGAGCTTTCATCGGCTCTATATTTCCGAAGATGCTATAGAATAATCCTAAACCTATACCGAAAGGCGTTACAATAAGCATCGTCTTCAGGATCTGAACTATCTTCCTAGAAAGAATAAATGATGCGGCAATAGATAATGAGAATACCGTTAAAAGATTAATAAGTCTGGATTCAACAGTTGCAAAACTTACTACTATTAATAGGAATATATTCGCAATTAGTGGGTTAATCTTGGATGTCGGTGCGGTGTAGACTGGGTAACTATTATAATTGGAGTTTCTCTCTCCAGTCTTCATGGATTACACCGTCTTCCAACAACAGTATTCTATCTGAGAAAGCTTTAGCGAAGGATATGTCATGTGTAGCAACGATTATTGCAGTATCCTTGGCAGCAGCCGATCTTATTATCTCACCTATTTTATTTCCTAACCTGTAGTCTAAACCCGAAGTAGGCTCATCTAGACATAACAATAACGGGTTCATATACAATGCTGACACTATTGAGATTATCCTTTTTTCACCGAGGCTTAGCCTATGTATAGGTTTATCCAACAAATATGATAGACCAATCTCTTCAATAAACCTGAAAGCTTCAACACTTCTCGACCCTGAGAGTTCTTCTCTAGGTGTTTGACCTGTTAAGAAGGTTGAAGGATTCTGGCTAACATATATTGAGAGAGGAGGTCTCGTTTTCCTACCATTAATAGTGACGACTCCTCTACTAGGCTTATAGATCCCGGCCAACACTTTAAGGAGAGTAGTCTTACCAACTCCATTCTTTCCAATTATTGAGATAACTTCTCCTTTATGAGCAGTGAAAGTAACTCTTTTTAAAACATATTCTTTTCTATGGTAGCTGAATGATATATCATTTACTTCTAACAGTTTTTTAGTAGTGGAGGGGGCATGGTTGTATGATTTTTCATTGTATGGTTCTCCTACTTCTCCAATGAACAGCACATTGTCAGGCTTAAGGTATAGTTCTTCAAGCGAGTAGCCCGTTAAGAGTATGGAGAGACCCTTACTGCATAGCTCCTCCAATGTTTTCGATATGGGTCTTCTACCTTCCCAATCAATGTTTGAAAATGGATTATCAAGTAAGAGGATCTCAGGTTTAATGCTTAGAGCATCAGCGATGGCTAGCCTCTGTTTCTGTCCACCGCTTAGTGTTGGTACTTCTCTATTGTGAAGGCTTAATAAACCAACTATTTCTAATGCCTGAATCGTTGATTCAATTACTTCTCTTGGTAGCCAACCTAGGTTTTCAGGTCCGAACGCTGCTTCATCAAAAACTCTATTATTGAGTATGTAGGATTCGGGTTCATCTGGTACATATGCTATCTTGGATCTTAGATATCTCTTCTCAATAAAATTTACTTCGATTCCTCTATACTTTATCGATCCCTGATAGGGTAGTAAACCGATTATGGATAATTGTATGCTAGTTTTACCTGAACCACTAGGTCCTATGATCGCACATATCTCTCCTTCACTGAGCTTAAAGTTTACCTCCGGGCTTTCCCATTCATCTCTTTTAACTTTCATTGATTCTATCTTGAGCAACTGACCAACCCCTTAAAGCTCCAGCCTTGACAAGTTTATCAACAACTGCTTTAACTAATACTCCACTAAAGATAGCTCCACTAGCTAACATTGTGAAAATTATTGTCAAATGTAGGAATAGTGGGTAACCAGGGTTTCTGCAAGCTGGATAGAATGGGCTGACTAAGCAGTCGAAAGGATATGCTGCCATTACAGGTAGCATTCCAGCCAGAATCATAGTTTTGTATCCCCATTTTCTATATCTTCCAGCCCAGAAAGCTAGCTCACTAAGTATACCTTGTGCTGGACCATAATAGTAGAGAAGTATAGAGTAGGGGCTTACGAGAAGTAGTTCTACTATAGATGCTATTGTTTCACCTAGGAATGCTATACCCTTCTTCCTGATAATGTATGCTGGAAGTGTTCCACCTATAAACCATATGCCATATATCATTGCTACACCTATATGTCCTGCAACCAGCGTTGCCAAGGGAGCTACTAAGTGGCTTAGAGCAGCGAAGATTACTCCTGAAATTACTGAGAAAGAAGCTAGACCAACCATTTCCTTTATTGTCAGCATCATTTTGGAATCTTCAAATCAATGTATCCTCTACGACCATTTAAGGAATTGTATAAGAGGCTTATATTCTCTGCTAAACGATAAGTTCAAATGACGATGCAGCTGATAAATTATGTTGAATTAGAGGCGTTGTATCATGATGGAAGATAAAGACATTGTTAAAGAAACTGTTGTGCAGGTTGCTAAGCTTATGGCTGTTTCCGCTTTAACAGCTCCGAAAGCTAGAGGAGTGGATAATATAGTTGTAAAAGTGCTTGAGAGAGATGATGAACTAGAGCTGCTTGCAAAGAAGATGGAGGAACTATCAGAATATTATGGAGACTTCTTTAAGAGAGATGCTCAAAATATTAGAGATAGCAAAGCCGTAGTCCTAATTGGATGTAAGATGGCTAACTTGAGTCTCAAGACTCCCCCCTTCTGGAAGATTGATGCAGACACTCTACATAGTATTGTTAACTTGGGGATAGCCATAGGTTCAGCGGTTAAGACTGCATCAATACATAACGTAGATAATAGAGTGATGTTCAGCGTAGGTGTAGCAGCGCAAGAACTTAAGTTTATAGACGTAGATTACGCTTTCGGCATACCTTTAGATGTAACCTCTAAAAGCAGATACTTTGATAGAAAATGGCCTCCTACAAAATAACTGACATCATAACAAACCGTTCTGTCTGAGCGTTAACTTCCGTTACGCTCTTCATTCTTCCCTCCTCATGTCATGGGAGGGTTTTCGGGGTGGACGGTTGAAGCCCCCACATCTCTCAAGTATTCTTGGAGGAGGTTTAATAC
>JAGDWP010000131.1 GCA_023269855.1 Nitrososphaerales archaeon | reverse complement strand
TAGCATTCATTTTAGCCCATTCAAGATATCTTGGATGAGGCTCATATCCAGGCGGACATGCAACATTAACGTTTATGCCAAGTTTAGATGCGCCGATGAGTAGTGAGTTGCATACATTGTTTCCATCCCCTACCCATGCAATCGTCAAGCCTCTTAACTTCTTGAATCTCTCCCACAATGTGTATAGATCTGCAAGGATCTGGAGTGGATGGTTTATATCGGATAAACCATTAACAACTGGGACGTTAGCGTATCTTGCAAGTTCCTCAAGAGTTTCATATTTGTATACGCGGGCCATGATTAAATGAACGTAGCGGGAGAGGACTCGTGCAGTATCTGCTATTGTTTCACCCCTACCAAGCTGGAGTTCATTCCTACTTAGATAGAGTGCTTTACCTCCAAGTTCTTCTACTGCTACCTCGAAAGAGACCCTCGTCCTAGTAGAAGGCTTCTCGAAAATCATAGCAACACTCTTACCTCTAAGCTTCTTCATTTGCTTCTTACCTCTAAGCTTCTTGAGGGTACATGTAGTCTTCAATATCTTCCATATTTCTTCAGCGGAGAAATCTTGAAGTTCGAGGAAATCCCTACCTTTTAGATTAATCTTCTTTCTTGAAATATAGCCTACTTCATGTGCCATGTAGACTAGATGGAGCTACTATGATATTAATTTAACCTATTCAATAGGATGCTTAGATAGGAGAACCATTTCTTCAACATTCTATTTTTATGGGAAAATCTACGTCATCAAGAATTACTGAACCATCTAATTCTAAATGCATCTTAATAGATTTGATCAGCACGTTCATTTTTAAAGCTTCACAGAGAGCTTCCCTTAGGTTAGGGTCGATGTCAAAGTTTGGTTTAAAATATGTAGCGGAAGGATGGGCAGCTATGAAGACTATTCCAGTATTCTCTCCTACTAGTTTAAGGTTACTCAGTATTTTGAAGTGTCTTACGCCTCGTTCTGAAATAGTGTCAGGATACATTGCAGCACCATCACTAGAAAGATATACTGCTGACTTAAGTTCAAGAAGAATCCTATCCACTCCATTATTTAAGAGATAATCAAACCTACAACCATGTCTAACTACTTCTCTTTTCTCTATCTCATATCCAAGAAGCCATGGAATCAACCTGTGCTCTAACGTTTTCTCAAACATTTTAGCTTGGAGAACGGTATCTATCAGAGCTGCAGACTCTTCAAGCAATACTCCTACTACCCTGCCTGATACTTTCTTTCCATCAACTAAATTCATGTAGAGTATTTTAGATTTAGGATAGATTAAGTCATTTAATCTTCCCGTGTTTGTTAAGTGGAGTCTGAAAATTCTTCCCTCACTTTCAGCTATAACTGTAACTCTACTATCTCTTCTGACTACTTGAGCTTGTAGTAGGTCTAGCTTGGCTAAGAGTTTTCTTCTACTCAGTTTTCTGCAGATCAGTGGTAGATCGCCCGCCTCGCACGCGGGAGGTCGCTGGTTCAAATCCCACCCGGTCCATGTTTTATTTATCTTCTATATAATTTTAATAGGAGAAGAATGGTGAGGGTTGAGGGCTTTTATTAGTCTCTCTATCTTCCTCCTAATAGTGAATCCTATGAATTCAGCAAACCTCCGCCTAGAGCCTACTTGAATATATAGATAGTAAACATCTTTCTTCTTATAGTATGTTTTTCTCTTTTTTCTATCATAGAACGGTGTTCCCCTCTTTACTCCTAGATGCGGTCCTGCAACTTCTATATTCAACCTCAATAATAGTTCCTTAACATAATTGAGAGTTCTTAAATCTGTATTGGAAACACGTATATATATCCGTTCTTATCTACGTATCCTTCACTATCGAAGAATGCTCTAAGAAACGCTACTATCGTCTCTATACTGTATTCAATGTATTGTCTTAGCTTCTCAATGTCTAACGGCTTCTTCAATAATTCACATAACGTTTTTGAATATCCTTCAATGAGTTTAAGAAGATCAATGACTACATTATAGAGTTTAACCTATTTAATAATATAGTTGGATCGAAGTCTCCAAGATACAGTAAGGGTTAACAAGTATTGTAGTAGATGTGAAGAAGCATTCCTAATAAATACTAAGAACTGTCCAAGATGCGGAGCAACATTAAGAACTAAACCTAGAAGAATTAAGAAAAATATTATAGAATGTTTATCCTAGAGATGAGATAAATGTCTAAGAGTAATGTTTATGGGGAACCGCCTTTAAGAGCCCCATCAAAACTCCTGACTGGTAGCCAGTACAGTCTCTCACGTACCCATTTTTCCACTGCCTCAGTGTAAGGCATACTGTATATGTATTCTCTCAAGAATCTTATATGCTCTCTTATCAACTTCATAGATAATTCTTCATCTACTCTATCAAGCATTATAAGTCTTTTCAAGATCTCTAATGGAGTAAAATGGTATGGTTGGTCTAAGTATTTTATCCATGAGCCTATTCCAGCTTGATCAAGCTCTCTCTTAATATGTTTACCTTCGAAGCCGGAGATACAGGCTACTCTATCATAGCTCCTAGCTATATCAATTATCTTCGAGACTTCTCTATTCCATCTCTCAACTTCACTATGAACTGATTTCTCCAATACTTTAATCCATTCTTTAACATCTATTCTTTCCGTTATAATACTTCGGATAGTGAGGAGAGCTATCTCAATAGATGTATTTGCTTCCTGATTAAAGAATTCACTATCAACATAACAGTAAATATCGGTTAGTTCACCAATGCCTGGGAGTTCCCTAAATAATATTTCGTATTCTTTTATCCAAGCACCTGCGGGTTCAGGGAGGAGATCATAGATTGACTCCCGGAAATGTTCATAATCAATTTCACCTTTACTGTAACTGTTTAGTAGCTCTTCAATATTTACTGGGAGATTTAAGAGGACGGCTTGAGGCCGCAGCCTCTTAACATTCTGCAGAGCTTCAACAGCAGCTTTTCTAGTTGGAGGTTTAACGAGTAGCCCAGCCTCACCCATACACTAAAATAAATAGTAGCCAACAAAGATTTAACAATAACTTCATTAACCGTAATATTCGATGATAACAGGTTTCATAATCTTTCCAAGAGGAATTGCATATAAATACTTTAGCCAAGGTGTTTAAATGCGTGAATGGTCTTCCAGCTTATCTTGATTAGTCTTTTAAGGTTTAATAGAGGGTTAGAGGCAATTTGATTGCAAGATAGGATGTCTGCAGAGATTAATCGATACAGGATAATGGAGGTGCAGGGAACTGAGTAGACCTTCTTCTAAACCTAGAAAACAGAGGAAGCTTCTATACGATGCTCCCTATCATAAACTTTCTAAATTAATGTCAGCACATCTCTCCCCGCAATTAAGAGAGAAGTATAATCGTCGATCTTTCCCGGTTAGAGTCGGTGATACGGTTAAGATTCTTAGAGGAGAATACAAGGGAGTAGAAGGGAAAGTGACAGGTGTAAACAGGAAGAGACAATTCGTGTTCGTTGAGAATGTAACTATGAAGAAAGCAGATGGAACAACTAAGCCTAGACCTATACATGTATCAAACATTATGATAACCCAGTTGAAACTAGATGATAAGTTTAGGCAAGCCGCATTAACTAGAGGTAAGGAGGCTGGATAGAATGGTTCATTTAAAGAGACTTGCTGCACCACCCCACCTAGATATAAAGGTTAAAGAGCACGTATTCACAGTTGCTCCCAGTCCTGGACCCCATTCAAAGACAGAATGTATCCCCCTCCTCTTAATCCTAAGAGAGTATCTACAATATGCAGAGAGAGCTGAAGAAGCTAAGAAGATTATCAAGGCTGGTAAGATCCTGGTCGATGGAAGAGTTGTAAGAGATTACAAGTTTCCAGTAGGATTGATGGATGTGTTATCTATCCCTGAAACAGGTGAAAACTATCGAGTCCTCCCAGTATACAGAAAAGGGTTAAGATTGATAGAGATTCCTAGTGAAGAATCTGGAATAAAACTAGGTAGAGTGGTTAGGAAGATGCATGTGTCTGGAGCAAAGCTTCAGATAACCCTGCATGATGGTAGAAACATACTATTCAAGGATGTAAATGAGGAAGCACGGAAAATTAATACAAAGGATACTTTAAAGATCGCGGTTCCAAGTCAGACAATACTTGACCACATAGAATTACGTGAAGGATATTATGGGCTAATAATTAGGGGGCCTAAACAGGGGTTACATGGTAGGATAGCTGAAGTTAAACGTGACGTAGTGTATCCTTCAAAGCCTACAGTCAAATTGTCAGAGACAAAGATCGGTGAAGTATCAACAATACTTGACTACGTAATGGTTGTAGGAAGAGAGAAACCTGAAATAACTCTTCCAGAATAACTTCCATTAATGTTTTTGCCTAATACTATTCAGATAATATTTATGGGTACCCCTATTAATCATTATTAGAAAGTTAGTTACCGTATTGATGAGAGGATGAAGATGGATCAGCAAACACTTAATACTCAAACAAGCCGACTGATACTAGAAAACCCTATGAGGCGGATAAGAATAGAGAAAGTAGTTGTTAATTGTTCTGTTGGTAAATCTGGCGCCCCCCTAGAGAGAGCGGAGAAGATAATACAGATGCTTACAGGTCAGAAGCCGAGTATAAGGAAAGCTAAGAAAACTATTAGAGGATTCGGTATACATCGCGGTGAACCAATAGCTGTCATGGTGACTCTACGGAGAAATAAAGCTAGAGAATTTCTTCAGAAAGCATTTGCAGCGGTAGGTTACAAGGTTAAAGAAGAAAGTTTCGACCAATATGGTAACCTAGCTTTCGGGATTAGGGAGCATCTAGACATTCCTGGAACGAAGTATGATCCAGAGCTTGGAGTTATAGGGATGGATGTAATAGTCCATGTCTCAAGACCTGGGAGGAGAGTCATCCTTAGGAGGAGAGCTCGATCAAAAATAGGTAAGAACCACTTAGTAACAAGAGAGGAATCTATGAAGTTCTTTCAAGAAGAATTCGGAGTAAAGATCATTTCATAAGATAGGGTTCTGAGCTACGTATGTCTTTGGTGGACATACGTAGCTCTTGGGATTCATTAGCTTAGGGCTCCTCTTGAGTTCATTGGAGCCTTCATCAGTCTTCTCCCCTGTTAGGGTGAACCTGCTCCAATCCCTCATTAGCTCCTTGAAGAGCTTTGGGCTTGGAGGAAGACCCTCCATCTGGAGGTATAGGTTTATGGCAGCGTTGAGCTGCCTGTTAATCCTCAACCCGCAGGATTTGCACTTGTATAGTGCTTCTTTCGGGGCATTTATCATCCCACATCTAGAGCACCTTCTACTAGAGTTATGTGGGTTGAGGGTCACGGTCTCGGCTTTATAGCTCATAAACTTGTATATCATCCTCCAATCGCTCTTTACCATATTCCTGTTATGCTTCTTTGAGTGTATAAAGCCTTTCCATCGGTAAAAATTACTACTTATGTCTATTTAAGCCTATCTATTTTGAAAACTGCTGAATAGGCTTACCTCAAAAATAATAAAAGTGGAAATATTGTCTCGTTGTTTTTAAACTTCTGATATTCTTTCAATCTTGAATGGAAGAGTTATTTCACGATACTTCTTTACTCCTTCCTCGAATATATCTCCTCCATAGATATCGTTTGCAACTATTACTGGGAAATCTTCTACTTCTAGTTCGAATACTGCTTCTGGACCAAGGTCTTCATAAGCAACTACTCTAGCACTCTTTATCCTTTTCGAAAGTAGTGCGCCTGCTCCTCCCGTAGCTATGAAGTATACAGCTTTATACTTCTTTAGTAACTCGACAACTCCCCAGCTCCTATATCCTTTACCTATGGTGGCTTTTAGTCCCGCTTTAAGCATCGGCTCCATGTAACTATCCATTCTGATAGATGTTGTTGGACCAGCTGAACCGATAACGTATCCAGGCTTCGCAGGTGTTGGACCAACATAATATATTATCTGACCCCTTAAGTCGATTGGAAGCTGTCCACTTTTATTGATTGTTTCAACAAATCTCTTATGAGCAGCATCTCTAGCAGTATATATTTTTCCAGTGATGAGTACTTTATCACCTATCCTCAAGTCTTCAAGTATCCTGTCATCTAAAGGTGGTGTGATTCTCTTCATCATTTCTCCCAAACCCCCACTCTGTGAGCATGACAGTCTAGGTTTACAGCTACTGGGAGTGCACCTATATGGCATGGAGCTGTCTCAATTCTTACATCTAGAGCTGTTATACGTCCACCTAAGCCTTGAGGACCTATGCCTAGCTTATTTATTTCTTCGAGGAGTTCTAGTTCAAGTTTTGCATAATTTGGGTCTGGATGCCTAGAACCGAATTTACGCATTAATGCTTTCTTAGCAAGCCATCCAACCATATCAAATGTTCCACCTATCCCCACACCTACAACGACTGGGGGGCACGGGTTAGGACCAGCTTCTGCAACTGTTTTTAGAACGAAATCTTTTACACCTTTTACTCCAGCCGCAGGAGTAAGCATTGCAAGCCTAGACATATTCTCTGCACCTGTCCCCTTAGCTATGAAGGTTAATCGGAAAACGTCTCCAGGTACGACTTCTACATGGATCATTGCGGGAGTATTATCTCCTGTGTTAACTCTATTGAATAATGGGTCTTTAACAACTGATTTTCTAAGGTATCCTTCTTTGTATCCTCTTGAAACACCTTTATTTATTGCATCGTAGAGATTTCCACCTTCAATCTTTACATCCTGCCCAATCTCTACATAGATTACTGCAACCCCTGTGTCTTGACATATTGGAAGCTCCTCACTTGCAGCTAATTCTACATTCTGAATCATCTGATTTAGAATCTCTTTACCAGTCTCTGAAACTTCTCTCTCTAATGCTTGCTTGTATGCTTCTTTTAATTCATCTCGGATGAAATAGTTTACATTAATGGAGAGCTTCATAACAGCTTCTTCTATCTCTTCAACTCTCACAATCTTCAAGAGAGACCACGCTACTACTAATGAAGACTATCTGAAAAATTTTTCGTCATCATCCATAAAATTAGATGTCACCGTGTCTTTTACTAGACTATTAATACATTATACTGGTCCATCTAAGGAGAATAGAATCTTTAGATGGAGATGCAGGGTTTTATCTCAACATATGGAGAAATTAGAATTTTCTAGAGTAGCTAAATAGATGAAAGAAGTAATGGCTCAGGATTAAACTCTCGGATGGATGCTATTTTCAACAGTCTCTCTATTACTTGCTGCCTAATCTCAATTGCAGGTTTAACTTCTCTGACGAACTCACCATTCACCATCAAGGGTTTCAATAACGGTTCTACAGGCTCTCCACAGATCGGACATTTAGTTAAAGATTTACTGAAAGGTGTGATCGTGTCATGAAACTTGGGACATCTATATACTTGTTTTCTACCAGGCATCTTCCCTCTTTTTGAAAATGGTTTACCCATTACTTCGATGATGTCTAATGCAAGATCTATGGATGGTGGGAAGGCGATAGAAGTCCCAACACCGAATCCATCAACTACATCTCTAAGCTCTGCTACGTCTTCTTCATCTAATCCTCCGCTTACATATATCTTAACATGCTTGTACCCTGAGATATCGAGACTCCATCTGGCTTCTTGTACAATCTTTCTCATATTACCTCTTCTAGATCCTGGAGTATCAAATCTTACACCATGTAGTCTTTCCCCCAATGCTTCAGCTGCCTTTAATGCTTCAAATCTCTCATCAGATAATGTATCGCATAAAGCTATTCTAGGAACATCTTCAGGCATATATTTATCGAATAGTTTCCACGCAGTTTCCTGGTCTCCTGCAGTTAAGATTAATGCGTGAGGCATAGTTCCAGTCGGAGGTATTCCAAGCAATCTTGCTCCTATTACTCCTGAAACAGCATCACATCCACCTAGATAAGCATACTTATCAATCATTGGAGCTATAGCTGGGTGGACACATCTTATCCCGAAGAAGAGCACTCTTTTATCTCCTGCAGCAATCTTGATTCTAGCAGCTTTAGTTGATATACTGCTTGCATGCCTAAGTATGCCGAGCAAGCTTGATTCATATACTCCGAACTCTGTATATTTTCCTTCAATGGCCATAACAGGCTCATATATTCTAAAAACTTCACCTTCATCCATGCTGTAAACATTTACTTTCTTTCCTTCAAGTAATGAGGCCGCCTCAAGTATCCCTGTAGCGAGTGCCCATTGATATTCTCTTGGAAAAGAATATGCATGTATCTCAGCGCAAACATGCTTATCAATACCGGTCTTCTGTAAAACTTCCCTACTCCTAATAAAGTATATGTCTGTTGATTCACCTCTCATAATCTCTTCTTCACTAGCTATAGATAGCTTCCTCGTTCGGAACACCTCCACGCCTGCATTACGTTATTCAGAATCCCAGTTATTCAACTTTTTTGATAAATTTTAAGTCAAGATGACGTAGTTTATCTCCAAATATAGTATTCTAACTGTTTCATAGAAACGTTATTTTTTCATGAGTAGTCAGTATCCCCTTGTATAGAAATGATATTTGTCTAAGTGTTGAGAAATAGTCAAAGTCGCTTAATGCAGAGATACAATCAACTGGAACAATCACTCTGTATCCTCTTATTGCTGCACTCCCCGCTGTGTGGAGAACACAGATATTGGCCACAGTGCCAGTTATGATTGTGTACTCAATCTTCTTCATCCTTAAAACATCATCTAAATATGTTCCATAAAATCCATCATATCTCAACTTCTTTATCAATACATCTTTATCTAAAGGTTTGAGTTCATCGATTACTTCTGCTTCCCAGGTGCCTGCAACAGCGTGTTCACCCCAAATGTTAAACTCTGGATCGTCTTTCTGATGCCAATCCTGTGTATAAACTACTGTGACATTCTTTGAACGAGCTCTCTCTAAAAGTTTCCTTATCGGCTCAATTGTTTTCCTAGATTCGGGGACGAATAATCTACCACGTTCATGAACGAAAGCATTCTGCATATCAACGATTATGAGAGCAGTCTTAGACGCTTCAAGCTCAATAGGTTTGACTTCAATCTTCTCGGGAATTCTAACATATTCGGGAAACAATGTCGACACCATAAACTCTAAGCACTAAGGAAGATATAAAATCTTAGCATATACAACAATGTATCATGTTACTGGGTTAAGAATGTTCTATATTATCGCTTTTACGAGTTTAATTGCGAATATTGGATGTGATGCGAGTTTTCTAGCTACTCTAACCAAGTCTAAGCCATTCGCTAAGTCGAGGATATCTTGGTCATTCAATATCTCAGCGAGTAGATTTAATTCATCATCGTTCATTTTCTCTAATGCTCTCATGACCTTCAAGCTCTTCTTTATCCTTTCTATCCACGGCTTATACAATGTGTAGAATTCGCTTAGTCTCTCCTTCGATGTATTGCCTTCTTGTGCTGCTTCTCCTGCTACTTTACCAGCTGCCAGACCTGCAGCTATAGAGGAATGTATTCCTGCACCTGTAAGCGGGATAACCATTCCCGCAGCATCTCCTATCAGCATTGTTTTATCTCTTATTGGTTCATTGATTATCCCGCCTATGGGGACGGGAGCGCCTCTATAATCTATTATCTGTGCTCTACCGAATTCGTCACTGAAACTCTTAACAAAAGCATCCAGATAGTCTTTCGCAGGTGCACCTCTAACACCTATGCCTACTTCAGCTATCTTCTCACTATGTGGAAATATCCATGCATATCCTCCTGGAGCAACATTATTCCCTAGGAAGAATCTTACTGCATCAGGATACTTAACATTACAGTTAACCATAACGTACTGAATAGTAGGGATAGGCTCAGATCTCTCATTTATCCCTAAACTTCTAGCGACAGTAGAATTATAACCATCTGCACCTATTATTACTGAAGTTTCATACTTATTTTTGTTCGTCTTAACCTTTACAGCATCGTTTTCTACTTTAACTTCTAAAACTTCTTCTCTAACATGGATCTCTGCACCATACTCTGCTGCTTGAGCTGCAATATACTGTAGAAACCTAGACTTGTCTATTAAGAAACCTATCCTATCTATCTTTACATAATTGAGATTTGGAGCATAGACCAAAGCGTAAGCTCTGTGGAGAACTATGGTTGGGTCAGGCTTAACTTCAGCTGTCTGGAGAGTCTCTTGGCTGACGGCTTGACCGCAAGGCTTATTAGCCATAATCGTTGGACTCTTCTCCAATAAGAGGACTCTAGCGCCAGTCTTAGCAGAAGCTTTAGCTGCTGATACGCCAGCAGGTCCACCGCCAACAATTATTACATCATACTTGTTCATCACGATTTAAAAACAAAAACTCATGTTATAAAGATTCTCCATCTATACCGGTGAAGAAAAAGTACATAGCTGAATCATAAGGCCATAGTGAATTTTTCATGAAATCGTAAATATCTCCTAATATGGTGCTACTTTATTGATATTAGCTGGTTCCTGATAGCTCCTATTTTCTCTATCCATACTTCTACGATGTCGCCTTCTTTCAGTAGGCCATCTTCTCTCGTATAACCTATCCCAGCGGGTGTGCCTGTCGCTATTATGTCTCCCGGTTCAAGAGTCATTATATGGCTTATGTAAGATATGATCTCAGGTATCTTGAAGATCATGTTCGAGGTATTCGAGTTCTGTCTAATCTCCTTGTTGACTCTCGTTATTATTCTCATGTTGTGAGGATCTTCTACTTCATCTGCTGATACTACCCATGGCCCCATTGGTGCAAATGTATCGAAACATTTACTCATTGTCCATCCACGCCACAATCCATCTCTAAACTGTAAATCTCTAGCTGTAACATCATTAAATACAGTATATCCGAAAACATAGAGCATGGCCTCCGAAGGCTCTACTTCTTTAACTCTATCACCTATGACTACCGCTAGCTCACCTTCATAATCTATCTTCTCCACCATCCTAGGCTTGATTATAGAGTCAAATGGTCCTGTCAAAGTAGTTGGGGGCTTTAAGAAGAAGACTATTTCTTCAGGTATTTTTAAACCGACTTCTTCAGCATGATCCCGATAATTTAATGCAATACATATTATCTTTTTAGGGTCTATAATCGGAGGCTCAATATGTACAGATGATAGCGGGACTTTTTCTAATTTTACATTCTCGAGAGATGCTTCGATTAATCCTCTCAACTCTATATCCGGTAAAAGCTTCTTAACATCTTTAGGTATCCTCTCTCTTAAAATATCTTCTACAAAATATCTTGGAACAAAATCCGTTCTATCCACTACGAAGCCGTAATCCGTTACTCCCTCAACACTGTAGCTTACTATCTTCATCCCCACCACCTAAAGGTTTGTCTCCATGATTAACTATATTTTCCTCGAAAACATTTACTTTACAGGTAAATATGTTTTTCACCCTGCTTATCATTCTGAACGTTCTCTCAATATTAGTGTTAGCATACTGGTTGGTCATCTATCTTACAGAGTTCAAGAAGTTACCAAAACTAACATATGAAGATGTTAGCTCAAATATCAAGATATCCATCATCATCCCTGTAAGAAATGAAGAATCAAAGATCGAGAGATCGCTAAATAGTATTCTTAGACAAAAAGGTGTTATCTCTCAGATAATTGTCGTAGATGATTCTTCAACGGATGGAACGAGGAGCGTAGTTGAAGAATATTCTAAACGTTATCGCAATATAGAATTGATTGAAGCAGATGGTAGACCACATGACAGCATCGGGAAAAGCTGGCCAAGCTACTTGGGATACACCAAAGCCGAACATGAGTACCTATTATTTCTCGATGCAGATACAGTACTTTTAGATGAAACAATCTTAGTGAAAAGCGTAAGAACTTTGGAAAAGTGGAGACTAGGCTATATGTCCTTGTTTCCTAGTTTTGGATTATCAACTATCTGGGCACGTCTTACGTATCCTCTATACATTAATACCGTAGTCTTGTTCGAGAGATTCAGTAAGATAAATAGAGATGATTCTAGTAAGTGTTTCTTGGTTGGATCTTTCTCGTTATTCAAGAGGGAAGTTTATGAAATAGTCGGCGGACACATGAGTGCCCTAACCGAAGTCATTGAAGACAAAACACTCGGAGAAAAGATTCGAGCACTAGGCTTCAATTTTAGACTGTTTAATGGAAGCGGTATAGTCAAGTCTAGCGTGGAAGCTGGAATGAAAAATGTATGGTATTCAGTAGTTAGATTTATTTCAGGATTAAAGAATAAGGGTAAAGTAACGTTATTTCTATTATTCTTCTACTTTATAGTGTTTCTTATACCCTTAGTCTCAGCATTTACAATACTGGACAGTTTCTCGATAATATGGGCATCATCAATATTCCTGTCCACAGTGTTGAACAGCTTAGAGCTTTCGAGAAATAAGCAAAACTTAGTATATGCATTAGGATACCCAGTGGCCGTTTTACTACTAATCTCCGCACTACTTTATGTCTCAGTCTCCCTCTGGAGAGGTAGGATTGAATTCAAGTGGAAAGATAGAAGATACATTATTAAGGTTTAGATAATATCAGTATGCTCTCCCTAGCCTCACCTATCTTTATCACTCTTCTAGTCGTTGCAACCCTCTTATTCACTGCAATCAATCTATCCACATTGAACCCCACACGCTCAGAGAGTTCTGCTAAGAGAATATCAGATTCAACAACTCTGTCTGGAAAGACTCCGCCCGCAACCACGATTGCTGCTTTCCCTCCACTCTTCAAGACTCTATACATTTCTATAAGTGCAAGCTTCATGTCATAGAAGTATGCTTTGGCTGCTTCAGGAAGATGTAACTCTGGAAACTGGTCTACAACACTTTTCGGACTCAATCCAATATATGATCTAATAGGATCCAATTTTACATCTTCAAAGAATAATTCATACTCGATTGCGTAAACTCTAGTATACTCTATCTTATTGAGGTATGGAGGAGAAGTTATGACTGCATCGAAGACCTCGTTCTCTAGAAAATCCATTTTCCTAGCGTCTCCGAGATATACTTCGATACTGCAGGGTTTGAAACTTATCTTCACTAAGTCTTTAATCATCTTCTTAACAATTCTTTTAAAGAATTTCCTGAAGGGTGGAACAGGCTTTTTGACTACTCTTAAGACTGCCCCATCTTTATATGCATATGAAACTTTCATTGCAGCATTCATTAAAGCTAATGTAAAAAAGTTTCTAGCAACCGGATCTGGAATTTTTCTTACTTCTTCTCTAAAGAATAGTATGTCTTCTAGAGATGGCTTAGAGAAGAATTGCCTCGTAAACTTGCTCACTCTGTTTAGATCCTGTCTCTCAAACTTCTTTTCAAATATTTGTCTTGCTATTGTTTTCAATTCTCTGATGTTGTAGTCTGCTGTCTTAACTTGGGAAACGAAGACTGCAAGGGGTGCAGCGTCTACGCCTACAGCATCTATGCCTCTTTCCTTACATGCTAGTAAAGTTGTACCTGAGCCGACGAATGGGTCAAGCACAACTGCTCCATCGTTAAGCTTGAATAAATCAATCATTAAATGTACGAAATCACGGGAGAACCCTTCTTTGAAATAGAACCATGAATATACTGGTAGATGCTTATTTGGAATAAATGTTACTAGTCTGCCCCAATCCCATCTCTCTTCTATTATCCACTTCTTAGAGAACATTTTAGCAGATAGATTTGTCTACCTTATTGTTCTAAGTATGACTGCTGTCTCCGTAGCTCTTACACCTTCAAATTTTCTAATATCGTCTATGCATCTATTCAGTTCTGAGATATTTCTCGCTGAAATCAGTGCTATAGCATCTATTCTTCCCGTAAGCTCATAGACGGTTTCCACGTTCTCCATCTCAGCTATCTTCTGTAAAACATCTTTCGAGTGTTCACCTTTCTCGAAATATATAAACGACACTGCGTTTACGACAAAATCTTTACTTAATTCAACTGTAAACCGTTTAATTATCCCCTTCTCCTGCATGAGTTTAACTCTCCTCCTTACAGCACCCTCTGAAAGCCCTAGAGCTTTCCCAATCTCCACAAAAGGCTTCCTACCATCTTTCTTCAATATTTCCAATATCTTTACATCAACATCGTCCAAAGTAAACATTCTATGCTATCCATCTTAAATACTGGCAAGTTTTATTTAAAATTTGTTTATCTATAAGCTTTAAAACATAAATAGACGTGTCGAAAAATTCACGATCTCTCATCTATTCGAGAATACCTTAAAGAGTTTATTCACGAACTACGTTTAATATCCAAAAATTTATTCTAACTCTCTATATAGAAGCTTACGAACTCTTCAATTCCTGGACACACTCCTCTTTAATATGAACATTCTATGCCAATCTTCTTAACTCTTCAGGGCCTAGTTCTTAGAACTGAACCGCATCTTGGACAATTCTTAGTATTTATTAGGAATGCTTCCTCACATCTGCTACAATACTTGTAACCCTTATTATATCTTGGAGATTTTGATCCAACTATATTATTGAATAGGTTAATCTCTATAATGTAGTCGTCAATCTTCTTCTTAGTGTATAACTATGATTAGAGGATTTGATG
>JAGDWP010000043.1 GCA_023269855.1 Nitrososphaerales archaeon | reverse complement strand
AGCATAGTGGAAATATTCATTCTATCATTCTCCAAAATATTTCTCTATAGATTGTGTGTGTAGCAAGGTTATTTAGATAGAGTTACAGTTTAAAGAAGCAGGGTGTTTTATCTTGCAGAAGATTGGGATTGTTACGAGTGGTGGAGATGCTCCTGGAATGAATGCAGCTATAAGAGCGTTGGTCAGGCTATCTGTATGGAACAATATAGAGGTTATAGGTTTCCTAAGAGGTTGGGAGGGTGTTCTACAGAATAATTTTATCCCTCTAAATGCTAGAGCTGTAAGCGGGATACTGCATCTCGGTGGAACAATATTGAAAACTTCGAGATGTTCAGAGTTTAAGACTAGGGATGGATTAGAGAAAGCTGCTAAAAATCTTGAGAAAAACAGTTTAGATGGATTAGTAGTTATCGGTGGCGAAGGATCAATAAGAGGTTCTTATGAATTAAGCAAGTTTACAGATGTTAAGATTGTTGCTTTACCTGCTTCGATAGACAATGACGTATATGGTACCGATGAAACAATAGGTTTCGACACTGCTGTAAACACTGCATTAACTGAGATAAATAAGATTAGAGATACTGCAATCTCACATGAAAGAACCTTCATAATTGAAGTCATGGGTAGGAAGAGAGGTTTCCTAGCAGTTGAAATAGGTTTAACAGCTGGAGCAGAAGTAATACTCGTGCCTGAAGTTGAATACAATGAAGATGCTGTAATAGAGACAATAAAGAAGAATGCAAGAATCGGGAAGAGTTCAAGCATAATAATTATAGCTGAAGGTGTAGGAAAAACTACTAGTTTAGCGGAAGCCATTGAGAAAAATGTTGGAGTAGAAGTAAGAATAAGTGTACTCGGATATGTTCAGAGAGGTGGAAGCCCGACTGCTCGGAGTAGACTTCTAGCATCAACGTTCGCTGAGAAAGCTATAGAGCTTCTATTAGACGGTAAGGGTGGGAGGGTAGTCGGAATACAGAAAGGTGAAGTAACTTCTATAAGTCTGGAAGAATCATGCAGTAACGTGAAACCACTTAATATTGAATTATTGAAGCTCGCTGAGAAGCTAGCAATATAGATATGAAACATTACATGCTATCTCCAACCATATTGTTGGACTCTTTATATTTTCGGATGGATTGTAGTCTCTCACGGAAACTATTCCTAAGCTCTTCTAAATCTTCTTCACCGTATTCTATATTATTTTCTTTGAATACTTTCTTGATACATTCGACCCATCTACTTGAAAAGTCCTCTATTTCATTATTAGACAAATCGCTTACCAAGATTTCTTCAACTAATCTCTTAACTTTCTCCTTAAGTTCATCACTTAGGGTAACCATCTAAGCCTATGATAAATATCTCTTCTAAGTTAAAATGTTTTCATTAGAATATGGTGAGGGTAAGACTTACGCCTAGTTGTTTCCTCTCCTATAGGAGGGAACTTGATAGTTTACTCTAAGTGTATAGATTGTAGGTAAATTATCGTCTTTAACCCTTATATTGAAGTTTTTAAAATATTGCTACACAGTGGTTGAACAGTCAGGTTATGTTTGGTGGTGATACGAGTGTCACCTCTTCTCGCATTCATTCTATACGTTATACTTGCAGTAGCTACAGTTGCTTTAATGTCTATACTGCCGATAATACTTGCACCATGGAAAGGAACAATTAAGAAGAAGGTTCTCTTCGAGTGTGGTCAAACACCTCTACCATGGAGGGAGGAAGCATTCCCCTACGAGTATTTCCCATACTTAATCATATATGTAGCCTATGCTGTAGTAGGCATACTAATATTCATATCATCAATGGTCTTGATAGAGACGCCATACATAGCTGATAGAGTCCTCCTAATCTTTGGAGCGTTAACGGTCGGAGCATTCTTCATAGGGCTTCAGCTTAGAGAACTTAAACAGAAGATTACTCGACAGACACAAGAAGATCAGAGGCAGGGGGTTTAGACTTGCTCTCCGAAATAATCAAACTATTGACAAGTGAAGAATTTATTAAAGCTGCAGTATTCCCAGGGATAACTTTCGTCATGCTCTACGCTTTATTTACTGTCTGGTATGAGAGAAAACTTCTAGCAAGAGTTGCTTTAAGAATTGGTCCACTCCACGTAGGAAAGATAGCTGGAGTATTCCAGTTAATTGCAGATGCTGTTAAACTCTTAACAAAGGAAGTGATCGTACCTTCAAAATCTTATAGACTATTATTCGTGGCTTCACCGATCATAGGAGGCTTTACCCCACTCTTAATCTTCCCATTCATACCATTCGGTGAAAACTGGATAATATATCCGTCGAATGTAAGCTTACTCTTAGTATTCGCTGTAGTAGCAGTGTCTCCTATACCATTCCTTGTAGCTGCTTGGGCTTCTAGAAGCAAGTACCCCTTCATAGGTATGCTGAGATTCGGTTTCCAATTATTTGCATACGAGGTTCCACTGTTCTTAGCGATGATACCTGTTGCAATGGTTGCAGGTAGCTTAGACCTTAAAGCAATAGTGTTAGCTCAAGAAAAGTTTCCATTTATACTAATACTGCCTTTCTCATTCATAGTTTTCTTAACTAGCTCTATAGCTGAAGTAGAGAGGATCCCCTTTGATATTCCTACAGCTGAGCAGGAGCTTGTCGCAGGATGGACAACAGAGTATTCAGGAGTCCTGCTAGAGTTCATACAGCTGGGAGCATATCTTAAAGCTGATGCGTTAGCAATCATTACATCTATACTTTTCCTCGGTGGATGGAGTGGACCTAACATACCGTTTATCCCTCTCGAGCTTCAGCAGCCGTTTTGGTTAATGTTGAAGTCTTTAATATTATTGTCCTTCATCTTATTCCTTAGAGGTGTTTATCCTAGAATAACTATCGATAGACTGCTGGATCTAGGTTGGAGGATGCTGATACCACTAGCATTACTAAACATATTCATTGCCGCACTGCTAGTAGTTTATGTTCTATAGGTTTATGGTGTAAGTCTAAACTTGTCTCTCGGGAACAGTATGACTTCCCTTATATTGTTCTTATTTACTAAGACCATTAAGAGTCTTTCAAGCCCTAGACCCCATCCAGCATGTATCGGCATCCCATAATCATAGACTTTCAAGTGATATTCAAATGCTTTAACATTTAACCCCTGCTCTATTAATCTCTTCTCTAAAAGTTTACGATCTGAAATTCTAGTACCACCTGAAGCTAACTCTATCCAGCTATACATTAGGTCAAAAGATTCAGAAAGCTCAGGATTATCTTCACACGGCTGAATATAGAAAGGCTTAGACTTAGTGGGGAAATGAGTTATGAAGTAGTATCCTTTATGCTTTTCTCCCAGTATTCTTAAATGCTCCGTACCGAAATCTTCACCCCACTCTAATTCCATACCTGAATCCTTCAATTCTTTAAGCATGTCATCGTAAGTGTATCTTGGAAATGGAAGTTCCGGAACCTTTAAATCTATACTTAGTAATTCAAGCTCCTTACTTCTCTCCTCAATCACTCTCTTATATATGTGGACTATCAGTCTTTCTAAAATCTCCATTACACCGTAAAGGTCTAAGAATGCGGCTTCAATATCTATCGATGTAAACTCACTAACATGACGTCTAGTATGAGACTCTTCTGCTCTAAAGAAGGGACCAATCTCAAAAACCCTCTCGAAGACTGTTACTAATTCTTCTTTATACAGCTGGGGGCTCTGAGCCAAGTACGCTTTACTGTCAAAATATTTTACCTCGAAAAGTGCTGCTCCTCCTTCTGTCGCAGTAACGATTATCCTAGGAGTTCTAACCTCTATGAAATTATTCATCCTAAAGAATTCTCGAGCTGCTGCAAGCACAGTGTCAGCTATCTTGAATATCGCATTGTTTTCAGGATTCCTTAAATCAAGTATTCTATGATCTAGCCGTGTATCTATTCCCGCAGAAACTTTCCCCGTAACATCGTACGGTAGTGGGCGAGAAGCTCTAGATAATATGTCTATTTTTTCTAGTATTACTTCTACTCCGAGTCTTGCTTTAGGTTGATTCTTCACGAGACCCTCAACATATACCACATCTTCACTTCCAATATCTTCAATCTTCTCTAGTAGCTGCTGTGGGAGATTCTCTTTCCTAACTGTTACCTGGCATATTCCTGAAACATCCCTAAGAAGTATGAATTTTATTCCTCCAAGATCTCTTATTTCATGCACCCATCCAATGAGAGAGACACGGGAACCATCTAGTTCAGGTTTCACTTCTGCAGCGTAGTGGCTTCTACTAGGTAGGTTTCTTCTCACTTATCTTCACCTTTCTCTCCATCCATCTACCTTTCTCAGAGTCAATTCTTAAAGTTACATGCTTAACTTTCTTCACAACCTCTATTACAGATGATGTTGTCTGTAGGCTTCTCGGCCTATCCAGTATGACTCTCATCTCTTCGCTTCCATCCGGTAGCCATATCTTATTGATTGTAACTACTCTAGCAGGTGCAACAAGCTTCTCAATAAATCGGGAGATATTCTTATCATCCTCGATTACCTTTACATTTTTACCTAATTTCTCTTTAAGCTTCTTCCTTAATGTATAGAATGTATCTGGGTCAAGATTCCTTAAACTATCTTCTTTCAATATTATGTATACTGTATCACCGCTATCAACTGCTTTAACATATCCTGTCTTAGCTAGTTTAGATATTTCTTTCTCCAGTTCAATGAATAATTTCATAATCTTGATGTCTAATTCATCGTAGAGTCCCGTCCGTATCTTTTCCTCGCATCGGGGGCATAGTATCCCCGACTTCAAGTCGAAGGTACATATCGGAAGTTCTATGCCTAATCACCTCTACCATTATGCCCACGCCTTATCACCGACGCCTCCATCAGTTCATTGAGCTTCTAGTGTTTCTCAGGATTGTTTTTATGGCTATCTCTTCAAGACTATCTCGATAGTGCTTACACTTATTGGTTGATTATTTGGACCAGTTACTTCTTCTGTTCCAAGCTTTATATCTGCTACTTTAAGGTCTTTGTAGAATCTCCGCTGAAGTACTTGGACAACGTCTACTGCTCTACTGATAGCTCTGCCTCTAGCTTTCAGCACTAATTGGTTTGCTCCACTCTGTAGAGTTGTTAGACATGCGAAGACATAATTCATTAAAGGCTTCTTTCCCACTAATACTGTTGGAGTCTCTTTCTCCGCCATAGTTACACTACCTCACTACTGTACAATTGTGGGCTGAAATCCATTATTTTTCCTAACATAAAAACCTATTCCAGGTAGGGGATAGCATATAATGGAAAGAGTATATATTAAACCCTGCTAGATGTAGTAGAGATTGAGCTATGCCTCTAAGAGACGCTACACTTATACAATTAGCACAGAAACGAAGATTATACTATAAGATCTGCAGGGAATGTGGAGCTAAGAATGCTCCGACAGCTGAAAAATGTAGAAAGTGTAGGAGCTACAATCTAAGATGGAAGAAACGTGAGATAAAGAGATAGCATAGAAAAATTGATATAAAATATTAGATACATCTCTGAATGTGGGCCGGTAGTCTAGAGGCTATGACGCCGCCCTCACAGTAGGTTATCGAGGAGACGGCGGAGGACGTGGGTTCGAATCCCACCCGGCCCAGACAAATGAATCGACTGTTTATTAGAGCTTAAAAGTGCTTCACTTTCTCCCATTCCTCGATTCCGCCATCTACTTCATAGAATATCGGGTTAAGATCAATCTTCTCCAATTTCATGATTTCACGAAGTTTATCTCTGTCTCTCCTCCCTAGTTTATGCATTAACAGTTTAAACTCGTAAATTATTTGACCGCTCCTTATAGGTATTATCTGTCTTAATGAACTATCATATTTCAAGATCTTATTTGGGTTGAATTGGTAATTTCTCATTTTTCCTTCAAGATATACGCGGTATAAGTATGTTCCAATAGAGAGTATAGGGTCTTCATAATTCTTGAATCTAGTTAGTTGTGGATGATTTCTGTAACCTCTAGTCTGTCCAGCTAAGACTTTCTGAGCTAGTAGTCCTTCTCTCCATAGAGCTATCAACCCTATTCTATCTAGATATCTTGGATGTATAGACCAGAGCCTCATGTTTAACTTGATGTGTTAGACTATTCCTTTCAATATTAGACTCCAGTAGAACTTGTTGACCATCTGTTTTCCAAGATACCATAAGTAGCTGAACCTTGGTTTCTTGGGAGGCCGCTCATAATTGAAATCCATGTATATTGCTTTCCTGAATCCAGCATCACAGAAGCATAAAACTCTACCATCATACATGGCTCTAGGTTCATCACCCATAATTTCTGACGATATTCTATCTGCTACGATTTTTGCTTCAAAATGAGCTGCTGCTCCAGACTTTGATACAGGTAGATTTGTTGCATCACCTATAGCATAGACTTCGCTATAATCTTTGTACTGTAGAGTATGTTTATCAACAGGAACCCATCCACCATCAACTCCTAATCCCGAAGCTTCAATGACTTCTGCACCTCTATGAGGTGGAACCATAACGAGCAAGTCAAACTTTAAAGATTCCCCTTCGAGAGAGTTTACTATTTTCTTCTCAGGATCTATAGACTCTATGTTGAACATTGGATGCCAGTGTATCCCCTTCTTCTCCATCATTTTAGTAATTGCTTCAGCTACTGCTTCATGTGGGAAAGTCCTAGGCAGAGGCGAGAGATAATGTATCTCTACTTTATTTCTTATCCCTCTTTTTGTAAAGTAGTAGTCTAGAAGGCAGCAGAATTCAGCGGGTGCAGGTGGGCACTTGTACGGTATCCCACCTATGCCTACAGCTATTACACCTTCTCTAAATCTTTCTAATGCTTCATACAGTCTTCTAGCACCATCTAAACTGTAGAAATGATATGATGCCTCGTATCCTTGAACCTCCTCAGGTACAATCCTAGAGCCTGTAGAGATAACGAGATAATCATATTCTAACTGTTTGCCACTGGATAAGATTACCATTCTATTTTGAACATCTATCTTCACGGCGTTGTCAATGACTAGTCTTATTTTTCTATCTAGGAGTTTCTCTTCTTCTCTAGTTATCTTTGATTCATCCAAGATTTCTCCTAATGCTAGATACAGGAAGCCAGGTTGATAGATGTGTTGAGGTGAATTATTGACGAGAGTTATCTCTGCTTCTCTAGATATTTTTCTAGCTAGGATGTTTGCTACTACTGTTCCTCCTGTTCCTCCGCCGAGGATGACTATCTTCTTCATGGTGGTTTAACGAGTCTTCTTTACGACGAATTCAGTATATCCATCCCTCTCATAGACTCCGATTAGTTCATGTCCTGCTTTCTTCACCCATAATGGTATGTCAGTCTTAGAACCACTATCTGTTGAGTAGACAGCTACGACTTGCCCTACTTCCGAATTCTTGATAGCTTTTATAAGCTCCATTAATGGGCCTGGGCAATGGCTTCCACGTGCATCGACTACCTTATCGATCTTGATTCCTCCACTACTCATAATCTCTCCACCTCTATAATCCTATATGAATAAGGTTATACTGCTTTCTTTAGCTTTCTCTAGGAAGTCTCCTACACCTACTACTCCATCTATTATGTCAGCTAGATCTTCCTTCTTCATATTAAAGAGGTCGTAGGTCATAGCGCAAGCGTAAACCTTAACGTTTCCAAGATCTTTAGCTTGCCGCAATATATCATACCAATGTGGTACGTTCTTCTCAGCAAATATCTTAGCCATCACTGGACCGAACTCTTCAAATTCTTTAGATATCTTAGTATTCGTTTTCAGCATATCTTTCCTGAAAGCGTTGAGCCCCCAGAAAGTAAGGAATATCTCAACATCTATTCCGAGAGCAGCTGCGCCGGAAGCCAGTATAGATACTGGGTACAGTTTATCCATAGTTCCGGAGAAGACTATAATCGACATCTTATCTTTTCTAACACTCATGGTAGATATTTTGATCCAACATTATATAAGATTTGCCCACGTACAAGTTTCTAGGAAAGACGCAAAGGGTTTCAATATGTTCCATTCAGATATTTCGTAGTTTAAAGGTTTACCTAGCTTGGATGATGCTGTTAATATGTATTCAATTATTCTCCGTGTTTTTACTCCAAGCTTCAGATAGAGTATCTGCGTAGTTAGGGTTAAGTAAGTAAAATCTGCAATAAACTTACCTAATCCTTCTTTATGGATTAGGTTTTCACATTCTAAAGGTGTTAAACCTCTAATAAAGACTGCGTCAAGACCTTTAACAACCAAGTTCTCCACTAATTTTCTAAACAATATAGAGGGGCGATCCAATGTTACATTTATAGGATAACTTACATCGATGCCTATACTCTCTAGAATTTTACGATAACCTAGACTTGTTCTACTGCCTCCTAGATATGCTATCCAGTCATCCAGCGAGTATCTCGATTGCTGAGTAGATCCATCAATAGAAGGATATGAGCATGTTACTGTTTTATCATCGATCTTCTCTATCCAGCATGTTCTAAGTACAGGTTTCTCCACAGGTTCAAGAGGATAATAGACTTGTAGATTTAATGTTGAGAGGAATAGGCTTGGGTTATCAGTTTCTACACATAGCCACTTATTATCAAGTTTACCGACCGATACCTCTACGCCCGCTCCCATCAACAACCGATTTAACCATTCTTCAATAGATTCAATATTAATTCTTTCATCAATCTTCTCTGATAAAGTTAGCTTAACCATTCTAGCTACGCTCTCCCACAGTATAATGAAGCCTAAACCTGTTGATGTTAGTGTCCCCAAAATATATATTCTTTATTTAATGTTCACTAGGTCTTCTCTAACCGTCTCATGAGAACCTATGATCGTGTACGGCTTTACTCTCTACGATATGGTTGTAGTAAGGCTTTAGGCGGTCTCACACGTTTGCCAAGTATAGCTGACGCAGCTATCGTTACTATGTAGGGTATTGATTGGAAGAACTGATATGGTATCTGGATGACTGTTGCTACAAGCCATGCTTGAACAGCGTTAAGCATCCCGAAGAATATGCATGCAAGCCACACCCATAGAGGATTCCAGTTACCTAGGATGACTAATGCAAGAGCTATCCAGCTCCATTCTCCACCCACGTTTAGATTGAAGCTTCTTAAATCGATGAGTGAATAGTATGCTCCACCTATCGACATTAACGCTGACCCTATAATTACTGAGATATATCTAGATAAGTGGACTCTAATTCTAGCTGCATCAGCAGTTTTAGGATTTTCTCCTAATGTTCTAATTATCAGCCCCCATCTAGTCTTGAATAATATGAAGGCAACTACTGGAGCTAAAGCATATACTCCAACATATGTGTAGAGGTTCTGTTTAAAGATACTTCCAATTATTGGCAGGTTTCCTAGGATAGGTATCGAGAGAGAAGGGGTTGGAGGTACTGTAGGCTCAACTAATGGTGAGCCAATCAACACTCTATGGAAGAAGTATGATAAATTCATTGAGAAAAATGTTATAGATATGCCTGCAATATGTTGTTGAACTCCTAATGTTACGACTAGAAAAGCGAAGACCACTCCTAAAGCCATTCCCACTATCGCTGCAACAGCTACTCCATACAGTATATTCTTGTAGAAGTATGCGCTCATGAACCCCCATGCAGCTCCAGAGATCATTATACCGAGTATCCCCAAGTTTATCATGCCTGCTCTCTCAATCAATGTCTCACCGACTGCTGCGAAAACTATTGGAGCAGATATGACCAGCGTTAAACCAATTATGCTAGATGAAACAGCGTCAACACAGCTCCCCTTAAAACCTGGATATACTAGATCGAGAACCAGGAAGAAAGATACTACTATTAAGATAGCTGTCGAGATTCTAAGAATGCTTCTATTTATCTTAATACTCTTTTTTTCAGGGTTTAGAGTAGATGGAGCTTTCAGCTTGAGAGGTTGAGGTTTAGCTTGCTCAGCTTCCCCCCTTACAATTACTAGTCTATACATGTTGAGTATACTGAAGATTAGTAGGAAGATTAGTGTCTGAGCTTGTATGATGTCTGAGAGGAAGCTTGGTACACCTGTGTTCCAACTCATTGCGTTAGCCCCATTTATTAGAATACTGAAGAATAATGCTGCAACCATTATTCCTATGGGGTCTAGGTTTCCAAGCATGGCTATTGCGAGAGCTACTAAACCGTAGTTTGGACCTACGAAGGGCGTCATATAGTATAGTATGCCCATTAATTCTACTGCTCCAGTTAATCCAGCTATTCCTCCGCTTAAGAATGCTACCCAGAAATATGTTCTGGAAATATTTACTCCTTCAAGTATGGCTACTCTAGGAATGGTTACAGCTATCATCTTATTCCTAAAGCTTGCACGGTTGAAGATTATCCAGACTATGATCAAGATTATGAAGGGTATTATTACGCCTGCGTGAAGCCTTGTACCAGGTATTAGGATTGGGAGTTTAGCGTTGATCCCTATCTCTTGTGATTGAGGATAGGTAGTGTAGGGTGAGCGGAGCGGCCCCGTTAAGAGACCTGCATTAATTAAAAGTATAGCAGACCAGATCAATATAGTTGTGAGAACTTCATCTTGATTTCTTTTTACCTTAAGCCACCAAGATATAAGAGCAACACCTGACCCACCTAGCCACGCTATAAGCAGGATGAATGGTATTAAAATGTAGGGAGCAAGATCCTTCAAGACTACTCCTAACCATGCAGCGACGAGGCCGCCAACAATAAATTGACCGTGAGCTCCGATATTCCAGAATCTAGCTTTAAAAGCAACTGCTATAGCTAGAGCGAGTAATAGTAGAGGCGTCGCTGTTACGAAAATCTCTGTAGGATATGTTAATGGCCAAGTGATTAGATAATAGTATACTTGGAATACGTCTCCTCCAGCGACTATAATGTAAATTGAAGATACAATTAGTGCTAGAAGAGTTGAAATTATTGGTAACAGTATTCTATATTTTAGAGGGAGCAGCTCTCTCCTTACCAGCTTAAAGCTAATCAATTTCTAAGCTACCCCGCTAACCATGAACCCTAATTTCTCAACAGTTACTTCTTCAGGCTTGAATGTTCCGAGGATCCTCCCTTCACTCATCACTGATATTCGATCACAGAACGCCATCAACTCCTTCACGTTGGGAGATATTATAATTGTTGTAAACCCTTTCATTCTCCTCTCATTAACTTTGTCGAAGAATATCTTTGTCCCCATTGGGTCGAGACCCACTGTGGGATGTAGGGCTATTAGCAGCTTTACGTGACCCCCCATGACTCTAGCAAGGTAAACTCTCTGCATGTTTCCACCCGATAATGTCGTAATAGGAGCTTTTAGATCCTTAGCAACTATTGAGAATTCTCTTATCAAGTTTTCAGCTAAAGCTCTCCTCTCCATACTGTTTATGAATAAACCGTTAAAGTATGAGAATCTACTTTCACTACCAATTGTTAAATTATCCTCCACGGATGCATCAGGTATGATTCCGTCTCTCACTCTATCATCGGATATAAATGAGACTCCCTTCTTCCTCATCTGGAAAACATTTAGATTTGATACGTCTTCTCCAAACAATATTATTCTCCCAGATTCTGCACGTCTTAAACCATACATGCATTCTGCAAGTTCTTTCTCACCTGTTCCAGGTATAACGGCTATTCCATGAACTTCTCCTGAATATACAGTTAAGCTTAGATCTCTAACTACGAGATTTCCTCTATCATCTCTAACGTTCAGCTTCTCTATTACAAGAGCAGGTTCATCGCTTATAATTGATGGAGTAGACCTACTAGATTCTGTAACTAATGCTACATCGAACATGGATTTGATTAATGCAGAAACATCTAGATTCTCAGATCTAAAAATTGAAGCTATTTTTCCAGCAGTCATCACGATTATCTTATCGGAAACATCTATGACTTCAGCTAGATCATGTGATATTAGTAGTATCGTGTACCCGTTAGACACTAAGTCTTTAAGTATGTTTTTAAGCGTTTGCTTCTGCTGTATGGGGAGGAAGACGGTCGCTTCATCTAAGATTAGGATAGGCTTTCTACCAGCTTCATGTAATAATTCACATAGGAGTAATGCTTTAGCTATCTCGAATACTCTCAGATGGCTTATGGGCAGGTCCTCGACTTTAGCATCCAATCCTACTCTTACACCTATCATATTCATTAATTCTTCGCATCTCTCTCTTAATCCACTGGTCTTAATCGATATTCCTGGTATGAGTAGAGCAAGATGCTCTACGAGTGTGAGACCTGGGGCTAGGTTAGGGTTTTGCTCTACCTTAACTACTCCTTGAGAGATAGCTTCATGGAAATCGTTTATCCTAACACCATAGATGTATATTTCTCCTTTATCTGGCAGCATGTATCCACTTATCAGATTCATTAAAGTAGATTTTCCTGCACCATTCGGTCCGACAACACCATACAATACACCTCCATCAAGCTCTAAAGATATATTATCTACAGCTACCACTCCTCCGGGAAAAGTTTTACTAACCTCTCTCAGCTTGACAGCTGCATCCATTGTATATCCTCCTACTCCATCAATACTGACCTAATGCTTAAACATTTTTTTAGAACATTCTCTAGACCTAGATTTTCCCCAGAAAAAAATGATATGGAGATGCCAATTCTAGAAGTCGGATACTGGAGGCGTCTCAACTATCTGGATCCAGGTTGCGCCTTCCATTATCTTGGTCTTCCATTCCTGTACTAAGTCTAATATTTCGCTTGTTAATGGTGGTGAAGGTTTACCGAAGTGATGGAAATCTGCTAGATATGATCCGCCGAAACTCATCCAGGAATATGTTCCAAGATTGTCAGGAGTCCATGTTCCTGAGAGTACTCTTTCAAAAGCTATTCTAACGGTTGGTCTCATATCCCATACGAGGCTTGTTATGGTTACTTCTGGAGCTCTCTCATACTGGTCAGCCATATTACCTATTACCCAGACCTCCTTCCCTTCAGCATATGCTTCTCTCGCAGCTTCCTCTGCTCCCACTCTTTCAGCAAAGATCACGTCTACACCCATATCTATCAATGTTTTTGCAAGCCTCTTAGCTGTAGCTGGATGATACCATGGAGACTCGCCTGGTGGAATGTTTCCAAGAAGATAAACCACTTTAGCTTTAACATTTGGGTTAACTGTCTTAGCTCCAAGTATAAATGCATTAACTATCCTATTTACTTCATTTATCTCCATAGCTGCCACGACGCCGATCTTGTTAGTCTTAGTTATCTTTCCAGCTATTACGCCGGCTAGGAAAGCTGGTTGATGAAGCCAATTATCAAATACTGCAAAGTTGGGTGCAGTAGGTAGGTATTCGCTTCCAGCAGCAAAAGCAACATTCGGATATCTTTTTGCAACTCTCCTCGCAATATCCTCCTTCAAGAAAGCGTCCAAGAAAACTATGTCTGCAACTTTTGCAGCATCCTCTAAAGCAAGCTCATACTCCTTTGGATCAATTTTCCTATCTACAAACTGGTAATCTACTTTTATCCCTCTTGCTTCAAACTCTTCTTTAACAGCAAGAATCGCGGTATGTATAGCTCCATCCCAAGGCTCACTAACAGGTGTTTGGAAGACAGCTCTTACAACAAGCTCCTTCTTAGCTGCAGCCCCAACAGTAGTGGTGACCGTCTTCTCAACTGTTTCTGTCCTAGTTACTGTTTGAGCTGGAAGTAAAGAAGGCTCAACCGCTACAACAACAGCTAAAATAATAATTATGGCAATCAATACAGCTAGAACACGTGATACACCAGTCATATTCTTCCTTTTCATCCTACAATACACCTCTGCATGCATATTACTCCTGGTTAAGCTACTAATAAGCTTATACGATACATAAATCTTATTATTTTATTACTTAGAAGAGTTATGTTGATGTTCAAGACTTATATATAGTATTTTAACGATTTTAGGATATGATAATTAGAAGAGCCAAGATCAGAGATAGAGATGGTTTACTTGATATTAGGATAGAGAATGGTATGATATCCGAGATTGCTCCACATCTATCCTCTATGGGTGATGAGGAAATCGATGCTGGAGGCCGTTTAGTAGTGCCTGCCTTCATAGACATGCATTTCCATCTTGACTCAGTATTAACTATAGGTGATCCTAGATTTAATAAATCTGGGACGCTACTTGAAGGAATTGAGATATGGTCAGAGTATAAGAAGAAACTCAGTATCGAAGATATAGTGAATCGGTCTAGGAAAGCCTTAATGCTTATGCTCTCATATGGGACAACTAGGATTAGAACACATGCAGATGTTACAGATAAGAAGCTAACTACACTTAAAGGACTACTTGAAGTTAAACGGTTATTCAAAGACTTTGTAGACATACAGATAACAGCTTTCCCCCAAGATGGAATATTAACAGATCCGGAGAATAGAGAGTTTTTAGAGAAAGCTGTAGAAATAGGAGCAGATAATGTTGGGATGATACCTCATTTAGAATATACTAGAGAGGATGGGGTCAAATCAATTGACATTGCATTCGAGATCGCTAAGAAATATGATAAAGATGTAGATGGTCACGTAGATGAGACTGATGATGAGCAATCCCGTTTCCTAGAAGTGGTTGCAGCTAAAACTATTAGAGAAGGATATATGAATAGAGTGACAGCAGGGCATACGACTGCGATGCATTCTTACAATGATGCCTATGCTGATAAGCTTTACAGAATCCTTAAGAAGGCTGGGATAACGA
>JAGDWP010000063.1 GCA_023269855.1 Nitrososphaerales archaeon | reverse complement strand
TAGATGGCATAACCCACAATCCATAAGGGAGTCCTAACCCTCTCAAAAAGCTTCAGACTCATAACTCATCAAGAGGGATAGGGCTCCCATAAATCTTAAGGTTACAGCACCAACGCTAGAGGAGAAAATCTAATAAGTACATGAATACTGTCAGGAAATAGTAATATGTTGAGGTATTTATTGGAGGCTCCTTTTTCAAAGAAGGAGTCTATTGATAGATTATTTAAAGATTTTGGAGATGTTTTTGATATGTTCTTTATACCTAGCGCTCCACTTGGTGGACCGTTACTTGATAGTCTCGCTGTAAGCGTATATGCTAAGGTGTCCTTCAATATTGACACTATATTCAGTATTAGGGTTAGAGATGTAAACTTGAATCATATAATCGAGACTGTAAAGACTGCTGAAGAGTTCGATATCTATGGTGTAGCATTAACCGGTGGCGACCCCCCAGTTTATGGTAAGATATGTGGAGAGGTCAGGAGCGAAGAAGTCTTAGAATGTCTACGTAATAGAATGTCTAGAGTAAGGAAAGGCTTAATCATAAGTTTAAGATTTCCTCTTCAAGCAATTTATGAAAGAGTGATGAAGAAGCCTGAATTCATCATAATCATAAACTTTAATCCTTATTCTGAGGAGAGCTATACAAAATTGAAGAATACCGTAAAAGAAGCATCTATACATGGTGTTGAAGCATACACATATCTACTACTCGGGGTTGGTAGAAGCAAGCATGTATTCAACGAAATCAAGCAACCCTACATTACGGAGAAAGATATCCCAAATATTATTATAAAACTAGAAGAAACCAATTCCAATATCATACTATCTTCTCCAAGAGAACTTGATAAAGCAGCCACGATCATGAAAACTTTTAGAAGGAGGTGAACCCTCCTTACAAAATGGTATTACTAACTTGTCAGTGCCGTTATCAAAAGATTTAGAAAGTATATAACTATTATCTAACTAGTTATATTATAAAATTTATTAATAATCAGCTTAAATCTGGGAGAATACATTAAAAACATCTCTCCACAGCCCAAAAACCGGAAACAAACCCAAAGAAATAAGCCACAAAGCATTAAAGAATAAAAATTCTTAATGAGACTGAGACATGATATGACCTTTCCTTTAGGTAAGAAGCACATCATTTCAACGCTAAGAATATTGAGGAAATAGGAATAGAAGTTTTTGCTCTTTTTTGAGGGTAAACTCCGTGGAATATTGTCTCAAGAATAGTAGAAGAGATGAAAATAGTTCTCTTCTTATATCTTAAATTATCTGGATTCTTTAGATCCCCTTACTATGTGCTTCTGGGAGGCATATCATGATTGTTTTCTTGAAAGTGTTCTTAGTCCTTTTTGGGTTATTCTGTATAGTGTTGGTCTTCTACTATTGCATTTATCGTAGATTGGGCATGTATCACATTTGTCTTCGTAATCTATTCTTTCAATGAATCCATGGGCTTCGAGAATAGTGAGACCAGCATCTAGTTCTCCTTTGCTTATTTTAAGCTTATGTAATATCATGTTTAGGTTTAAGCATTCTGTTGAGAGTAGCTCCAATATCCTCATTAGAGTATCTCTATTAGTCATATATGGTTCCCCCTCTCTTTAAGTAAGATTGGGATAGACAGTATCCCTAAGACTATTTCTATCCTCATTAAGTTGAACAATACTTCTATATTTGAGTCTGAAACTATTAGATCTAAAAGCTGGAGTGAGTAATGCAGTGTTTGAACAAACATAAATGCTATCGACATTATTGAAGCTAATAGGAGGGACGTTCCAAATACTTCTTCACTAGATTTAAAGTATGCATAATTGTATAGGGTTCCAACAGTTACAAAGTATAAAGCCATTCCAGCATCTGTCGGGGTAACCTGGCTTAAGCCAGTCTTTACTATGTTAACGTTCTCCAATATGAACATGAGTGACGAGATTATGTATGTTAAACCCATGGAGAGAATATAATAGTTTATCATCTTCATAGCAGTAACCCACCTATTGAGAGAACAAGGTAAGCCATAATGTATGCTATGAATAATTCATAGATTATAATGAAGATAGTGTTTTTCAATCCTATTTCAGATCTTAATGTTGCAGCTGTAGCCATGCATGGTGTGTAGAGTAATGTGAAGACCATTAGCGAGTAAGCTGTAAGCGGTGTGAACGAGGTTGAGAGAACAGTGGATAAGTCTGCCTCCTCCACATTATACAGAACCGACAATGAAGATACAACAACCTCTTTAGCAACGAATCCAAACAGCAATGATGATATAACCCTCCAATCCCAATTAAATGGTTTGAATAAAGGTTCTATTAACTTACTGAATGAAGCTATCCAGCTACGTGATAAAAGATCCGGGTTTCTCAAAGCCTCTACTCCAAGATATCCTTCAGGACCAAAAATGCTCAAAGCCCATATAATAACCATCATTATTACGATTATTGATCCAGCTCTGACTAGGAATGATTTTATTCTCTCCCAGCTCTTAGCAAAAATATTCCCGACAGAGGGAATAAGGTATGGAGGCATATCCATAACGTAACCAGAAGTTTGACCCTTAAACAATAACTTATTAAATAGTAATGCTGTAATGATAGCTGTAGTTACACCTATGAAATAGATGCTTAGAATAACGAGCATCTGGTTTTCCTTAAAGAATACGAGAGTAAATAGTAGGTAGATTGGAAGCCTAGCGCTACATGACATGAAGGGTATTATAAGCATGGTTAACCGTCTATCTCTATCATCTCCGAGTACTCTAGTAGACAATATTGCAGGAACATTACATCCGAAACCAATCAATAATGGGATTATTACTCTACCGCTTAAACCAATCTTATTCATCCATTTATCAGATAGAAACGTAACCCTAGCTAGATAACCAGTATCTTCTAAGAACGATATACCTAGAAACAAAAAGAAAAGATTTGGAATAAAGATCAGTAATATGCCTACACCTTGTAGGACTCCGTCGGCAAGCAGAGAAGAGATGATGGTTGGTAAAGGTAACGTTTTCAGAAAACTATGAACATGGCCAGAGATGAGTACGTCAAGTAGGTTTGTCAATGGAGATGCTACATCGAATGAGAACTTGAACAGTAGGTAGAGTGTGGATATGAATATCATTAGGCCGAGTATAGGATGTGTTAAGATTCTGTCAAGTCTATCAGTAAAAGTTGTGAGAGACTCTTTCACATGTCTCCTCTTAACATATTTCTGGGTTAGAGAGAGTATGTATTGATACCTTTTCTCAATCATTAATACTTCAATACTCTCACCCAATCTAGTTTGCAGATCTCTCTTAATCTCTACTACTTTTCTTAGAACGTCTTCTAATCCACGTTTTCTAAACAGTTCTTCAATATCCTTATCATCTTCCAGTAGATGTATTGCTATCCATCTTGAATTAGCTCCTACATCTGCGATTTCGCATTTGTCTAGTATTCTCTCTATTCTCTGTATGGCCTCTTCGATCTCTGGACCATAATTGATTTTGAAGAACGGGGGAGGACTATTCAGTTCCATGATTATTGCTTTTGTTAAGTTATCTACTCCAACTTCTTTAACTGCTATTGTTGGTATGATAAGTATATTCAATTGATTCATTAATCCATTGATATCTATTTCTAACCCTTCTTTTTCTGCTAAGTCTATCATGTTAAGTGCAATAATTAGCTTAACATTCATTTCAAGTAGCTGGATGGTTAAGTAGAGGTTTCTCTCTAAGTTTGTAGCATTAATAACCTGTATTACTATTCGAGGTCTTTCTTCAAGTATGAATTTCCTCGCAATGACTTCATCTAAACTGTAGGGAGTTAAACCATATATTCCAGGAAGATCGACTAGCTCGACTTCATGCCCCTCTATAACAATCCTGCCAGTCTTCTTCTCAACTGTTACACCTGGCCAGTTGCCTACCCATGCGTTTCCACCAGTCAACTTATTAAATAAAGCAGATTTCCCAACATTTGGATTCCCCACAATAGCTACTTTAATTAACTCATGCTTGTTTCCCAATGTTGTAGGTGAACTCAGCTCATGGCAGCTCATTGCATCACCTCAACCATTATCTTTTTAGCTACTCCATAACCTAGAGAAAAAGTACCCGTAATCTTATTTCTTATTATTACTGGACCATGCTTACTGTTCCTTACAACTTCTATTTCCGCTCCAGGTAAAAGACCGATCTCATATAATCTCCTAACTAATCCTCTCCCACCAATTATCTTAACTACTTTAACAGTTTTTCCCTCTTCAATTATTGACAATGGGAAAAGACCAGTATAAGTGTCCGCGGAGTTATCACCCATTTAGACCCTACCAATTATCAAAAATTAAGGTTTAGTATTTTAAGTTTTGCACCGTAAACTTTCTTGTTTTACAGTGTAAATACTGAATCGCTAATAGATTTTTAACTTTGTAAAACATCTATTATTCTAGATGTCTGTACGGTCTGAATTATTAGTTCCAGCGATTAGAGCGATGATGATAAAAATACTTATAGAAAAGTACAAATATAGTAGGAGGAAAGCTTCTCAAATTCTTAAAATTAGTCCAGCTGCTGTGACACATTACATGAGTGGTAAGAGAGGAAGATTACTTAAGCTTCTAGAAGAACCGAGAGCTGTTAAGCTTATTAATGAAGTAGTTGAAAAGACGGTTTCTAAAGGTGGAAGAATCTCAGAAGCTGAAATATATGATCTTGCATTAACTCTTACATCTATCCTTGAAGAAAAGAAGAAAGAAGAAATAAAGTATAGTCTAGATCAGGGTAGGAATAAGCTTATACGTACGCTTCGAGAGAGAGCGCAAGCAGAACATGAAGCTGCTGAGAAGTTTATGGAGACTGCTTCTAAACTAGATAATGAAATTACGAGAATGATCTTTAGACAGATTGCAAGTGATAGTATCAAGCACGCAGACTTACTAATGTCTACTATATCCATCCTTGAGAGAGGTGAAGAAACGAAAATAGAAGTACCAAAGAAGAGTGTCTTGCTAGCATTGTTAGAGAAAGAAGAGGTTGCCCATGTTCATAGTCTAGATGAAGTGAAATCCTATCTTCCACATAAACTCCTAAAGGTTCTAGTAGAGTCTGTAGAAGCAGATGAGAGGAAACACGCAAGAATACTTAGAAGCTTAATAGAGTTAGCCGAGGAGCAATCCTGAGATAATCGTTATAAAAGATAATCCAGCGAGGAATATATCCGACCTGACCTTATAGGATAACTTCAGCAGAAGCGGAATCATAGTTAGAGAGATAATTGTAGCTACAGCAACTGATAGCAATACTCCTCCTAGCTCTAATACTTCGAAAGATTTCGGAGACATAATGTATGAATAAATGCTTCCACCTAATGTTGCAGGTATACTCATCAAGAATGAGATGACTAGGGAATCTTTAACATTGTATCCCCTTAAAACAAGGGCCAAAACAGTTACCCCACTCCTACTAACTCCAGGGATAACTGAAAAAGATTGAGCTACCCCAATCAATAAAGCATCTAGAGTATCAATATCACTTATCCTTTTCTCAGATGATCTAATCTTTCTCCTCCACCAATTTAGAAAAGCAGTCACAGATAGCATGGCCCCTACGAAGATCATTACGTCTCTAGAACTCAACTCAGACAGCAGAATGATTAGAGACTTGGAGAAAAATATTCCGAGAAGACCAGTAATAAATGTGGAGATAATTAGGAATACGAGTAACCTAAAGTCTATGCTATCTCTACTCCAGATGGATTTAAGCATTCTATATAGCTCTCTCCTAAAGTAGATGGATGCCGCTAATACTGTTGACCCATTAAGCAGTAAGCTCAGCATGTATGAATCGGTTGGAGATAAATCCTGCATGTGAAATATGAAGAAGAGCATTGTCTTACTACTAACAGGAAGCCACTCTGTAACTCCTTGAACTATTCCCGAGATAAATCCTAACAAAATTTTCTCAAACATATTACAAAGTATCCATACAATAGTAGTAGAAGAATCTTATCTCATCGAAATGTTTAAATAATGTTCATAGGATTCAAAATTGTTGAAGGTGTAATGAGAGGGGGTTACCAAACCGAGATCTAATAATTTATTCTTAAAACACGTGGAAAACATCTGGACATCAATATTCATGTATGGAGGTGTCATAGGCTGAGGATACTGTTAGCAGGGTTCGGAGTAGTGGGTGTAAGCCTCGCTGAGATCTTGATAGAGAGGTCTGAGGAATTGAGAAGGGAGGAAGGATTAAACATACGTATAGTGGGGATAGTTGATAGTAGTGGTGCGGCAGTAAATGATAAAGGACTTGACTTAGAAGAAATGATAAGAACAAAGAAGAAACTTGGCTCAGTATCATGTCACAATGAATACGGTAGACATGGTCTAAATGTTCTAGACTTGCTAGATGAATTAGATGTTGATGTCTTGGTAGATGCGACTCCGACAAATCTAAAAGATGGAGAACCTAGCTTCACATACATTAAGAAAGCTTTGACCTATAGAATACACGTAGTTACAGTTAATAAGGGTCCACTAGCATTAGCGCTTCCAGCATTAAGAGAACTTGCAAAGCATAAAGATGTTGTCTTTAGATTTAGTGGCTCTGTTGGAGGAGGATTACCAGTAATAGAGTTTGCAAGACAATGTGCTAGAGGAGATAAGATTGTTAAAGTAGAAGGTGTACTAAATGGGACTACAAACTACATTATCTCTAGGATGGAGGATGGCTTAGATTTTAAAACCGCTCTAACGGAAGCTCAGGAGAAAGGTTACGCTGAGAGAGACCCAAGCCTAGATATTATGGGATTTGATACAGCAGCTAAACTAGTAATACTTGCGAATGAAGTAGTAGGGAGGAAAGTAACGATAAACGATATCAGCATAAAAGGTATAGAAGACTTGGAGAAGGAAGATATAGATGAGGCATCCCGCTCAGGTGAAACCTACAGGTTGATAGGTAGAGTGGATGGTGAATTAGAAGTTAAACCAACAAGGATTAAGAGGGAAGATCCATTAGCTGTAAGATACTCAATGAATGCAGTATCATTTACAACTTTGAATTCTGGTAGGCATGTAATACTTGGTAGAGGTGCTGGTGGAAGAGAGACCGCTACAGCGATATTGAGAGACTTGATAGAGATTAAGAAAAAGCTAGTGGAGGTGAGGATCTAAATGAGGCTTGTAATGAAGTTCGGAGGGACTTCTCTAGGGGATGGTCAAAGGATAAATAATGCTGCAAGGATCGTTAAAGAATACGTAGAGAATAATGAAGTAATAGTGGTCTGTTCTGCAATGGCAGGAGTAACTGATACTTTATTTGCTCTCGTTGATAGAGCTTCTAGAGGTAGAGTAAGAGACGTCGAGATTACCTTGAATAATCTATCAGAGAAACACTTTAAAGCAATAGACGACGCTATAAAAAATGAAGAAATCAAAAAAGATGTTAAAAGCATTGTTAAAGAATTAATTGAAGACTTGAGGAGAGCAGTCCTCAGCATACTGTACTTGAGGGAAGCTACACCAAGATCGAGGGATTACGTAGTCTCATTTGGAGAAAGACTATCCACTCGGATAATGTGGGGGGCTCTCACAGAACTAAACGTTAACTGTAAATACTTGGATGGTGGAGACGCTGGAATAATAACCGATTCAAACTTCGGTGAAGCTAACCCGCTTATGGAGATCACTAGACTAGAGGTTCGGAGAAGGATTGGATCATTACTTGATAGAGGTATAACACCCCTAGTAACAGGATATATCGCAGTTAATGAAGAAGGTGTTATAACAACTCTTGGGAGAGGGGGGAGCGATTATACTGCAACAATCCTCGGATACTGTCTCGACGCAGATGAAGTATGGCTTTGGAGTGACGTAGACGGATTAATGACAGCTGACCCTAGGATAGTTAAAAATGCCCGTGTACTGTCAACAGTATCATTTAATGAAGCGATAGAGATGGCGATCTTCGGTGCCAAGGGTCTCCACCCAAGAGCTCTTGAACCAGCAATGAAATCAAACATTAATGTTCGAATAAAGAATACATTTAATCCTCCTCATCCTGGTACATTAATTACTTCGAAACCTGAGAAGAGTGATATGATAGTTAAAGCTGTGCTCCTTGTTAAGGATGTAGCCATGATTAGTGTTAGGGGTGCAAGTATGGTTGGGAGACCTGGAACCGTAGCTAAGATACTTGAAACACTTGCTAAAGAAAACATAAACGTAATGATGATATCTCAGAGCGTCTCAGAATCAAGCGTATCCATCGTAATCAAGAGAGAAGCATTACCTAGAGCTTTAAACAGGCTTGAAACAGCTCTCTTGGGAACAAGCTTAGTTGAAGACATAGAATCTGAAGATGATGTAAACGTAGTTGCTGTAATAGGTGAACGGATGAAGGGGACGCCTGGTGTAGCAAGCAGAGTCTTCGGAGCTGTAGCGAAGAAGGGGATAAACATTAGAATGATCGCTCAAGGCTCTTCAGAATTGAATATCTCATTCGTAGTAAAAGAAGAAGACGGATACGAAGCAGTGAGAGCAATACATGAAGAATACGGATTATAAGAATCATCATCTGCATCATCCCTAATGATTAGGATAGGATAATCTAGGACGATTCTATTTAGTGCTCTTTTTCTTAGAGATCATCCCTAGAATATATGATTGCTTCTTTTCTATATCGTCGATTACCTGTCTAGGTCTCGTAAAAACCCCGTGGAAGGCTAATCCTACCGCCCACCCTGCTAGAGGCCATATAACCCAGATAGCTTCAGGTGTTGTCCATAGATTAACAAATATGAGGAAAGCATTGACTATAATGTAAGCAGTTAAATGAGCTTTGAACCCTTTTGCTGCCTCTCTTACTTCATATTCTTTCCAAGCTTCTAGAAACTCTTCAAGCATTACTTCCCCACTCATATTCAACGTATTCATATCAGCTCTTCTCTGATAAAGGTTTCCACTAGGAAATCTGTAAATATATATTGTTTTCTACGAATATCTATACAGGGTTGAATTGTTTCACAGTTTAGGGTCTAAATCTTCAGTAGAGAAAGAATGCGCGCTATGTAGAGCGAAGTCTAGATTTATCTCTGAATCTGTAGGTGTATGTGTTAATTGTTTAAGGAATAGACCTGATGAATCTCTTGAATATGTTTTCTCCAAGCATAGAGAGGTTAGGTTAAGATATGGTTTACCGCCCACTCCTCCAAAAAGTAGTGGAGGTATCCCATGCAAACTGTGTGCTAATAACTGCATCATGGGTGAGGGTGAGAAAGGATACTGTGGTTTAAGAATGAATATCTCAGGAAAACTAGTACAATTGATTGATAAGAGAAAAGCTTTACTCCACTATTATCTCGACCCTCATGTAACAAATTGCTGTAGTTCATGGTTCTGCCCTGCTGGAACCGGTTGTGGATATCCAAAGTATGCATTAAAGAAGAATGCAGAGATAGGATACTACAATCTCGCCTTATTCTTCTATGGATGTAGTTTTAACTGCTTATTCTGCCAAAACTGGAATCATAAATTTCTAGAAGAAGCAAAGAAGACATCTGTAGATGAACTTGTAAATGTTACCTTAAAGAATAATAGGATTACTTGCTGGTGCTGGTTCGGTGGTTCCCCTGAACCTCAGCTTCCTTTTGCAATTGAATCATCTAGGAGGGTTATTGAAGAAAAGCCCTCAAGTAGGATTATGAGGATATGTTTTGAATGGAATGGAAGTGGGAACCCGTCACTGGTTAGGAGGGTGGGGGAAATAGCTCTTGAGACGGGTGGGAACATAAAATTCGATTTGAAAGCATATACGCCTACAATACATAACGCTTTGACAGGTAGAGACAATGAACAGACGTTGAAGAATTTCGAGCTCATCTATAGAGAATTCTATGATAAGAGAAGAGACGTACCCGTACTTACAGCTACTACACTTCTTGTTCCATACTATGTTGATGAGAAAGAAGTTGAAATGATAGCAGAATTTATTGCTAGTCTAGACCCTGAAATACCATATTCTCTACTAATATTCCACCCAGACTTTATGATGAGAGATCTCCCAGTAACGCCTGAGAGACAATTTCATAAATGCTTGGAAGCAGCTAGAAAACACTTAAAATACGTGAATGCAGCTAACTTGAACCTGCTAGGTTATCCTTCTAGTAGCCTGACATGGGGACTGAAAGGAGATTAACACTAACCTCTTACAGCATAGCATGCCTGTCACTATTCGAAGAAGACTGGTATAAACCTGGATTTCCTATAGTCTGGAGGAGGCCTACCATGTATAGCTATCTTGTATCCGCAGAATCTGCATCTGTTATCATCTTCTAGATACCATCCAAGAATATCGAATCCCCTCCTCTCTACAACAATCTTTCCACATTCTGGACAATACGTACTCTCGTAAGGATGACCTGGAACATTACCGATATAGACGTAGTTTAATCCATGCTCTCTAGCTAGCTTATAGTGTTTTTCCAGAGTCTCGATAGGAGTTAATGGGAGATGTAGGAGTCTATAGTCTGGATGAAATCTAAGGAAATGTATAGGTGTATCAGGTCCCAAGTTATCATATACCCATTTTACAAGTTTTTCTGCTGCTTCAAGACTGTCGCCAATCTTCGGTACAACTAAGTCTGTAATCTCTATGTGGACTTTAGTCTTATTCTTGAGTTCAAGCAGTGTTTGGAAGATGGGTTCAGGGTCTGGAACCCCCACATACTTTCTTAGAAACTCTTTTTCCCCATTACCTTTAAAGTCTACTGTTGCAGCATCTAGGAAATCTTTTGCTTCATCTACACCATCAGGCCAGTACCCGTTTGTAACGAATACGTTTATCAATCCTTCTCTTCTAGCTATCACGCCAATATCGTGAGCGAACTCCATGTAGATAGAAGGCTCATTGTAAGTGTATGCTATGCCGTGGCTACCATACTTCTTCGCCATCTTCACTATCTTCTCAGGTGTTACATCAACCCCCTCAACCTTCCTCCTCTGACTAATATCAAAGTTCAGACAGTATTGGCACATCCATGAACATCCAGTAGTAGCTATAGAGAATATCTTGGTTCCAGGAGCATAATGTGTAACAGGCTTCTTCTCTATTGGATCTACATGAGCAGAAATTATCTTACCATATACTAGTAGATATAATGTTCCATTAATATTCTTCCTTATACCGCAGAATCCTATCTGACCATTCTTAAGCCTACAGTAACGTGCACAAGCCGTACACATTAATCTCCCATCTTCAAGGATACGGAATAAACGTGCCGGTTTCCCTGATATTTCCTCCATCACTCTCAAAAATATAGTTAGATACCTATAAGTTAAAAATTTATCTTATTTACTTTATCTTAGGCGAAGGATGCTAGTAGACTTATGTTTGAAACATGGGTGAGCGAATACGCTTTATTCTGATACATCTAATACTTCTCCTTTACATGCTTTTATTAACTCTTCTACGTTTATCTTCATTAACGTATCTTCAGACCCGCCTGAAGTATAGATAAAGCTGAATCTCTTAACAGAAGAATCAACGACCTTTTTAATATCCTTTATGTGACCGAAGGGAGGGACGCCGCCAACACTGTACCCTGTCTCTTCGAGAACCTCTCGTGGAGTTGCAAGCCTAAATCTTTCCATGAAGATTTCTGAGAGCTTCTTTAAATCAACTCTCTTATCCCCTGAAGTTATAACCAGGATTCTACTCTTCTCTCCGATTAGCAGAATGTTCTTCGCTATCTGACCAAGACTACACCCCACTGCTTTCGCAGCACTAATGGATGTCTTTGCTTCACCAGCCTTAAGATAGATAATTTGGGCATCGATATTATTTTCTCTCAAGTATTCTAATAGATCTTTCGTACCAAGCATTCTAAGCTCTGAGATGTTTAAGCTCTCTTTGTTTATATAGTTTTATGAATGTTTAAGCATGTGAAAGATTATTAGGGTTTATTCTTGCTTTGTAGTTGTTGAAGGGGGTATACATATTATTCTTAAAAGTATACAATGACATCAGAGTAAGAGTGGGTTCTCTCGGGTTTGTACGCTTCCCACATGGAGTCTATGCCTACGTAGGTTCTGCTCAAAACAATGTGGATGCAAGAATCATGAGGCATTTCAAGAAGGACAAAGCTCTAAGATGGCATATTGACTATCTGTTATCCTCAGATAGAGTCAAGCCCCTCTATGCAGTAGTATTCGAGCTACCTAAGGAATATGAATGTAGAATAGCAAGATTCTTACATGAAAGTGGCTTAAGAGGAATAAAAAATTTTGGAGCATCAGATTGTAGATGTATGTCACATCTCTTCAATATTAGAAATCAACGTATATTGATTCAGAGACTTAGAGAATTCTTAAACTTGAGAGAACCGATTAAATATGTAAAGTGTATTAGAGCTGAAGCATGAATATTGTTAAAAGAAAAAGATTATATCTTAGAATAGAACGAGATACTCATGTGAGTATATTTGGTTGATAAGATAAATACTGATATAGTTATTATAGGCTCAGGGCTGGCAGGACTTAGAGCTGCAATAGAGGCTGCAAGTACCGATCCAAAGCTTCAGGTTGCTGTAGTAAGTAAAGTCCACGCAATGAGAAGTCACTCAGTTGCTTACGCTGGAGGGACAGGCGCAGTCTTATACCCTGATGAAGGTGATAGCTTCGACCTACATGCATTCGATACTGTTAAGGGGTCGGACTATCTAGCAGACCAAGACGCTGTCGAATTATTTGTAAAGCTTGCCCCTAGAGAAATTCTCAGACTTGAACATTGGGGGATGCCTTGGAGTCGAAGACCAGACGGTAGAATCGATCAGAGACCATTCGGAGGCCACAGTTTTGATAGAGCATGCTATGCATCGGATAAAACCGGTCTTCACGCAATGCAGACGCTTTACAATACATGCCTCAAATACGATAATATAACATTCTACCATGAATGGTTTACAACATCAATACTGGTTGAAGATAATGAATTTAAGGGATTCACTGTAATAGATATTAAAAGTGGAGAACTCTATGTTTTTGAAGCTAAAGCAGGGATACTGGCAACAGGTGGAGCTGGTAGATTGTATTCCTTCACGACATATGGTCATTCAGCAACTGCTGAAGGAATGTCCATGGCCTACAGAGTTGGTATCCCCCTCAAAGACATGGAGTTCATACAATTCCATCCAACTGGTCTAGTACCTTCTGGAATACTCATCTCTGAAGCCGCTAGAGGTGAAGGAGGATACTTGAGAAATAAGGATGGTGAGAGATTTATGTCTAAATATGCTCCTGAGAAGATGGAGCTAGCTCCAAGAGATATCGTCTCCAGAGCTATGATGAGAGAGATATTGGAGGGAAGGGGTTTCGAGGGACCTAATAACCTCGACTACGTTCATCTAGACTTAACCCATTTAGGTGAAGAATTGATAAATGAGAAGCTATCAGAGATAAAAATGATTTCCATGAAGTTTGCTGGGATAAATCCTGTAAACGAACCAATTCCAGTGAGACCTGTAGCACACTACACTATGGGTGGAGTCCACGTAGATATAAATGGTCAGACCCCTGTTAAGGGTCTCTGGGCAGCTGGCGAAGTAAACTGTGTAAGCATCCATGGAGCGAATAGGCTCGGATGCAATTCCACAACAGACTGCTTAGTATACGGGTACATCACAGGGAGAAACGCTGCAAAATATGCCCTCAGTAAAAATAATGGGGGCTCAGTATCTCCCGTCCTAGTAGAAAAAGAAGAGAAGAGAATATTTGACGAGATCTTGAAAGGCGGTTGGGGTGATGACCCATACATGATTAGGAGGGAGATGCAGAACACCATGACTCAATACGCATATGTTTTTAGAGATGGTAAAGGTTTAGAGGAGGGGTTGAGGAAGATTAGAGAGCTTAAAAGGAGATTTGGAAAAGGCAGAGTCGATGATAAGAGTAAAGAATTCAATCAAAACTTTATTAATGTATTGGAGGTAGACGCAATGCTTGAGGTAGCTGAAGTAGTGCTTGTTTCAGCTCTTGCTAGAACAGAAAGTAGAGGTGCCCATTACCGTCTAGACTATCCCAAGAGGGATGATGTTAACTGGCTTAAACATACTCTCGCCTACAGGACTCCTGAAGGACCTAGACTAGAGTATATCCCAGTAAAGATTACTAAGTGGGAGCCTAAAGAAAGAAAATACTAGGATGGAGGCGGGAGAATGAGTAGGAGAGAGAATAAACAAGGGATTCTTGGATGGTTAAAGCTTAGAGGCTACTCGATTGAGAAACTAATGTATCTTGCACAGAGAATCTCGGGAATCGGGATAATAGTCTTTCTATTATCACACATATTGAATGTTGGACTAGTATACGCTGCGACGGGAGAGTTATGGGAGCCTCCAGGATTAATTGGAAAAGCAGTCCTCGTCATACTTGGAATAATAGTTGTCTTCCACACATTCAACGGTATAAGACTTGTACTAGCAGAATATGGATTCCTCGTGGGCAAACCTGATAGAGCAGTATACCCATATAAGATGACATCGTTAAGTGGTAGTCAAAGAATTGCAGTCTATCTCACAATAATAGCTTTCCTCGTAATAATGTATTTCTGGCTAATGGTTGCCTTCAACTTACTAGGGTGGTAAGAGTAGTGGTTAGAGAGTCTGCAGCCTTGATAGATACTGTTCTCCAAGCTAGAATGTTTGAGAAAACATTAGAGTATGTGTTGATTCCATGGCTTCATGGATATAAAGTGGAGAGAAGAGAAATAGTTAGATATAATTCTAGGTTTGATTATCTCCTAAGTAATATAGTGGATAG
>JAGDWP010000036.1 GCA_023269855.1 Nitrososphaerales archaeon | reverse complement strand
AAATTTTTTAGTTTACTTAGAAATAAATAATAGTTCTCGTATTAGTCTGTACGAGAGGATAGCAAAACTACTTAAAAACCCGAGTAAGGCCGTTGTATGAATAAATTCTTTGCTGAGAGAATAAGCGTAAATGGGAGAAATGGATGCGGGGAACGATATCTAGTAGTGTATCAGAGCTTTATGAAAAGAAGAATACTGTACATGACTCCGTCGAACTAAGGATTCGCCCCTTCAGATCTAGTAAAAATGAGAGGCTTTGTTTTGTAGCGGAGAATCCTAATAAAGACGGCATTATAGTTAAGGTTTCAGCCTTTAAAATGGAAGAAATAGTAAATATCAATCAACGTAGACAAATAACATCTATGTTTTATTTCGTCTTTCTACTGATGGTATGTGCCAGCATAATCCTAATCGTTATAGGTATTGTGCTGCTTTCCGAGAAAAAGAAGACTCAATTTTAGATTCAATAGCTAGACTTCGCCAATTCTAATTGGGATTACCATATTTTAACAGAACTTTTGTTTAAAAATTAGTGTATCTTACCCTCGACTTTACATATTGCATTATTGTTCAGAATGTAATGTTAAGAATGAACAAAGTATCTATGAAAGAATGTAAGAATTCTTCATCATGGTGTGAGAACCTAATAATAGTTTAAAAGATAAAGTGGATTTATTGCCGTAATAATGCTAAGATATTATTTAATGTAGGCATCCTGACTTGTTGTATACTCTCTAGTGTCGATTGTTACCATATGCTAGAGGAGTCTTAGAAGTATGTTGTGAAAAATCCTTATCTAGAATAGATGGTATATTCGAATACGTAAGAAGGTGTAAAGTATGGGTGAAAGTGTTTTAACTCGTGAGATGAGTAAATCTGATATTGCAAAGAAGACTACAACCTCTATAGTTAAGCTTGTTATCTACATCGTTTTATATGTTGTTGCCGGAGCCGTTATTCAATGGTTATTTACTGATTTCCTGTTAAAGCTTGGAGTAAACCTTGTAGATTATGTTGGATATGTATAGATTCTGATTGCGATTACATTCGGCTACCTAATAGTAAATAGTGTATCAGTATTCTTCTATTGGACTATGAGAGCGAAATATGATCATGCTACATCTGCTGCAGTTAGGAATGTTGTGAAGATCATAGGTATTGGAGCATTAGTTGCAGCTATAGCTGGAGGTGTGGCTGGCGGTCCTGCAGGAGTAGCTCTAGGAGGTTTCATAGGAATTGTTATCGGCTTTGCTTTTCAGCAGGTTCTAGGTCAAGCAGTTGCAGGATTGTTCCTACTTATAGTAAGACCATTAAAGATTGGAGATGAAGTAGTCTTAGGTGGTGAAGAAGGAATAGTCGAAGATGTTTCAACATTATTTACAATGATCGTTAAACAGGATGGTGTAAAAGTATTAATACCTAATAATACAATACTAGGAGGAAAGATCTACATAAAACCAAAGAAATGATACTATACTGGCTCTCAACCATATATAGTCATTTTCCTCTTCGTGTTAGGGTAATCTTCACCATATGAATGCATAATATTCATTACATAGTTTATACTATATAGACAGCATGAAGCTCTTTGAGTATGAGGCTAGGAATATTTTCAACCAGTATGGTATACCTGTACCAAAGTTCAGTGTTGTATCTTCTCCTGAGGAAGCTTATAAGGCTGCTGAAGAAATAGGTGGCAGAGTCGTAGTTAAGGCCCAGGTTCTTGTTGCTGGTAGAGGCAAAGCTGGAGGAGTCAAGCTTGCAGAAAACCCTGAAGAAGCATATAGGTATGCTAAGCAGATGCTCGGCTCAGAGATTAAAGGTGAGAAAGTAAGGAAAGTCGTAATCTCTAAAGCAGTAGATATAGCTAGAGAACTATATCTCAGCATCATTATTGATAGGAGTATTGGTGCCCCAGTGATCTTGGCTTCACCGGAAGGGGGAGTTGATATAGAGGAGCTGGCACGAACTAAGCCTGAAAGAATTCTAAAGATCGTTGTCGACCCGATATTGGGCGTTAGAGATTATCATGCGAGAAGAGCCGCCAGTTTTCTCGAGTTAAGTGAACCTGCGTTAAAGAAAGCTCAAGAGATTGTCGTCAATCTCTACAGAGTCTTCGAGAATTATAATTGTGAGCTAGCTGAGATAAACCCTCTAGCTTTAACACCTGATAATAGTCTCGAAGCAGTAGATGCAAAAATAATACTTGATGATAATGCATTATTCAAGTATCCAGAGTTCTCCAGCGAGTTTGTGAGAGACTTAAGCTACTATGAAGCTGAAGCTAAGAAGATGAACTTTAGCTATGTTGAGCTTGATGGAAACATTGGGATACTATGTAATGGAGCAGGATTAACAATGGCCACTATGGATTCAGTATATGTTCTAGGAGGAAAGCCTGCAAACTTCCTAGACATAGGTGGAGGAGCGAGAGCAGACCTAGTTGAGAAAGCTGTAACCCTACTACTTCAACATCCGAAGACTGAAGTTATATTCATCAACATACTTGGAGGAATAACAAGATGCGATGAAGTTGCTAACGGTATAGTTGCAGCATTAAAGAAGACTACAACAAGTAAGAAGATTGTTGTAAGACTGAAGGGCACGAATGAGGAGGAAGGAAGAAGAATACTTGAAGAGAACAATGTATTTGTTTTAGAAGAAATGGATGAAGCTGCTAGGAAAGCAGTTGAGTTAGGTGGTGGAAGATGACTGTACTAGTTAATTCTAATACGAGAGTCGTCGTTCAGGGGATCACTGGCAGAGAGGGAAGCTTCCATACGAGAGCAATGCTAAGCTACGGTACAAAGATACTTGCAGGAGTAACACCTGGAAAAGGAGGATCAACAGTTGAAGGCGTACCCGTATATGATAGCGTAATAGAAGCTGTTAGAAAACATCCTGAGCTCAATACTTCCATAATCTTTGTTCCATCAAGATTTGCATCAGACGCAGTGTATGAAGCAATCGACGCTGGACTGGACTTGGTTGTAGTGATAACTGAGGGTATCCCAGTCCATGAAACAATGAAGTTTGTAAGATACGCTAAGCTAAATGGTGTAACGATCATTGGACCCAACTGCCCAGGCGTAATCTCTCCAGGAGAATCGAAGGTTGGCATAATGCCTGGACACGTATTTTCCAGAGGCAGAGTGGGGATAGTCTCTAGAAGTGGTACACTAACTTATGAGATAGCGTATGCTATGACTAAAGCAGGTATAGGTCAAAGTACATCTATAGGTATAGGTGGAGACCCGGTTCCAGGTACTTCATTCATAGATGCTTTAGAAATGTTTAGAGAAGATGATGGGACAGACGCTGTTGTCTTGATAGGTGAGATAGGTGGAGACATGGAGGAGAGAGCCGCAAGATATATTGTTGAGCAAGAATATAAAAAACCTGTAGTAGCTTATATTGCTGGTAGAACAGCTCCACCAGGTAAGAGGATGGGTCACGCGGGAGCTATAATCTCTATGGGTGTCGGGGATGCAGCAAGCAAGATAAAGTCACTCAAAGAAGCGGGAGTAGAAGTTGCTGAACTACCATCCCAGGTAGCAGAGATCCTGAAAAAATTACTTAAAAAATAACTTGAAGCACATTATCTACATTTATTCTCTACTTTAGTATCAATGTAAAATGGATAAATTGATTAAATGGATTTTATGAATATCTTCGAGGTATGGATAGCGTAGAGATTAAGAGTTTGATAGAGTCTGCTGAGCCTATCTTTGAAGGTGAGCCGCAATTAATAGTTCAAGGATTCGGAGGATTCCTAATAGTGGGAGATACTCACGGAGATGAGGAGAGCACTAGTAAAGCTTTGAAAATCGCTGAAAAAGAAGGGCTTAAACTATTATTCTTGGGAGACTATGTTGACCGTGGCCCCAAGCAGGTTGAGAACATAGTTAAACTCCTGGAATCTAAGCTGAGCTGGAGAGACAGCCTCATAATGTTGAGAGGCAATCATGAGACAGTTGAAATGAATAGATGGTACGGGTTCATGGATCTAATATATCGTAAATATGGTCATCAACTATACGGCGACTTTGCTAGATTGTTCTCCAAGCTACCTTATGCAGCATTAATTCATAAGAGAGTCTTCGCTGTACACGGCGGGGTTCCTGAAGGATTAGAGAAGATCGATGAAATAAACAGTATACCGAAAGGAGAATTGAATCCACATAGTGGTATAGGGTTCCAACTATTATGGAATGATCCATCTGAAGATGTAGAATGGTTTGCGCCTAGCTGGAGAGGTGGAGGGGCTAAACTGTATGGGTGGAGAGCATTCAACAACTTTCTAGAAAAGAATAATCTTACAATGATGGTTAGAGCACATGAGCCTCAGCCAGAAGGTTATGGAGAGCTATTCAATAAACGGTTAAAGACTGTTTTCTCATGTAGGTTCTATGGAATAGTCCCTTCAGCAGTCAAACTTATTGATGGAGAAGTAGTTGAAGTAGTAAGTCTTGAATAACTAGTATCTTAATCTTCATCCATATCGGTTACGATAGTGTCTAGGACATTATTCCATCATCTTCCTATGCAGTTCATCATCGTATTCTGGAATATACTTCTTTATTATTGGGCACCAGGCTTTCTCTGGGCAGTATCCTAAGTGTTTACATTTCTCACCCATCAATCTACTAATTTTCGGTGAATACTTCTCTATACTTCTCCAGATACTGTAAGCTATCATTCTTTCTTCCCATTGTGCATAACTGCATGTTCTCGTACCGATGTACCCCTGCGGCCAGAGAAGATTGAATGCATTATAGACTCTTGCAACATAGATTCTTAATGCTTGAGGACATAGATACATAGCTTCAGAAGGGGCCACATCTTCATTTAATAGAAGAGAGTATGTCTCGAGAAGTTTGGAGACAGCGTCATTGAATATGTTTAATCTTTCTTCACTAGTTTTTATTGTCGGTGGAGTGACTATGTTTTTTTCAGGATTACTTAATGCTCTCTCTAATGATTTATAGATTGATTCTACAGATGTTGGAACTGTCCTATGTCTTATTGATTGATGGTATGCTGCAAGGGATAGAGGTTCAAGAGTTACAGCATGAATAAGTGAGTTTAAAGAGTTCATGTATTCAGAGTTCTTCAAAGCACCTTCTACTAGGTCTTGAATCTCTCCTGAAACTTTGAAATCTATTACTATTGGCTGGTCAGGTTCATTATATTGTTTGATTAATTCTTCTAGTATCCTGTCTTCTGGTTTATACGGGTCTGGATATGGGTAAACATAGTGCAGAGGCTTAAATGATAAACGTGCAGAAGTTAACAGTGGAGAGATATTCATAGCTAATTCCTTAATCAGTGCTCCTATCTTCTTTAATTCTACTGGAAAATATTCTTCATCCCTATTCTCTGAAGAATATATTAACCAGATGAAGCTTTCAAGACTTCCAGTTATGAAGATGGATGTCCGTGATGATAATGGTAGAAGATATCGTGCATCCTCGAAAGGTACACCTCTACCGATTAGATTATCATAGCATCTCCATACATAATTTAATGTTTCACGATACTTTACTGATAGTTTCTCAACTCTATCTATATTTGAAGGTATAATAAATTCATCCATTTTTATTCGTCTTCTCCTCTGGGACTCCTGTAGGTATGAGCCGAAGGGTTGAGCGGCAAGCAAAAGTGTTGCAGCTCTACTGCATGGATTTATCTCAAACTGTAATATCAGAGATGTTGTTAGAGAAGCATGTCCACGTCTAGTAGATTCTCTATGCATGTTTGAAGCAACATCTTTAAGGTCTCTATCCTTAGATTGGAGCTCACTTAATCTTTCTTCTACTGTTACACCTTTAAATGTACCTACACCCTCTAAAGCGATCAATATATCTGGACTTAACTCGAAGCCGCCTAAACTAGTTCGGGGGCCATAGCATATAAGCCGTAAACCAACATCATCAACTTTAAACATCCATCAATCCAAGACTAATAACATGGTAGTTCATTATAATGTTGACGTTATCACTCTAAACTATTAGTATAAAGGAGGTTTAACGTAGAGATTGTTTTTATAGGAATTGTCTAGGTTTTCTTTCTTCTCTTGCTCTTACTTTTAGGACTCCATAGTGGATGGCGCAGCTTATGCATAGGTTCTTGACTACTACGTTTTCAGCAATGTATGCTCCCATCTGTTTCAGCTCTCTAGCAAGGTCTCCTCGAACAAGTGAGACGCGGGTCGTAACTCTCTGGATCTTACTTCTCGGAACGAATGCTCCACAGTTATCACATTGAACAGTCGGTTCACTACCTTTATCGCCTTTCCTCCTACCCCTGTTCTTCCTCTTATACGGCAACTCTAGTATCCCAACTAAACAAGATAGTAGAACCTTTTATAGTTTCCCTCATAAACAATGTCAGCCAAGCTTCCTCCACAACTTACTTAAGCTAAAATAAAAAATAATCTCTATTTACTGTCCTGCAAGTTTAATTGGTTACTCTGGGAATGGTAGCTCTCTAGCCATTAAGTATGCATCTTCACCATCAATATAGTATCTTTTAATCCTGTCAACTTTCATGAATCCAAGTTTTTCATACAAATTTATAGCTGGAGTATTCGAGACTCTAACCTCTAAGAATACTTCACTACAATCATAGACTTCTCTAAGAATCTTCATCGCATTCTTCAGTAGTGCAGAAGCTATACCCAGCCTCCTATACTCTGGTAGGACAGCTATAGAGATAACGTGCCCAGCTTTAGTTATCCTGAATCTCTGAAATTTTGAAAGTATCCTCTCAATCCTACACATAATGTATCCAGCTATACGTCCCTCAACCTCAGCAACTAGAAAACTCTTAGGATAAGAATGGAGAATAGTTTCAAAAAATCCATAACTATAGTTTTCTGGAAGACATATACGGTTAATATTCATAACAGCTAGTAAATCTTCCTCCACTGCTTCTCTAACTAGGAAATGCTTGTCAGGTCTAATCTCCAACGTCACCAATTCTACAATACACGTTCTCTAACTATAGTTTAAACATATTCCAACGATACAGTGAAATGACCAATCTATATCTTTATATTAAGAATATCTAGGGGTGAATATCTTCCAAGAGCTCTATGGGAGAGTGTATCCTCCATCACAAACTATGCATTGCCCTGTTATGAAGCTGGAATCATCAGATGCTATTTTAGCTACGGTCTTAGAGACTCTGTGAAGTATGTCGTTAATCCTTCTCTTCTCCCTTCCAGAATATTTGGTCAACAACTTGGTTTTGACTTTTCCTGAAGTCTTGGCTTGAATGCTCCTCCTCTTCCTAAAGTATCTGTCTCTGATGTATTTTGCCTCGCTAATGTCTATCTTCATGAGCCTGTGTTATTGCTGTATAGATATAATGTGAAGGATAAGAAGAATACTTTTCCCTCAACTCTCTATAAATTGCTTCATGTAATCTCTTCCTTGAAGTTATGTTCATCTCGATGGCTTTATTAAGGCATTCTTTAACGATACTTTCATATGTTGAGAAGAGTTCTTCTAAAATTGCTTTATACTCTTCACTTGGACTGAGTTTAAACCTACAGGTCTCATTCAGCGATAAGTTGCTTGACACCTTCCATCACCTTCTCATACTTATAGCTTCTTAAACCATAGAGTTTTCCAGCAAAACTTGAAACCAAAGCGATTAAGTCTTCAACGAGTTTTTGATATGCATCCTTAGGCTCCTCGCCATTAGTAACCTCTATCCTAATACCATGAGATGAGAAATACCGCTCTAGATACTTGAAGCCGAATCTAGTGAGCCTATCTTTAAAAGCCACTAAGACCACTTCTATCTCCCGTCTTTCAACCATATCAAATAATTTACTCAGAGACTTCCTATTCTCGTTAAGACCACTCGCCACATCTTCCAAAACAGCAACAACTTCACAGCCTCTTGACTTCGAATACTCCAACAAGCTCTGTTTTTGCCGTTCTAAATCCCCTTTCTGCTTTTGGCTCATGTGAAGAAACTCTAACGTAAATTACTGCTTTTTTACTTGTATCAATTTCCCTTATTCCAAGGAGCCTTTTTAACTCGCTTTCGGGAATCCTTCTCCTCCCTCCAAGAGTCCTAACACGTTTTATTTTCCCCTCCTTATCCCAAATCTGAAGTCGCCTAACACTGACTCCGAGAATCCTGCTGGCTTCCTTCATCGTGTAGTGCTTTTCCAAAGTCATCTGGATAGAAGTCTATGAACAGCTATATAAGTCTATTTATTTAGGAGCTGTTAACAGACCCTGTAATCTATCCTTAATCATCAAAGGCATATACTGGTATGTACTGTATAAATTTTCACGCCCTTAACTGATATAGGTAATACAGGATCTTCGGGTTAAGATCAGGGTAATCACTTAGAAGTTGTGATAGGTATTAGGAACATGGTTAATGTATGAATAGATTTTTACTAGTGCTATATCCTCTGCCAGTTCTACTGCATATAGTGGTGTAAGTGGTATTTACTCCGTGGAGGATTATTTTCCCATGGATTCCAGCTACTTTCAGGAGAAATCGGAGACAGGTTTGACAAGCTAAATCACAAGCCTTAAACAATCTTGATTAAACCTCCGGATACATTTACTAATAATCTAGAGAGAAGAGATGATGCATTTTTAATTTTAAAAAGGCACTTTTAATGAATGAGTTCTCGTTAAATCGATAAACATACGTTATGGGGACTAGGGAATTATAGATGTAGAAAACCACGAAGTATATATCCTGCAGATTCCTTTTAAATTGTTCTTGAAACTCGTAATCACTGCTTCAAGACTACTTAATGCTAGTATTTGGGGAAAAGTTTAAAACAACAGAAACATATAGATTATCAAGGTCGAAGGGAAGAATTAGAAATGTATATTGAAAACATGGATGCTGTCAAATCTATTGTTGAACGCTATTTTACAGTCTCAGACGTTTACATTGATGCAGGAATCCTGACTTTCAGAATATACGATGAAGATATTAAGGAGAAATTTAGAAACCTGTATAAAGAACTTAAACAATACGATCTCATACCTACAGCCACGAAAGAAGATGGTAGAATAGTAATTAGGATCTTTCCGAAGCCTAGGGTTGAGCTACCTATACCCAAGTCTCGAACGCTTCCCCTACTACTTTTCATAGCTACACTTGGGACAATCGCTGTAGACGGATACTTAAGATCCTCTACAACAGTTTATGAGATAATTACAGGTAAGACAGGATTCATAGATAGGTTCATAGATGGATTACTGTTCGCAGTAGCTCTAATAGCGATAATAGGGATACATGAGCTTGGACACAAAATTTCGGCGAAGATAGACTATATGGAGTCTAGTCCACCATACTTTATCCCGGGTATACCGACGATGATCCCAACTTTTGGAGCATTAATCTTCCAGAAAAGCCCAACAATAAACAGGGATGATATGTTTGATATAGGTGTAAGTGGACCAATAGCTGGATTCATAGTAAGCTTAGCAGTACTCTTTACATCATTCACGACTGCTAGATGGATCCCTGTAGAACAGTATGATTACATAGTTAGTCAAGTAGTGAAAGAGGGTGGTCTACTTCTACCGTCTCCTCTAGTTTTCTATCTTGTAAGACCATTATTCGGTAAACCAGACATGATTCCATTATTCTCAACTGTAGGGTTTGCAGCATGGCTTGGAATGCTTATAACTGCTCTTAACCTCTTTCCAGCATGGCAGCTTGATGGTGGAAGAGTCTTTAGAAGCTTCCTAAGTAGGAGACAGCATAGATTTGCAGGATACATTTCAGTAGCTATATTAGCGATTACAGGATACTTCTTCTTCGCAATACTTATACTGTTAATGATGCCTAGAACACCAGATATAGCTCCACTAGACCAGATTTCACCCTTATCTAAAGGTCGAAAAATAGCTATATCACTCGTCATAGCAATACTTGTATTAACATTCGTTCCAATCAGATTCTTTTAAAATGTTTCCAAAAATCTAAACATAGCTCTACTTTACTTAGTCAACCATAAAACTCCATCAACTATCCTTACAAAAGCATGTTTACTATACATTCTAAAACCATAAGTTAACAAGTCTTGGAGTGTATCGAAACTCCTTGAATGGAGAATCTTCTCAATAATACTTTTAGGAATAGTCGAGACGAGTGCAAGCTTTTTTCTCTCCAATATATTCATCACCCTCATCAGAGCCTTCACACCTAGATTATCTTCTCTAAGATTTTTAGAGAATAATGATGATACAAATGTGTAGCTTCCTAATCCTTCTCTACACTCAGATATTAAACCGATTAATCCACCATCTTTAACTCCTTCGTCTACGAGGTCAACAATATGAAGGCAGCTTTCGAGAGTTGAATCCCATGGCCAACCACATCCATCTACAAGCAGTATATCTGCTTCCTCCTCAATCTTGACATTATATTTTCCCGCAGCCTCCCTCATACATTCATCGTTAATCTCGTACAAGTATCCAGAATAAACTCTATCACCTACGATGCATAATCCTATGAAGTTTAATTCTTCTAGAAGTTTAAACCATTGACTGGAGTCGCTTACAATGTTGTCATTAATATAACCACATAGTTTTAGAGAATCTTTTATGGATGGGTAGCCTAAAACACCATGAGGGATAATTGAAGAAATATAGACTCTGGAAGATGAATCAATAATACTCCTTGATATCATGAACCCATTATACTCGACTTTATCTTCACTCCACGGATATACTAGACAATGTTTATAAGATTTCAGAACATCTTCTACTTCTTTCTCAAGAATCTTTGAGTTAATTCTCCATGAAGAAACAAGTAGTTTAAGCCTATCCTTCTCAACCCCCCTGGCCTCAACATCAGCGAGAAAAGACTTTAATAAATCAATTCCACTAGGAGAAGAATAATCAAAGACCACAGATATATTTTTCTCTCCAATTAACTCATCAATTATCTTAGAGAAGACACTATAATCATACTCTAAGTTTGAGTAATGTCTTGAAACTTTCTCAACCTTAACATCTTCACTTATCTCTCCGGAAATCTCTGTAACACCATACTTAAACCAGTACTCAACCAACCCTTAATCAACTACAATACAGAATAGACTAAATTTATATCCATTTACTATCCTAGTCTCTTAGAATATACATGGACGTGACTGGGTTCATAAAAGTAGTTGAGAGATTATCTATTCAAAAGAGGCTAGAGTTAGCAGAAGAACTACTTGATATTCTCTTGTCTTCTGTTAACTTGGAAAGGATCCAGGATGATATTGGATGGAAGATTAATGAAGCTTATAGAGAGGGTAAACTGAGCAACGTCGAGTTTCTAGGGGAAATCGCTTACGCTGTCTCCATCGCTGAGCCTTCCAAGTTTAGAAAGATGGTGGAGAGATTAGGGAGTGAAGTGAGGGTATGACTGTCTTCTCTATTGAAGTAGTCCCGAAAGACCCATTATGGAAGATAGACCTATTAACATACATTATAGAAAAGCTTGGATTCTCAGGTATATGGTTGAGTGAGCACCCTCATAATAGGAGCAGCTTTATAACATCTTCACATCTATTGAAGAGAACAAGTAGAATATGGATAGGTTTAGGAGTGATCAACCCATATACTATAAATCCTTTCGTAATCGCTCAGCTAACAGCATCGCTTACAGAACTAGCACCAAACAGGGTAAAGATCGCTATAGGAGCGGGGGACAAAACAACTCTTGAAAGCATAGGTATAGAGAGAATTAAGCCATTGGAAAAAATTAGAGAAACAATAACGATTATACGAGCCCTTTTAACCGAGAAACAGGTAACAATAGGTCAAGCACATGGTAGATTAGACTTCAACCCTAGAAGTAGAGTATCAATATATGTTGGTGCCCAAGGTCCAAGAATGCTTCAGCAAGGTGGAGAGATAGGAGACGGAGTACTTGTAAACTATTCAGACCTTGAAGACTTAAAATGGGCATACGGGGAGGTAAAGAAAGGTGCGGAGAGAGTTAATAGAAGCATGGAAGACATAGATGTAGCAGCTTACCTCACAATATCCATTGATGAAGACTTAGAGAAAGCTATTAAGACGGCTACACCCTACACTGCATACATACTATGCGGTTTACCAAGCAATATACTGGAAGGACTCAACATAAGAGAAGAAGAAATAGCATGTATAAGAGAAGTAATTAGGAAAGCTGATTGGTTAAAACTATACAGTTTAATAAGCCCGGAAATAGTTAAGAAGCTAGCAATCATATGCCGCCCAGAAAAACTGAAAGAGACAATTGAGGATATAATAAAGATTGGCTATAACCAGATAGTCTTCGGAGCTCCACTCGGTCCGAGAATCCTCCAATCACTCAAAAAGATACGTGAAGTAGTTAATGAAATACATCGAGTATGTTAATAGATAAAGTACATTTAGGATAAGCATAGAGTCCCAACCTATAGTATATATGAAAGTTTCAATAATTATTGATGGCTGGTTGAGGTGTACGGTGTTTGCCAATCATTAGTGATGCTGTCTTTGATGTGGCAGTTATCGGAGCTGGACCTGCAGGCTTATCCGCAGCCTACACTCTTGCTAAGAACGGTCTAAAAGTTGTAGTTCTTGAAAGGGGTAGAGTACCCGGCTCGAAAAACCTTTACGGTGGAAGAGTGTACTCTAAACCTCTAGAAGAAATATATGAGAATTTTAGAAGTGAAGCACCTGTTGAAAGATGGGTTAAGAGAGAACGCTTCAGCATAATGTCTAAGGGAGAATTATTCACGTTAGAGTACAGCTCTCAGGATACTACAAGCTTTGTAGCATACCTCTCTAAACTCACAAGCTGGATGGCTCAGAAAGCTGAACAAGCTGGAGCAGTAATAGTTACAGATGTACGTGTAGACCAGCTATATCTTGAGGATGGAGTAGTTAAAGGCGTAGTCTCGGGAGACGATATATTAAAGACTGATGTTGTAGTAGATGCAGAAGGAGTAAATAGGCTTATCCTTGAAAGATTTGGATTAACAAAGAAGCTTGATACAGGTCAGGTAGCGTTAGGGTTGAAGCAGGTTGTTAGACTTGACGCTTCTAAGATTGAAGCTAGGTTTGGACTATCACCAGGAGAAGGGCTTGCATGGTTAATAGTTGGAGAACCAACTGCTTATCTTCCAGGAGGAGCATTCATCTATACAAACTCTTCCACATTAAGCCTCGGCTTCGTAATATTCCTAGATGAAGCATGTAAGAAAATCAATAAACATGTATTCGATGTACTTGAAGACTTCAAGCAGATACCTGCTATCAAGAACATTATAAGTGATGGTGTATTAGTTGAGTATGGTGCTCATTTAACGCCTGAAGCAGGGTTAGATATGAGTCCACCTAAACTGTATAGTGATGGGCTACTGATAGCTGGTGATGCAGCCGGTTTACTATTAAACTTGGGTTACACTATTAGAGGCGTTGATTTCGCAGCATATAGTGGATACTTAGCTGCTAAAACAATCCTGAAAGCACACAGCCAGGGAAGATACGATAGTGAAAACCTTTCATTATACCAGAAACTTCTAGAGGAAAGCTTCATAATGAAGGAGCTTAGAAAACATAAAGGAATCTCTAAAATATTGAGGTCAAGCGATATATTTACTCAGTATCCTGAAATACTGATAAATGTTTCTAGAAAACTGTTCCAGATAGAAGATTCTTCTCCGACATTGATGCAAGCATTAAAGGAGTCGATAAGAGGGAAGACTTCGCTCGTAAAAGTTCTCTGGAATATGTTTAAAGTGGTGAGAGCGATATGAGTGAAATTAAAGTTTTGAAAAAGATGAAGATAGATGAAGCATTGAATGCAAATGTTTGGGATGTTGATCATAGACCACACATAATCGTAGATTATGAGAAATGTAGAAAATTATGTGATAAGAAGGTCTGTACACTTCTTTGCCCAGCTGGATGCTATACCTTGACGGGTGGAGAAATATTGTTCAGTTATGAAGGATGCGTTGAATGTGGTACATGCAGGATAGTTTGCCCGCATGAAGCAGTAACATGGAACTATCCACTAAGTGGGAGAGGGGTACAGTACAGGTTCGGGTGAAATAGGATGGGTTTGAATATCATAGTAGCTGTCAAATGGGTTCCTAATACTCAGATAGTAAACATAGACCCTAAGACTGGGACATTGATTAGAGAAGGAATACCAAGTATAATTAATCCACATGACTTGAATGCTGTTGAGACAGCTTTACAGTTAAAAGAAAAATACGGTGGAACTGTTACAGCCGTCTCTATGGCCCCTATGTCTGCTAGAGCTGGACTAGAGTTTATCATAGGTATGGGTGTTGATAGAGCAATACTGATAAGCGATAGAGTCTTCGCTGGAGCAGACACTCTTGCTACATCTTATACTTTATCAAAAGCATTAGAGAGATTGAAGCCGTTTGACATCCTCATCTTCGGTCAAGAGACAATTGATAGTTCTACAGCTCACATAGGTGCACAGACAGCTTCATGGCTAAAGATACCATATATCTATTATGTTACAGATGTTGAATATGTTGATGGAGTAATCAGAGCTAAGAGAAAACTTGAAAAGAAGATAGAAGTATATGAGCTCCCGATCCCATGCCTCATAGTTGTAGCTATGAAGAGTAACGAGCCTAGACCTGTCAAGTTATCCTATAAGCTCAAAGCTAAACTCGAAAACAATATCGAAGTTTGGACAAATAATGAGCTTGGATTGATGAGAGAATGTATAGGTCTTAAGGGTTCACCAACTAGAGTTGAGAAATCTATTGCGACACCCTCCGTTCCTAGGAAGAAGCTGAAGTTCGATGGTCAAGACGTTAGGGAGGCTGTGAAATGGCTTGTAGATAAACTGGTAGAAGAGGGGTTGAAGATAGTATGAGTGGTGGACTCTCAATATATCTTAATACTACTCGAATAGTTAATACTTCAGAAATGTTTCTTACACATGTTTTTAGAAAAGGAAGCTTCAATTTTAACTTTAAACAAAAAAGTGGTGAAGGATGGGGCTGGCCGATGAAATACAGTAGCTGTAGGGCTGGAGGACTCCCACCACTCAACTTATATGAAAGAGGACTCTGTCCAACCTGCCAGCCTCACAGCTTTTACTGTTCATCGGCCAGCAGGTGTATCGTCAGC
>JAGDWP010000123.1 GCA_023269855.1 Nitrososphaerales archaeon | reverse complement strand
ATTAATAACAATGCTACTATTGATACCGATACTATTGATGCTTCTAGGAGTGTGAGATTATGAAGTATAGACCGCTAGAGCTAAGAATGAAACTATATGATGAAGTGCATAGACTTAGGAAGCTTGGACTATCATACAGTCAAATAATAAAGATGGTTCAAGAGAAGTATAGTGAGAAGTTATCAAGATCACATATAAGTTACTGGTTAAGAGTTCTCCATAATCCCCATGGAAGAGAATCGATAACATTAGATAATATTAAACCATCGAAGGAGCTGGCATTCATCATCGGCGACGTGGCTGGAGATGGATATACAAGAATAAGAAAGAAGAGATATTACTATATAATTGGTTTAAAATGCAAGGACGTTGAACATGCCATGGAGTTTGCTAGATGCCTCGAAGTCGTTACAGGATCTAGACCATGGATTGGAAAAGATCGACGAAATGGACTCTACATTGTTGAAGGACATTCAAAAACGTTATACGAATTATTGAAGAAGCCGTTAGACATTGAGAGGCTAAGATATTACATTGAGTATAGTGTAGAGACTATAACAGCGTTTCTCAGAGCATTCTTTGACAGCGAAGGATGTGTAAGTAAGAACGGATATATACTTGTTTTCAATACAGATTTAAGAACTCTCAACTATGTTAAGGAACTATTATTGAGGTTGGATATAGAAGTGACAGGACCATATCTAGGAACAAAGAAGGGAACATCGATCTATGATAAAAAGATAGGAAAAACATACTATGCAAAGAAAGATGTTTACTATCTATATATTCGAGCAAATTCTAGACGGAGGTTCGCTGAACTCATAGGATTCACTATTAGGAGGAAGATGGAGAGACTAATGAAAGCCCTCAACCCCCACCATTCTTCTCCCTTGCTTAGTATTTTGAAGTGTCTTACGCCTCGTTCTGAAATAGTGTCAGGGTACATTGCAGCATCTCCTTAGAGCTATATCTGAAAGATATTAAAGAAATTTTCATCGACTATTCCATTAATAGTCTGTTTTTACATTCCATGCTTCTCTAATAGTTCCAAGCCTTACATCTGTGAATTCCAACATTCTCTGAATAAGTTGTGAAGTCTTTTGTAGTGGTGGCTCCGGAAGATTGAAACCATAATTATCGTATCCGATATAGATGAATGATGGAGATAACTCTTTTACATCTCTAGTGAATTCTTCAAGGTCGAAGTCTAGTATAGGCTCTACGACTATCGCCTTATGGTCATGTTCAATTTTCTTCATAGCTTCTATTCTCTGAGACTGGGGTGGAGCATTTGACAGGCTTGGATAATCTCTGTTACTCTCAATCGTTGCACCTAAAACAACATTGTCAGGTAGGTCTCCCAGCTCCAAGTATCTCTGGGGATTCTTAGTCAATAGTAGAAATAATGTTTGAGGTGTCATCCTAACTTTATCCAGCACTCTAGATATCCATCGGTCTGGAACCCATTCACCGAATAAGTCTCCCATATCAGATACAAAGATAAAAGAGTTCTTTGAGAATCTTCTTCTAAGCCTTTCCGCAATAAAAGTTGGCTGGAAACCTCTACTAGCATAAGGCTCGACACCCATCTTGGATAGACGGGCAGCATATCTTCTAGCCCAGCAGTATAAGCAGTTGTGAAGACATCCGATTACAGGGTTCCATGTTCCTGTAATCTCTGGAAATTTTCTAGAACTTTGCTTGAGTACCTCTTCTACCCGATTAATGTTATCTTTTTTCATTTATTTTCTCAATCTTCTCAAGAGTGTGACGTCTAGAGCGCCGTAGGTTCTATAAATCTGTACAGCTAAGAGGATTGCGACCGAGATTATTGCGGCTCCTACTGCTAGTGATAATATTACGAAGCTGTGAGAGTAGGGATCTATCCCTTCAGGTGTTAAAGCGAATGCTATGAAGTTGAGATGTGCCGCATTCACCATCAATTCTATAGCTATTATCTGTTTTACTATACTTTTCTTGGTTGCTAGGCAGTATATTCCTATAGCGAATATTAATCCTGCAACGGTGGGGTAATAGTATAATGGTAAAGTCATGTTAGTCGCCTCTTCTCAATAAGGCCACAATTGAGAAAGCTAAAGCTACTGCGACGAGAATCAATGCTAGTAGAGCCATGTAGAAGTTTTCCCATATATATTGACCTATAGCTCTTCCAATTATGTTGAGGTCTAAAGGTTTTAATTCTTCAATAGTCTTCCTCCATCCTAGATGTATTGGTGGATTACTGCTTAAGGTGAGGAAGAGTAGTGTTGCGAACAGTATTGCTGTCAGCGATCCAAAGACTTGGTAGCCCTTCATTACTCCTCCCTCCTATTTGTCATCATTATTACTAGCATGAGTAGAGCGATCGCTCCACCTGCATAGACTAGTAAGAGCATCAATCCTACATGGAGAGCGTAGAGTAGAATGAATAGGAAGCTTAAAGAGATTATGAAGCCGAGCAGACTGAATACTGCTCTAATCAAGCTTCGGGACTCAACCGCTACTATAGAGAAGACCACTAGAGATATGAGTAGAACAGTTTCCAAAGCTTCTAAGCTCATTCTAGATTTAAGAATTCTTTCCACCATAAAAATATTGTCTTAACATTTTGAAGTCTAATCATTAGAGATAAAATCATGCTTCTCTAAACTTTGCTAGCTTGAATATATTTCAACTATATCTCCATCCTGGAGTATATGATCGGATCCTACTTGTTGGCCTTGAATCTTAACAGATCTCCCCCATACTCTTGCATACTTCATTTTTCTAGCTAAGTCTTTATGGATAATCTCAGCGAGATCTCGGACGGTTGCATTCTCATACATTACGATCGGCTTCTTAGAGACTATTCCATCCTTCTGAGTATAAATCCTTATCAATCTAAGAGTCTTGAAGGTTGCTTCTTTCAATTCTTCTAGGTTTGTTCCCTTCTCAGCTGAAATTGCTGCAAAAGGTATCCCCATGCTTGCTACAATCTTCTTCAATTGTTCGAGGGTAGACGGCTGTACTGCGTCAGATTTATTTAAAATGATTAAAGCTTTCTTATGTATTGTCTCTCTTATGATTGTTTCTTCAAGATCTTCTATTGATGCATCACCATATATTTTTACTACAGCATTCTTTATACCCACATTCTTTAGAAGTTCTTCAACTTCTTTATAGGTTCCCTGAAAGTTTCCGAAAGTAACTATTCTTATTCCACCACTATCTTTTTTCTCCAGTATTATCTCTCCTTTCCGTGGTTTTATCGAGATTCCTGCTTCATCAAGTAACTCCAAGATCCTCTCCAATTGTTTTACTGGATCATTCATTCCATCGAGCAGTATTATTACTCCATCTGCATTCTTTACTAAGCCCAGAGATTTACTAGTATACTGCGTTTCTTCTAATTCTTCTGTTAAGATTGCTGGAAGCTCAACCAACTGAATCTCAACATCTTCGTAGTACATCATTCCAGGAGTAGGTTTATCGGTTGAGAAAGGATAAGGAGCGATTATCGGCTTAGCATTAGTTAAAGCTTTTAGAAGACTTGATTTACCCGAATTTGTTGAACCAATTATAACGACTTGAGAATCTCCCTCCTTAGCAATTGTGAAGAAATCCCTTCTGCCTGCTTTCATCATAGCTTTCCTTTCAGCTTCACGTTTGAGTTCAGCTATTCTCCTCTTTAATTGCCCCCTCAGCTTCTCTGTACCCTTATGGTCTGGGATTAAACTTAATGCTTCTTCCAATGCTTTAATCTTATCAGGGATCGTTCTAGCTAACTGGTATTTAGCGAGCGCCTTCTGTGCTTCTGCAGGCAGATTTGTAGGCATGAGGGTCACCTATCCTGCTTGGACAATAGTAGTGGTAAGCTTAAAAGGTTAAACCTTTCTGGATAGAATTAGGTTTACGGGATGACGTATAAGAAGCTCGTAGAAGAAGTTTCAGAAATGTTTAAGAGCATTGGGATTGATGATGCTAGATTGACTCCCTCAAAGAATCCTGCTTATGGGGAATTGACTTCTCTTGTAGCTTTTGATATAGCTAAAGAGAGGGGAGGAGATCCGGGAAAGATTGCTGAAGAAATTGTCAAGAAGTTATCAGAGTACAAGAGCGGGATGATAAGTTCAGTTGAAGCTTTGTCTGGCTACATTAACTTCAAGGTCGACTGGATGAGATACTCTGAAGAGATATTGAAGACTGTTATTATCCAAGGCTCAGATTATGGTAAGAGTAATATAGGCTCTGGAAAGAAGATAATAGTTGAGCATACTAGTGTCAACCCTAACAAGGCATTGCATGTTGGTCATGCTAGGAATGTCTGCTTGGGAGATACATTGTATAGATTATTCTGTTTCCTAGGCTACGATGTAACAGTCTTGAACTATATAGATGATAGTGGAACACAGATGGCTGATGTTATACTTGGATTCACTGAGCTAGGTTACCCATTAAACCCAGAGGATAACTTAAGATTCGATGCCTACTGTGGAGACGTAGTCTATGTTGAAGTCTCAAAGAAAATTGAAGAAGATCCAGCTCTAGCTGAGAAGAGAAAAAATATTGCTAAGCTGATTGAAGAAAGAGATGAAAAATATTATAAACTGAATAGAGAGATAGTTGAAAAGGTTTTAAGAGATCAGCTTAAAACTTGCTGGAGACTCAGAGCAAGATACCATATACTGAACATGGAAAGCGATATACTAACCTATGATCTATGGAGTGAAGTATTTAAGAAGCTCTACGAGATTGGTGCAGTATACAAGGCCACATCTGGACCGAAAGCTGGATGCTGGCTTCTAAATCTATCTTTCCATCCCATACTTAGTAAAGAGGGGGATGAAATACTCATTAAGAGTGATGGCTCAACTACTTATGTTGCAAGAGACATAGCTTATGGAGCATGGAAGCTTGGAGGCACCTCCAAGGACTTCAAGTATAGAGTCTGGATTAGAGACCCGTGGGGTGGGGAAGTTCTAGTAACAGATTTAGATGGCGACGTTGAGAGACCTATCCATGGAGCTGAAAAAGTTATAAACGTGATTGATATTAGACAAAAGCGTCCTCAAGAGATTGTAAAGTATGCTTTAGAACTCTTAGGCTTAAGAGCAAACAGATACATTCATTTCGGGTATGAAGTAGTTGCAATGAGTGTTAAAGATGCTGTTAAGATGGGTTACAAACCTGAAGAAGGTGAAGAATTTGTACATATGAGTGGTAGAAGAGGTCTATACGTTAAAGTTGACACGTTACTCGATATGTTGAAGGAGAAGATTAGATCGGAGATCAGAGATAAACATCCTGAATGGAGTGTTGAAAAGATTGAAGAAGTTGCAGAGGAGATTGCGGTCGGAGCTTTAAGGTATTCTCTCGTAAAAACTGATACTGACAAGATGATAATTCTCGATACTGATGAGATGCTTAAACTGGAGGGGGATACTGGACCATATCTTCAATACTCTTATGCTAGAGCATGTAGAATACTTGAAAAATCTAGTCTAGAATATTCATTCAAGTCTCCTATTGAACCAGTTGAAGAGGAAAAACAGTTGTTGAGAAGGATAGCTTACTTTCCAGAGGTCGTTGAAGAAGTAGGTCGTAACCTCTTAGTTAAAACATTGCCTAACTATGCATACATGCTTGCATCTGACTTCAGCAAGTTCTATGAGAAGGTTCCAGTTCTATATGCAGATAATATCGAGTTGAAGAAGTTTAGGTTGGCGGAGGTTCTAGCATTTAAGATAGTTTTAGGGAATGTCCTGCACCTTATAGGTGTCCCATTAGTTGAAGAAATGTAGTCTACCGTAATCTCCTAAATCTTTCTACCGCTTCTTGATAGATCTCCATTTCTCTTCTTGAGATAGGGGTAACCTTCTTCAATGCTTCTTCAATATGTTTCATTGAGACTTTCAATTCTCCTATATACGTTTTTGCATCTTCATCGTTCTTATACTTCTCTAAGTGTTCTCTAATCGCAAGCATCTTAGCTGTACTACATACGCCTGCAATATCTGCTCCAGTGTATCCTTCAGTTTTCTCGGCTAAGCGGTCTAGATCGACATCTTCTGCTAATGGTGTATTCTTCAAATGTATCTTGAATATTTCTCTCCTAGCATTCTTGTCAGGTGGAGGTACATAGATTAACTTATCGAATCTTCCAGGTCTTAGAAGTGCTGGATCAATTATGTCGGGACGATTCGTTGCAGCTATTACTACTACGTCTCTCAGTTCTTCCAACCCATCCATCTCTGTTAACAGTTGACTAATTATTCTCTCTGTTACTCTTGCATCTCCTAGTCCGCTTCCACGGGTTGGAGCTATGGCATCGAATTCGTCGAAGAAGACTATGCATGGAGCAGCCTGCTTAGCTTTTCTAAAGATCTCTCTAACTGCTTTCTCTGATTCTCCAACCCATTTACTCAAGATTTCCGGTCCCTTAATACTTATGAAGTTCGCTTCAGATTCTGTAGCAACGGCTTTAGCGAGTAGGGTTTTCCCTGTTCCCGGAGGCCCGTACAGGAGGATGCCTTTAGGTGGTTTAGCATCTACATGCTTCAACAAGTCTTTATATTTCAGGGGCCATATCACTGCTTCTTTAAGCTCTTGTTTTACTTCCTCCAGGTCTCCAATGTCTTCCCATCTTACTTCGGGAACTTCTACAGCTACTTCCCTCATTACGCTTGGCTGGATATCTCCTAAAGCGTCTATGAAATCTTTCATTGTTACTTTCAATTCATTTAATACCTCTGCAGGTATCCTACTCGATGATAGATCTATCTTTGGGAGAACTCTTCTTAAAGCTCTCATTGCTGCTTCTTTAACTAGTGCAGCAAGGTCTGCTCCTACGAATCCATGTGTTATCTCTGCTATCTTCCTAAGGTCTACGTCTTCAGCGAGTGGTACACCTCTAACATGGACTTGAAGTATCTCGTATCTTGCATCAGTATTTGGTACACCTATCTCTATCTCTCTATCGAATCTTCCAGGTCTTCTAAGTGCAGGGTCTACAGCGTTCGGTCTATTGGTAGCGCCTATTACTACAACTTTTCCACGAGCTTGGAGACCATCCATCAATGTTAGAAGTTGAGCAACAACTCTTTTCTCTACTTCTCCTGTGACTTCTTCTCTTCTTGGAGCTATAGCATCAATCTCGTCGATGAATATTATGCTTGGAGCATTTTCCTGAGCTTGATGGAATATTTCTCTTAATCTTTCCTCACTTTCTCCATAGAACTTGCTCATTATCTCTGGACCGTTTATTGCATAGAAGTTTGCATTAACTTCATTTGCTACAGCTTTAGCGAGTAGGGTTTTCCCTGTTCCAGGTGGACCATAGAGGAGGACCCCTTTAGGTGCTTCTATTCCCAGTCTCTCAAATAGTTCAGGATACTTAAGTGGTAACTCAACCATTTCTCTAATCTTCTGAATTGCTTCCTTAAGGTCGCCTATATCTTCATATGTTACTCTAGGTATAGAGGGTGGAGCTTTCTTAACAGGTTCCTCTGTTACTTCTATCTTAGTGTCTTCGCCGACTATTACTGGTCCAGCAGGGTTTGTTGAAATTATCTTAAGGCTTATCTTTCTACCAAGTATGTTTAGGAAGATTGTGTCTCCTTGAGCTACTACTCTACCTAATAGGACTTGTGCTAGGTATTGTTCTACGCCGATTAAGAATAATGGTTCTTCAGGGCTTAGAGTAATTGACCTACATGGTTTGGCATCTGCTCTCCTAATTCTTACTTTGTCATCTATTCCTACTCCTGCATTATGTCTTGTCTGTGAATCTAGTCTGATAATGTCTCTTCCTCTATCTTGAGGATAAGCAGGCCAATATATTGCGTAAGTGCTTCTCTTACCTATAATCTCTACTATGTCTCCGCTATTAAGTCCAAGCCTGGAAGCTATCTCAGGATCTATTCTAGCAATACCTCTACCTACGTCTCTACCAGCTGCTTCCGCTACCTTAAGAGATACTTCACTCATTCTATTATTATCTTTGAATGCCTCCCTTTAAGCATTGATTATCAAGCTTTTTTGTCAAGCATGGGGATGTCTGTTTTATGCTATCCTAAGCTATATCATCGACTATATTCTATTCGGGTCTGGTACTTATTCTACTTTTATTTTTACTCCTTTTTCTTCTTTTGCTCCTTCTTTCTTCTTTAATGTTACTTCTAGTACACCGTTCTTGTATGATGCTTTAGCACTGTTCGGGTCAACATGAGCAGGCAGATCTACTTCTTTATAGTATTTTCTTTGAGGTGTTTTCACAGAGATTATGAGGGTGTCTTCTGTAGCGTTTAGGTTTATGTCTTCTTTTTCTACTCCAGGTACTTCAGCGACAACTTTTACTACATCGTTTTCTTCGAATACATCTACTAGCGGCTCCCTCGTCTCTGTTAATTCAACTATCTCAGGTCTACCTCTCGTAGGCCTAATGTTTCCAAATTCTCTTATCTCTGGTTTACCGTCAGGTCCTATCTTTATAGAGTATCCATAGATTATTGGACCATACTCTCTGACGGTGCTTCCATCCTTTAGTCTCTTCTCTCGTACAAGGTCTCTTGGAAGCTCTTTTTCAAATTCCTCGAAAGATTTAGAAAACATCTCATCTAGCTCTCTCATCATTTCCTCCATTTCTTCAAAGATTCTACCGAAAGGAGATCTTCTTCTCCACCATCTCTCCCAAGACATAAAACATCAACCTGAGAAATACATTGTTAAACAGGCATATAACTTTTTACATCCAGTAAAGTTAGAGTTATTCAGGTATGGTATATGTACTACAATTACTGAGTTAGAATATTCTTGGAGAAATAGTAGTCAATGACGATGGAAACTTCTTGGAATCAAGTCTTTCTTGAATCGTTGACATGATAGATTCGGGCCCGGGGGGACTTGAACCCCCGTCCTCCGGCTCTCTCTAGTTTTATCTTCCGGAGGCCGGCGCCATATCCATTCTAGGCCACGGGCCCATCCTATAAATCGTAAATGTTTTTGATTTGTTTTTTCTTTCTGTCTTCGAGGATGTGTCTTATGAATTCTAGGTAGATGGGGGATGGTTTGTTTGGTCTACTCTTGAATTCTGGATGGAATTGTACACCTACTATCCATGCGTCTCTAATCTCTATACTGCATATTGAGTTATCTTCTGCATCGTAGGATGAGACTACTAAGCCTTTCTCTTCAGCTATACTAGCATAATGTGGAACAATATTGTATCTATGTCTAAATCTCTCAATTATCTCAGTTGAATTGTATGCTTTGTATAGTTTAGTATCTTTCTTAACTATGATTCTTCTGGATCCGAGCTTCATCGTGCCTCCCAATGCTTGAGTCTTCTTCTGTTCTTCTAATAGATCAACGACTGGGTGAGCTGCATCAGGCTTAACCTCAGTACTATTTGCATCTCTTAACCCGAGAAACTCTCTAGTAAAAGCAATAAAGAGTAGCTGTGCACCGAAGCATATTCCAAGTAAGGGAATCTTATTCTTAAGAGCATATTGTGCAGACATTATCATTCCTTCAACTCCTCTGACTCCGAAGCCTGGTGTTAGAAGTATTCCGTCATAACTACTCAGGATTGAAAGCTTCTCAGGATTATTCTCGAATTCTTCAGATTCGATGAAATTCAATCTAACTTTTGTGTTAAAGTATCCTCCAGCATGCTTAAGTGCTTCATTTATACTGATATAGCTATCAGTTATCTTGCAGTATTTCCCAACCATTGCTATATCTATCACGTCTCTAGTATTCTTGAAGCGTTCAACGAGGATTTTCCACTCATTCACTATGTCATGTTTAATCAAATTGTTGAGACCCAATAATTGGCAGAGCAGTTCTCCTAACCCTTGCTCTTCAAATATTAATGGGAGATCATATATTGTCTCTAAGTCAGGGTCTGATATAACCGCGTTCTTTGGGACATTGCAGAAGAGGCTGACTTTTTCTTTAACATCCTCTGGTAAGGGTTTATCGCTTCTACCAATTATTATATCTGGCTGTAAACCCATACTCTGTAGAACCTTAACACTATGCTGAGTAGGTTTAGTCTTATGTTGTCCTACTGTTCCAAGATATGGTATAAGAGTTACATGGACTAAGACGGTCTGGTCTCTCGGATACTCTAGTCTCAGCTGTCTAATCGCTTCAAGATAGGGCATAGTCTCAATGTCTCCTACTGTCCCCCCGACTTCAACAACTAGGATATCCGGGTTTCTCCTACGTGATGCATCGATAATTCTCTTCTTAATCTCATTAGTAACATGAGGGATGACTTGAACAGTTTTTCCAAGATATTCTCCAAACCTCTCTTTTAAGACTATTGAGAGATAGATCTGTCCAGAAGTAATATTGTTTTGAGGATGCATATAGACGTCGAGGAATCTTTCATATGTTCCGAAGTCTTGGTCTACTTCAGCGATGTTAAATGCTTGTCCGGGGACTGGTTGAAACTTCCAGATTTCCTCGCATACGAATACTTCTCCATGCTCGATGGGGTTGAGGGTTCCAGGGTCAACGTTCAAGTATGGGTCAATTTTCATTGCATCAACACTGTAGCCTCTAAACTGGAATAATTTACCTATAGAAGCTGTAACAACACCTTTCCCGATCCCGCTTAGGACTCCTCCGGTAATAAAAACATACTTCACCATTCTCGGTCACCACTAGGGGCAAAAAAGAAGGTACAGCGTCTCGAACATATGTAAGCATGGAAGCTTTCTAATACTTCCTTCTTAACCACTAAGTGCCCATCCAAATAATCTATAAAACAATTAATATCTATTACTTTAAAACTAATCTTAAGACTTCAATTGGATCTTCTCAGAGTATTTTATTCTTAATTGCTGTGTGTCTTAGTTGGCTCATTGGCCAACCTAGGGGGGGTCTACAACATTACTATGTCTGTTCTGCCTATTTTATTTATTGCTATGTATCCTGCTAAATCAAAGAATTGTTTACATGCTAGAAGTATTACGGAGTCGCTTGTGCAGACTACTGCATCTATCCTGGATAAGGTTGAATCTACTTTCTTAACTGCTTCAGCATCCCCTCTTAAACCTAGGCTCCACATTGTCTCCCTAGTCTTTGCAGCTATGATCCCACTCTTGCTTACCTGTGAATCATATAGGATTATAACATTTGAAGCTTCAAGATTTTTCAATTCCTCCATCATCATTGAGATCGAGGACATTGTATATTGGCTAATCTTGTAGCTTCCATATACTTGGGAAAAATCCCTGACAACTCCGTCATCACATAAGATTAACAATTCTCTTCTCAGAGCAGCTTCAACCGTGTTTAGAACATTAAATCCATCAATCCAGACATCTTTGTCTGTAAGCATATCCGGGGTCAACATCTTCTTCTTAATAGACTCAGCTTCACTTTTAGAATATATTGACCGATAAAGAATTAATCTTTCAGTTTTATTGAGTTGATACTTATCTCCTACAAGTTTTAAAGCTGATTCTTTACGGTATCCTCTATTGAGTAGATATCTAAGATCTACAGCGGCTTCTCTTAAAGCTTCTAGGCGGTTAGAATCTTTACTCAATATATATCCCGGGACGTAGAGGTAAAGCTGTTTCAGCTTTCTTTAATGGATCATACAATCCTATAGTCCCCTCTTTAAAGACTTGAATCTGTGTTGAGAGCTCGTTTGAGAGGAATTCTGCAGCTCTCTTGTAGATTTCTTCCTCATTCTTTGCCGCATCAATTATTGTTTTATGCTTGTAAGTAGATATAAGTGAAGAAACAGTATCAAGGAGTGCTCTAGCCAGCGCAACTGCTTGCTTCTCTCTACCTGGTAGCTTTTCCATAATCCTTGTGATGAGTTTTCCTAAACTTTTCTGTTCATTCTCCTTGATAATGTTTAGTGCTTCTTCTAGTAGCTCGAGTTTATTCTCAGAAGCAACGTAGACTATTACTCTATTCGGCTTTTTCTCTAAAACATCCATTATGCTTCTAATATCATCCATTAGCTTCATTATGAGTTCTTCAGCAAGTTCTGCTTCAGGGTTGATTAGTTCCCCCAATACTATGGGCCACGGCTCTACCGAGACAAATCCTTCTTTCCCTAGAATGCTCCAAGCTTCTTCACTTGTAAACGGTATAAACGGTGCTAGGAGCTTTATCCAATCTTCTATGAATTTTACAGCGGTCCTACTTATAGTATTATTTGTTCTCCTGAGAAACCATCTCCAATCAGAATACATTCCATATAGTGCTTCATGACATGCTTTCCTAGTTTTCAGAGTCTCCATATACGTCGTAATATTTTTTATTCTTCTCTGCAACCTAGACATCAACCATTTATCAACAGGTGTCTCATCAACTAGAGGGGCTTTAGCTACTTCTTCAACGACTCTTAAGAATTGTTCAATCATCAACTTGACTTCTCTAGCGTTCTTCTCTCTCCAATCTGGGTCATCCATGTCTTCAGCTGCTAATAGTAGAGTACACCTCGTTGTGTCTGCTCCGTATTTTATTATTGAGGTTTTTAGAGGTATGAATTTTCCTCTACTCTTACTCATTTTTTCTCCTTCAATGGTTATCATCCCGTTTACGGAGATGCCTCTAGGCCAGAGTTTTTCATCGAATATTGCTACGTGGTGGAATAAGTAGAAAGTGAGATGATTTGGGACAAGCTCTTTTGCAGAGATCCTCATATCTACTGGATACCAGTATAGGAATTCTTCTCTCATAGTCTTCAATAATTTCAAGTCTATCTTATTCTTAGCTGAGATCTTTGCTGGGTCACCAATCCCTAAATATATGTAATCAAGTACTTCAGGTGTAAGTTGTTCAGGTTTAACATCTCCTCTATTCAGATACTTGCTTATAGTGTAGAGTGCTGGATAGATTGTTGAATCACTTAATGTTTCAACTATCCATTCGGGATCCCATGGAAGTTTTGTACCTAAACCTGTCTTTCGTGTGCATGCCCAGTCTCTAAGCCAATCAACAACATTTAGGAACCATTGTCTAGCTTCTTCAGGATATATCTTCATAGTCATGATGTGTTCTTTTACTTTCTTCTTCCATTCAGGGTCTGAGTATTTTAGAAACCATTGGTTTTCAACGATCTTAACCAAGCATTCTGTCCCACATCTACAGACTACTTTTTCTGGAAGCTCCCACATAATATCTCCTAAACCTTCTTCTATAAGCTTCTGTTTTACGTTCTCTCTAGCTTCACTAACTTTCTGATTTGAGAATTCTCTGCAATTCTCTTTCAATATACCGCTGTGGAATTCTTTAGAATAAATCTCTCTGGTAGCGTCTTCAAGTCTAGGGTCTTTATCATCAGCGATCTTCATTTTTTCAACTATCTCAACAGCTGGATAATCTCCGTAATCGGGAACCTTGATGATAGATATAGGCTTAATCTTTTCAACAATATTACGTATATTGTATTCGTCTACTTCTGCTACCTTCTTCTTTAAAGTTAGTAGTCCTGCGTAATCGTATGGTGCATGCCCTGGAACACTATAAACTACTCCTGAACCGAAGTTTGGGTCAACAAACTCTGCTGGAAGCAGAGGTATATAGACGCCTGTAAGAGGGGTTTCAACAATCTTCCCAATAATCTTCTTAGGATCAACCTGAGAGATTATCTTGACGTTCTTCTTTTGTTGAGAAAGTTTTTCAGCGGCCTTCTTAGAGATTAACAGTTTCTTTCCATCTACTTCTGTGATAACGTATTCATGGTTTGGGTTAATCCATATATTGGTTACCCCAAAGATTGTTTCAGGTCTAAGAGTTGCTGCAGCAAGGTATACGTCATCCATTCTGAAGTATACTAGTGTGTATTCTTCGGGGGAGACTCCTTCTCCGATGAGTCTGTCATGGTCTCCTGTTGCACTCTTACAGTGTGGACACCATACGACTGGGTGCTTCCCCATAGTGACATAGCCTTTCTTCTTTAATGTAAGATACTGCCAAGTAATGAATTTACTATAGTATGGGTGGAGGTCTGTAGTGTAGAATTCACGTCTAAAATCAACTGAGAAACCAATAGCTCTTACAACTTTTCTATTCTCTTCGGTATAGTATTTACTAATGTATGCGGGGTCGGTAAACTTGTCAATAATCTCATTAGGTACACCATCAATCTCTAATAGAACTTTCCTAATTAGCTGGTCTCCCTGTTTCAGTCTTTCACTTGTTCCTGCAACGGCCTCACCTGTCCAATGCCAAGACCATGGAAAGAGAACATTGTATCCCTGCATTCTCTTAAACCTAGCGTATGCGTCTCCCCTTGTAAAAGTGAATCCATGCCCAATATGTAAGGGACCATTCTGATATGAATATGGAACACATATGAAGAATTTTGGTTTAGATGGGTTGGGGTCAGCCTCAAAAATCTTTGATTCACTCCACTTAACGATCCACTTCTTCTCATAATCTAGAGCTGACTCTATGAAATGCCCTCCCCTATTAGACACCATCCTGTCTAAATCAAGAAAGCCTTCTACTATTTAAGTAGTCCATGGATTATCTAGAATGGAGCCTATACAGAGACTGTTTAGAAATCGGTTGAGAAATCAGTTTAAGGATAGACTTCTAATCTATAGATTTTAAGAGTTCTTAAAATTAACTTAGGCTAGGGTTTTCTGGAGAATATATCCCAAGCAGGGTTATCTTTTCTGTGAGGAGTAGCTCTTGATAGTTTTAAGGATTTTTTCATGTCTTCTCTCATCTTCAGTTATGTATTCAAGGATTTCTTTTAGGAAGCCTACTTCAATCTTCTCTTGTTCTATGATGACTTCAAGTAGCTTTAATTGAATCATGTTGAAATACTCTTCACCAAAGTATTTCTCAAGGTCGACTAAGTCGTCAAACTTGGATGACAGCTTATCTACGGTAATTCTATCAGTTCCGCTAGCAATCCTTTCAGCATCTTCGATGATGTGGAGAGCAACGGAGCCGACGATCCTACTGCATTCATCTAGGTCTACATGCTCTACTCCAAAATGTCTCGCGATACCAGTAAGAATCCTGGAATGCTTAAGAGAATCATCACTAATATATTCTAGCAATAACTTAACAGATTCGTCATCTATCCTAGAGGCTAGAGACTTGTACGCACTGGAAATACGTTCCTCAACTAACCCACAGCAGAACAGAAACTTCAATAACTCTCCTCGACTCTTCAAACCTTCGAAAACCATAAATCATCGTATACTGAATCGAAAACCCAAAATAAATAGGTTAAAACAGTGTAAAAAATCTAATCCTAAAACTACGGCGGCGACAACAACCTTCTTCATCTTCTCAAACTCT
>JAGDWP010000102.1:14000-15322 GCA_023269855.1 Nitrososphaerales archaeon | reverse complement strand
CTCGTTGCATACGATGATGAAACAGGTGAATTCGTCTGGGTAAAAGATGAAACAACTCCTCACGACCCATCTATAGGAGTATTAAATACTGTTGTCAAGAGTAAGGTAGACTTCTCGAAAGTATACTCAATAATTCATGGACAAACATTAGTCATTAACACAATTATTGAACGTAAAGGTGCAAAAGTAGGATTAATTACAACAAAAGGATATAGAGACGTACTTGAGCTTCAGAGATCTAATAGAAGAGACATGTATAATTTTAGATATAAGAAGCCTCAATCCCTTATTCCAAGATATCTTAGACTCGAAGTTGATGAACGGATTATGTCTGATGGAACAATTCTAAAACCTTTAAACGAGGAAGATGTCAAGAAAGCTACAGAAAGACTCCTCCAAGAAGATGTTGAAAGCATCTGTATCAGCTTCATAAACTCTTATGCAAACCCTATCCATGAAATAAAAGCTGGAGAGATAGTTCGTAAAAAAACCGATCTACCAATAACTCTGGGTCATGAGATAACCCGTGAATGGAGAGAGTATGAAAGAACAGCTACAGCAGTCTTGAATGCTTACGTTAAGCCTAAACTTGAAAAATACTTAGGGAAACTTGAGAGTGAATTTGCTAGACGAGGCTTCAGCAGGAAACCATTCGTTATGCTTTCAAGCGGAGGCGTAGCATCATTTGATTTCGCGAAGAAGTATCCCATCTACACTATTGAGTCGGGTCCAGTAGCAGGAGTCATAGGTGGAATCCATATTGCTAAATTGATCGGTGAGAGAAATGTGATTATACTTGACGGAGGAAGCACAACAACCAAGGCTAGCTTAGTGGAAGACTTAACACCGAGAGTTCACACAGAATACTACGTAGAAAGAACTAGATTCACTGCAGGTTACCCAGTAAGAGTACCAGTAGTTGATACTTTTGAGATTGGTAATGGTGGAACAAGCATTGCATGGATTGATGAAATCGGGAACTTGAGGGTAGGACCTAAAGCTGCTGGAGCATATCCTGGTCCAGCATGTTATGGTAAGGGTGGAAAAGAACCCACAGTTACTGACGCATACGTGGTTAACGGATTAATTAATCCAGAATATCTTCTCGGGGGAGCAATGAAGATTTACAGAGAGCTAGCGGCTAAGACTATTAAAGAAAAGATTGCCGACCATTACAATATATCTGTTGAAGAAGCTTCAGAAGGTATAATCAAGCTTGCAAATGAAAATGCAGCTTACGCTATAAGAGTAGTCTCTGTACAGAGAGGTTATGACCCGAGAGACTTTACATTGATAGCTCATGGAGGTTCTGGACCAATGTT
>JAGDWP010000102.1:12230-13900 GCA_023269855.1 Nitrososphaerales archaeon | reverse complement strand
TAGTGGATAAGTATGGAAACGTAAACGTGTTAAGAGGTGAGTAAAATGAGTAAGAAAGATATATTCACTTTAGAGATAATTAAGAACGGCTTAATAACTGCTAATGAGGAAATGTTTTATGCTTTCGGAAGAACTGCTAAAAGCCCAGTAATCTATGAAGTATTAGACTATGCTGTAGGTATCACAGATGCGAGAGGAGAATTAGTTGCTCAAGCTCCAGGAGTTCCAGGATTCTCAGGAGTCCTTGACTTCGTAGCTAAAGAAGTACTTGAGAAATGGAATGGAGAGATGCAACCTGGAGACGTTTACATCTTGAATGTACCCTACAAATCAGGTACACATCTAAATGATGTTACATTAGCGATGCCCGTCTTCTATAAGGATGAACTAATATCATTGATATTGAATAAGGGTCACTGGAGTGAGGTAGGCGGAATGCATTTCGGAAGCTGGACATCCGACTCTACTGAAATATATCAAGAAGGAGTCCAGTTTCCATGCGTTAGATTATATCGTGAAGGTAAGCCGAATAGAGACGTAATAGACATAATATTGGAGAACTCACGTCTACCACTACATACATTAGGTGACATGGAAGCTCAAGCTGCATCAATGAAAGTAGCAGCTAGAAGGATTGAGAAATTGATTGAGAAGTACGGTATAGAAAATGTTAAGTACGCTATGGAGAAGATCATTAATGATGGATATAAGCTGGCGTTATTGAATTTGAAGAAACTGCCGAAGGGAGTGTTTGAAGCAGAAGACTATCTAGACGATGATGGATTAACAGATGAACCTGTATATGTTAGAGTTAAGGTAACCATAACAGATGAAGAATTCATAGCGGACTTCACTGGTAGTGGAAGTGTAAAAGGGTCTATTGCATCACCATACCCTGCAACGGTCTCAGGTGTTAGAGAGACATACATGGCTGTAACAGACCCGCATGCAGATTTGAGCGGTGGATACTTTAAACCATTAAAAGTTATTGCTCCCCCTGGCTCTGCATTTAACCCTGTGAAACCAGCTCCCACTTCAACCTTCTGGGAAGCAATGTCCTATGCAACAGACCTTGTATGGAAAGCATTAGCCCCTCATGTACCAGACAAGTTAACCGCTGGACATTTCCTATCAATTCTAGCAACAATTCTCGGAGGCATAGATGATAGAACTGGCGAACCCTTCGCAATAGTTGAGCCTCAAGCAGGAGGTTGGGGTGCAGGATACGATATGGATGGAGAAAGTGGGTTAGTAGCTTGCGGAGACGGAGAGACTTATATTGCATCAAACGAAGTTTATGAAAAACACATGCCTATACTCGTGGAAAGATACTGCTTAAACATTGAAAGTGGAACAGGACACGGCAAATTTAGAGGAGGATTCGGAGTCATTAAAGACTATAGAGTTCTATGTAGTGAAGCTTCTTTCACAGTATCTATTGGAAGAAACAAGTTCCCCCCATGGGGTGTAGCTGGCGGAATGAATGGAACACCAAACTATTGTGTAATCTACAAGCAAGGTGAAGAACCCAAGATAGTTAGAAAAGTCGCTGCTGTGAAACTGAAGAAAGGAGATATGGTGAGCCTTAGATCTGGAGGTGGAGGAGGCTGGGGAGACCCGCTCGAGAGAGACCCTGAACTAGTCAGAATGGATGTCAAGAACGAGTACAT
>JAGDWP010000102.1:0-12130 GCA_023269855.1 Nitrososphaerales archaeon | reverse complement strand
ACCCGCTCGAGAGAGACCCTGAACTAGTCAGAATGGATGTCAAGAACGAGTACATTACACTGGAAACTGCTAGAGAAATATATGGAGTAGTATTAGACCCCGAGACATTAAACATCAACTGGGAAGAAACAAAGAAACTCAGAGAACAACTTAAGAAAAAGACAAAATAAAACACAAATTAATACTTAAACTCCAAATCTCTCTATTATTTTTGTTAGATACTCTTAAAGAAGAAAAAATATAATAAGTATGTCTTCGATAATTGCGGGATTTTTCCTCATAGATTTTCAAAAACATGTTATTTATTTTTAGAGTTGAGTTCCAAGAATAATTAGAAACGACTTGGATTGGTGATGAAAGGACCATGTTAGATTTTTCAAAAAGATATCAGAAGGGATAGTTTCATCAAAGGTTGATGCTGAGGTCGTTCGAGGACATACTCTTGTACTTCCCTTCCTATATAGTTATAGACGAAATGAATAGTTTCTGGAGTTTATCTAGCGTGTCTCTACACCACTGCCTTAATCCTTCAACTCTTCTACGATCTACTTCAATCATCTTTTTTACTTCTTGTGGATTTGCTGACCCTATAGTTCTGTAAGAAGATATAACCTTGTACGGGTCTAACTCTCTACGGAATTCTTCATAATCAATAGTCTGCACATTGTATCTACTGATAACTTGTTCGAAGATTTCTTTGTTTAAAGCATCATTATCGATTGCTTCAGAGAGTTCTGCACAGATTTGATGAGCTATTCTAAAAGTTAGCTTGTATTCTTGTACAAGTCTATTGGCTACCTCGGTTAGTAGAATCGAGCCTAGACAAGCTTTGAAAGCTTTTTCTTCATTGACATTAATGTCTTTAATCATCTTTGAGAATATTCGAGCTGTTTCCATTACTTCTTTAAATGAATTCCATAGCTTGGGTGTTATCTGCTGATAGTCAAGACTGTATCCGCTAGGCTGTCTAGAGACTATCATTATCATCTTAACCATATCGCCAAGGATTTCCCCAATCTTGGTTCTAGCTATCTCTGCAACTACTGGGTTCTTCTTCTGAGGCATAATACTACTAGTTGAGGAATATTCATCTGGAAGCTCTATTAAGTTAAACTCTCTCGTAGAGTAAAGTATTATCTCTTCTGCTAAACATGAATAAGTTATTGCAGAGTTAATGAGATATGATGAGATTGTTATAATGTAGTCTCTTGAAGTAGTAGCGTCTAAAGCATTCTCGACTATGTCCTCGAATCCTAGTAGTTGGGCTTCTCTAAGCCTGTCTATAGATATTGAGGAACCTGCTGCTGCAGCTGACCCTAACGGTGAAAGATTTACTCTTGCATAAATATTTATAGCACTTGATATGTTTCTTAGGATTTTGCTAGCATATGAATGGAGTATGAATCCGAAAGTAGCTGGTACAGCTCTCTGGAGATGAGTATATACTGGGAAGATAGTGTTAACATATTTTACAGCTTGATCTAGTAATACATCCACGAGTGATAGTTCAATTAAAACTGTTTGTAGAAAATATTCTCTCGCTCTAATCCTGATAGCTGTGGCTACGGCATCATTTCTACTTTTACCATAGGAGAGCATTCCACCAGCATGTTCAGACACGCTAGACACAACTTGCTCAATGAATACATGGATATCCTCAATTCGTGGATCTAATTCTCTAGGAGGGTTCTCATATACATCTCTCAATGCTTTCAAAGCTTTTTGGAGATCTTCAAGCTTTAGGAGACCTTTCTCATATAATATCTTTAAGTGCACTGCATTAACCCATATTACTGCATTAAGTATTTCATGATCAAAAGAAAGCGATGAAATATACTCTGCAGCTTCACGGTCCATTTCCTTCTTTAACCTTGCGTTTCTAAATATGCTCATATCTTCTACTCCTGTCAAAATTTATACTCTGCTGTCTATTATTCTTTCGGGATAGGTTAGGTCTAGACTGGAATATCTACTAGTTTAAGATTGCTTAGTAGCTCATCTCCTATGAACGTAGTGCATTACGCTTGGGAGACCCCAAAGTTTCGAGAATGCTTCTCCAGCTTTCTGATCGAAGACGCTTTTAGAAGTGTATGTGATCATCTCTGGATTATATAATGGTTTTTCAGCTCTTCTTCCAATAATTCTAGCTGAACCTTTGTAGAGTTTTATTCTAACTTCTCCTGTGACTTCTTTCTGTGTTTCTTCAATGAATGCATTCAAAGCATTCATTAAAGGATCAACCCATAGACCAGAGTAAACCATCTCAGCCCATTTATGCTCGATCACTCGTTTAAAATCTAGAACCCTCTTATTGAGTACCATTTTTTCAAGATCCATATGTGCAAAGATTAGTAGTAGGGCGGCTGGAGCTTCATAAACTTCTCTAGACTTCAATCCAACAACTCTGTCTTCAATATGGTCTATGTATCCGAAACCATGTAGTCCACCTATCTTATTTAATTCCATTATCAACTCTTCTAAAGGCATCTCTACTCCATCTATTGAGGTTGGTACTCCTTTTTCGAATTCTATTATTATCTCTTGGGGATGGTTTGGTGCTTCATCTAATGGCTTGAGATATTTGAATGCTTCTATAGGTGGCTCAACCCATGGATCCTCAAGTTCTCCTGCTTCTATGCTTCTACCCCACAGGTTCTCATCTATGCTGAATCTGCTCTTCTTAGGGTTTACTGGTAAACCATGTTTCAGCGCATAATCAATCTCTTGGTCTCTACTCATATTCCACTCTCTTACAGGTGCGATAATCTTGAGACCTGGAGCTTTTGCAGAGAATGTTACATCGAATCTTATTTGATCGTTCCCTTTACCTGTACATCCATGAGCTACTGCATCGCATCCTTCTTTGAGAGCAATCTTTGCTACTTCTTCAGCGATAAGAGGTCTACTCAAAGCTGATGAGAGAGGGTAAGCATCCTCGTATAATCCATTAGCTTTGATACATTTAGCAACATATTCTTCTGCAAACTTTTTCTTAGCATCTATAAAGAAATGTTTGACGGCTCCACTCTTCAAAGCTTTCTCTTCTATTTCTCCAAAGTCTTCCTCCTGACCAACGTCCACAGTAACGGTGATTACTTCAGCATTATACTTCTCCTGCAACCACTTGATTGAGACTGTAGTATCTAAACCACCACTATATGCTAAGGCTACTTTCATGCTTAAACCTTGCTTAAAACAATAATAAAAGAATTATCTTTAAAATGGCTCTGAAATGAACAATTCCTAAGAAAATTATATAAGGAACCTTAAGATTCTTCACTGCTCTTCTTCTGGTACAAGGTATTTCTCTTCTAGCTCCTTCATTATTCGCTCTTGTGTCTCCTTCAATGTTTTTTCATCTATTCCTAAACGTGCTAATATTTTAGAAATGTTCGGAGGCTTCTTATCTACTAATTCTCCAGCACATCTAGCGATGATAGGTAGATACTTTGCATAAATGTTTAACCTCTTTACAGCTGTCTGCCTCTTCTCAATCTTTGAAAGGTAGAGTTTAAGCTGTCTAGCTACTTCTCTAACAGCGATCACTAGTTCTCTTTCTATCTCAGGTCTATCAGCTACTGCTTCCTTACCTACACTCTTATATGGAATCTTGGGGGAACAGATATGGGTTACCAAAGCTACGGGCGCTATTTTTGGAACTTTATAGTTTGACCAATCTATTCTTTCATTAACTACTTTCCAGACAACGTCTGCTCTCTCATCATATAAGAGAGGTATCTTGTTAGCGAACCTATAAAGTTGGATTCCTTCAGTTGAAGGTATTTCTCCCCCGTATGCAATTCCAACTTCTACAACGAATGGGAAACCAGAATATGATGAGGGGGGACGTTGAACAACATACACGAATTCGGGTTTAAGCATATTCAGGATGCCGACCCTCAATAATTCTTCACCGATGGGGCTAACGCTTGAAGGATCAGGAGCTCTAAACTTATTGTAGCGTTTAATAGCGTCAACTAGAGACGTAACTTGTTCATGCGTCAATTTCTTCGGGTTAGCATCTACGGGGATCCCGGCTAATTCGAGAACTTCCCTAGCTGTTTTCTCTCCAACTCTCTGAAAGTTTGAAACTAGAAATGATACCATATCTCTCTGCTTAGCGTTGGCTAGAAGCCTATTCATTATTTCAACATCTACACCTACAGGATGTGGGAGAGATTCTTTAGGAGGGTCTGGCACTTTATCAGCTGCTCTTGGGAAATAGTACATTCTACCTCTAGGATCTATGAATAGTAATGATGCATGAGGGTTCGCTATGGCTGTATGCTTAAAATACTCAATTATCTTCGCCTTACTCCCTACGTAATCTGCTTCTAGATAGAATTCAATTATGGTTCCTCTCCACTTCTTCTCATTCTTAAATACTTCATGCTTAAAGATCTTAGGCTCATTCTTAACAATATCGATCATTAATACAAACCTGTGGATTTCTTTGCCTCCTTTACTTGATGTAATAGTTGCAGGCTTATTAGTTGTTATCTGACCGTATAGTAAGGCCATTGTACCACCTAACCCAAAGGTTCCACGATTCTGCTTATATCCATACTTACTTCCAAAAAGAACTGTAGCAAAAGCTTTCGGAATATACTCTGGGTCAACGCCGATACCGTTATCCTCAACTTTCAACCTATATACAGCTGCACCCTCATTCTCAGTCTTCCCTTCAACAGATAATTGAACAATCACGTTTGGGAGAATCCTACCTATCTCCGCCGCATCCAAAGAATTATGAAGTAAAGCTACTGCCTCGCCCCCGATAAACCGTTCCACGTCTTCGACAGAAATATCATATACCCACTTTGAATCTGATTGAACGATCTCTACGTCCTTTACTGGTAGAGAGCCTATATCTGAAAGCAGTATCTTCCTTAGTTTTTCTGGAAGTTGTTCCATTGAGAAGAATCTTGTCAACCAACGTTTCTGGACGGTAGGTCTGTAAAGATTTCTAAATTGATAGCCACAAATTTTTAACAATTCTCGTCTATAAAACTCTATTGGTATTGACTGAGATTCAGAAGCGATCCCCTCACTGATGTAAATATAGTAATTTCTGCTAAATCGCGTACTTCTACCTTTAACTATTCTCTCCTGAGGATTAGAAACATTAGCTGAGAAGCTTAACCCCATTAGAGTTAAGAGGAACTTTAAGTCTGTGAAGAGTTCTTTACTCGATGTAGCCAATAGTATCTTTTTGTTCCTCTTAGCTTTTTGAATGTAGCCGTCTCCCCTTATATACGCCATTAGGAAATGCCACTTTAGCGCTTTAGATACATTGAAGACTATCCATGGTATTCGTTTGTTGTTGCTGTTGGTCCCCGTTCTAAGCAGCTTTTCAAAGAGGAAAGCTATAGAGGCGCTATTTACGACAACATTTACAGTTGTCTCATGGGGCTTGACTATTGAAGGCTTAAGGCCGAAAACTTTCTCCAAACAATACACTAAGTCCTTTACACAGGTATCTAGTTCATGAGAACCGAAGGAAAATGATACCTTTACGCCATCGGTTATTGACCCCCCGCTCATATAGTATCCTAGAATTCTCATGAGCTCCGGCGTTAGCGGGATTATTGCTGGGAGAGCGATCTTTGACTGCTTTATCCCCACTCTTACCTCATGTTTATTTATGCTTTGAGGCATGTTTATACGGAGGTAGTTAAATGGGATAGAGTCGAGTTTAGCCCAGTCTTTGTTGACAGGATACCTATTTCTAGGGTGTTTCTCTGGGTTTATCCTGTAAACACCTCTACTGATATTGAGCAAGAAGCCCTCACTTCTCAGAGTCTGTATAATGTTGTTTGGCTTACCTAAGCCGAGTTCCTCAATCTTCTTGTATAGTTCTCCCCACGTTATCTCAGATCTACCAACAGTCGCTAAGAGAACATGTGTTCGCGGTAAGATCTTGTTATAGAACTGAAGAGCTCCATATAACATGATGTCTTCTGTTTCCTTCTCTGGAAGTCTTAGCAGCTCTTCTAACAAGTCTAATTCCGTCATAGGATTTTCAGGTTCGTAACCTGCGGCTGGAACGATAACCCTATCTCCCTTCCTAAGGTTCTTTGTCTCCTTACATATTACGTCAAGCTCATCATTTAAGATGAAAATGTTATGCGTGGAAGTCGTTCTAACTTCTCTTCCAGCTTGCAGCTTGACTTTAAACAGGGTCTTTGGCGAGGGGTGCTTATAAACCGCTGTAACTCTCTTGAATGCAAGTCTTAGGTTCTCATCTACCGTTAAAACCTCAATATTCTTCTTTAGAGGCTTATAGTATCTTCTGTTAAACTCGATGTAGTCTCCTTGAGACAACTCTTTCTCCACAAGCTCGCCTATCTTCACTACTCTTATCCTGCCATCCTCTCTGATTAATATCGGCTCATCATATGGGAAGGAGTTTTCTACAAGTTCTCTAATGCTTGTGTATAGTGATCTGGATGGATTGCTGAATCCAGCGATGTCTCTGTTTCTGTAGAAGAAGTCTGCTGGAGATATCTGTTCAAAAGTTACTTCAACCATTCTCCACAATCCCTCCTATACAGTTATCAACGCAGTCTTAAAACTTCACTTACCGAGTAATACTTTGAGATTCTTCTATTTCTCTATTAAAGAGAAACATTAAATAATAAGCTAACAGTGCGAAGAACTCATCAATAACCTTTCATCGTATAATGCTTATGAGTAAAATGTGCGCAAAAGAAATTTCATTACTCTTCTACCTTACTGGTCACTCAATATTGAAGAGTCTATTCCCAATCTACTAGTTAAGAACAATAAAGCTCACGCATAAAACTTATCCCTAATAGGAGAGTAAGAAAACAGATACAGAGAATAAGCACGTATACTTCAATAATGAATACAGAATGCTTAGTAACACTTTAGAGATAAAGAGACTGTCTGAGAAGTCTAACCGAAGATTAAGGATGTCAGCATTGGCTGAGGATCTTGACAATATCTACTGGAAGTTTGAGAAAACTAATTATATGTCTAGGCAGGTTCTTCAATAAGTATCTCGATGTTGCTGAGATCACTGGCTCCACCGCTCTTCTATTAGAAGCTTTTCCATAAATCCACTTAAACATGTAAAAGATGTAGTGTGCAAACCTCATAAACATGTAAGTAGATATCCTATTCTTCGTTAAGACTGGGTGAAGACAATCGTAAAGTATCCAGTTCCTGGTAGCTAGGAGCCTTTTCTCAATAGCCTCGATAAATGATCTTGAACCTGGAAGTGGTGTAAATATGCTGAACTGAGCTGCGTCTAACCCTCTCTTACACAGTTTCAAAGCAAACTTTAAAGTTTTGTAAGCTTGCTTAAGAGTTTCATAGGGTGCCCCTATTACAAAACCTGCCAATGTTACTATCCCGACATTCTTAAGTATCTCAACAGCTTTCTCACTAATTGAAGGCATTATCCCTTTACTCATCTTCTTCAATACATTCTCATCTCCAGACTCAACACCTATGAAAGCTACCTTCATACCTGCTTTAGAAGCTAGAGCCATTAACTCTGGATTCCTAACTATAATGTCTGTTCTTAGTTGGCAGATCCATTCTATGTCTAACCCCTCCTTGATAATTTCTTGGAAAAGCCTCTTCCTTTCCTCTATGTTTACAGGTGTGATAAAGTTGTCATCTACGAAGAAAACGTATCTCCATTTCTCTTTCTTAATCTGCTCTACCTCACGTATTATGCGTCCGATGCTTTTGTACCTCCACCTACGACCCCACATAGGTGAAGCTGAGCAGAAATCACAATTGTATGGGCATCCCCTACTCGTCTCAGCAGTCGTTATCGTAGCATCCCAACCGAACCCTCTTAAGACATATTTCTTCCTATCTAGCAAATCCCAGGCAGGTAATGGTAGTCCATCAAGATTCTTGACAAACTCCCTCCTCAGAGTCTCAATGTATTTATCATCCTTCTTATATGCTATGCCCCTGACATTACTTGGATCTCCGTTAGACTCAAGTATGTTTATCAATTCTGTGAGTGTGAATTCACCTTCACCTCTAACAACATAGTCAAACTCATTCATTAAAACTTCTACTGGCATGAAAGTTGCATGATGACCGCCAGCTATAGTAACTATGCTTTCATCAATATTCTTAACCTCTTTAGCAATACTATATGCGGTGGGGGCAGTGGAGGTTGCAATAATCGATACACCTACATATTCAGGCCTGAATGACTTCACAACATTCTTCAAGTAGTTTAACAAGTCTCTCCTACTATAATAGTCTGTTAAAGAATTCAAGTCCAATATCATAACTTCATGGTTACTGAGTCTAAGACTAGCAGCGATACTACATAAACCAAGAGGGGGGAGAACACATCCAAAAACCAATCTATAAGCATCATTCCAGCTAGGAGGATTCACTAAAAGAACACGAGCCATCTATGACAACCTACACTCAACACCATATAAGCTTTACAGTAAATTAGTAGAAATTATACCTATAGTGGGTAGATGTAACCCAAGATAACAATTTGTTACAAAGAGATGCATTGAGGATCATTTAGATTATCTTCTGAGTTTACTTAAGACTTCTTTCCATATTCTTGACCGCCTGGAGATAATGTTATGCCTTCCTTTACTATTTCCCACAATTATTTCTTCTTTTTCTCTTAAGAAGATAACACGAGTAAGGCTTATCACTCAGTATAGAATTATTATCAAATGGGGGCGATGTCCCTAGAAGTAAATATCTTAAGTTTTACTCGTAGATTGATAGGGAATTCTTTTGTTAGAGGAATGTTGAGGAGGCTGGTTGATGCTGATCCTGAAGGATATCGTTCAAGGCTGGATCATGTTCTAGCTATGCTCGCTGGTGACTCTTCGATACATGATGCATCAATTGAATGCTTAATTGAATACAGGTTATTCAGTTCATTTATTAAACTTGCATTACGATACATGGGGATAAGTAATAAGGAGTTTGAAGCAGGTATAAGAGATCCATCTATTAGAAGAGGTATAGAGCTAGTGTTTAGGAGCTTGATAATTTACGGTGTCACTGTTCCGCAGAAACTATGTTCACCTTTCCTTATAGTCTGGAACTTCACTAATGTTTGCAACTTAAAGTGTAAGCATTGTTATCAGAATGCTTCCAAACCTCTACCTACTGAACTCACTCTAGAAGAAAAGCTAAACATACTTAATCAATTAGATGAAGCAGGTGTACCTTTAATAGCGTTAAGCGGTGGCGAACCAACAATCCATCCAGACTTCCTGAATATTGTCGAGGAAGGATCACGGAGGGGAATATACATGGCTGTGGCTACAAATGGTTTAAGGTTCTCAAGCATTGATTTCACGGTGAAAGCTTTGAGAGCTGGATTAAAATACGTTGAAGTAAGCTTAGACTCTGTAAATCCTGAGATTCACAATGAAATTAGAGGGGTTAAGGGAGCATGGGAGACAACAATGAATGGTATAAGAAATCTCGTCAAAATGAATGCAAGCGTAGGGCTCGCTATGACTGTTACTAAGCTCAACTATAGAGAAGCTGAAGACCTAGTTAAACTCGGAGAAGAGCTTGGAGTAAAGAGAGTTATCTTCTTCAATTTTATACCGACTGGTAGAGGTAGAGACATAATGAAACTAGATTTAACACCTGTAGAGAGAGAAGAATTTCTTAGGAAAGTGTATGAGTTGGCACGTAAATCCAGTATTCAAGTGGCTTCTACTGCTCCGCAGCTTGCTAGAGTATCATGGCAGATGAGTAGTGGAGTAGATTGCTTGCCAACACATTTTACACCACCCCAAAGTCAGTCTCTTAAAGCTCTAGCAGAATTCATAGGTGGATGCGGAGCAGGCAGAATATATGCAGCCATACAACCTGATGGAAAAGTTACACCATGCGTCTTTCTACCAATAATTGTTGGAGATTTAAGAAAATCGACTTTCAGAGAAATATGGGGTAGCGCTCCAGTCTTGAGAAAACTTAGACACAAAGAATTACTTAAACCACCTTGTGGAGAATGCCAGTACAAATATGTTTGTGGAGGATGTAGAGCTAGAGCATATGCATACTTCAATGATTTTCTCGCACCCGACCCTGGATGCTTAAGAGGAGAGATTGTGAGATCAAGTCAAACCCCTCCACCTATCCAAAAATATTTCGTGAAAGAGTAGTTCGAACATCATTCACTATAATAATTGCATATTACTAATCTAGAGCTTAATCGCTTCTTCCTTGATGATTTTTAGATTGGTTAATCATTGTCGATTCCAGCCTCTCAAGCTCATCCAATGTTCCCTCTCTCGCTAGTGAAACAACTAACTCATCATAGGTTGCATCTATTATCTTTATACATGATTCTGGATATGACAGGTTGATTGGAATTCTATGTTTCCAATAGTATCCATTTCCAGTATTCAGTCTAGTGAAAACGCCTAGAAGAGAAGATGTTAACTGATAGTTTGGAATACTCAGCAAGTATTCTACAAAGCAGTTTCTGTAAGCTTTCTCATAGACGTCCCCATAAAATGTATTGAAGAAAATGTAGAGGGGGTAATCTTTCCTGTATGTTTCCCAGCTTGTAAAACGGCTGAATAACGGTTTCCATCCATCATCTCTCAGAAACATATCTTCAAGAGATACAGGTCTCTTCCAGTAGCTTACAAGGTATCCTCTTTCTTCAAGCTGGGGAATAATGAAACCTCTAATGATGCCTTGTCTCATTAATTCAAGCTTCTCTCTATCAGTGAGACTCATCACTAACCACTACTCAAGAATACCATTCTATCGTCATTTAGCTATAAAGCTATGAAATTATAAAGATTGCTCTTAAAAATCACTTCCAAAAATTTAGAAGTGATATCCTCTTCTGATACAATAATGTCCAAGAAATATCACAGTTATCTGCTCGAATCTTTGTATTTAGCTAGCTTGTAAGCTGGGATGATAGAGAATATCCCTAAAATGTGAGCTGCTGTACAGTATATGCAGATAGCGTTAAGGATGCCCACCTCCACCCATACTAGAACTGCTACAGACGGTATGCTTATCAGAGACCATCCAAGAAGAACGTAGAAGATCTTCTTGTCACCTCTATATGATGCAATAATCGTTAATACTAACAATACCAGGAACCACATTAAACCAAGCGATGACAAAGATACTCCATACACTTTAGAATAGGGGCTGGCAATTACTTTATCACATCCCTTGAATCCTACTGGGCACACTGGCTGTGATGAAATATACTCTAGATAAGCTGAAATAATTAAACCAATAACCGAAATTAACACAAGGATCAATATCAAAGATTTCTTATTCAATCAATAGCCACCACGATAGCTTTAGATAGTGTCTCAAATGAAGTTTCGCCGACGATTTTTCTAGCTATATTATGTGAGCTATCCAGTATGATGAATGTTGGCGTACCCTCAACGTTGAATTTCTTAAACACTTCAAGGTTATCATCAACGAGGATTGTCTGCCTTAAATTATATTTCTCGATAACTTTCTCCAGCTGATCCCTAAGTGGAGCAGAGATTACTGAGAAGACGATTTTATCACTGTATCTACTGCTCAATTCTTCTATTGTCGGTATCATATTTATGTAGTGTCCACAAGTTGGTGAGAAGAATTCTAGGAAGACAGGTTTTCCAGCGAAGTCTGATAAACTAAGATATCTCGTAGTTGAGCTCGATAAGTCAAATACTGGAAGTGTGAAATCGATTATCTGCTTACTGGTCTCCGTAGTAGTTGATACAGTCTGATACGTCGGGGTAACAATTGTTGTAGCTTGACCAAGGGTTGGGAAACCTATAGTTAAACCAATCAATACTGAAACAATAATTAGTATCATATCTGGTAATCCTACTCTGAGAGAATAGTATCTTCCAGCATGCTCAGTCTTCATATGAGTCTTAAGCCCATACTCACTCCTAAACTTCTTTCCACAGACCTTACAAGTATACTTCTCTTTCTCCATCGAGCATTAAGCTCTCTAAATAGAATAAAAACTTTAACAATTAAACTATCATAACGATACTGCGAAGACCATCATTAATATCTATAAACTCATAGTTATAATCATCAGGACATATGATGGTGTTACATTCTGGACATACAATCTTACCATCATCATCTACATAAACTCTAT
>JAGDWP010000019.1 GCA_023269855.1 Nitrososphaerales archaeon | reverse complement strand
TTTAAGTGTATAAAGCCTTTCCATCAGTAAAAATTACTACTTATGTCTATTTAAGTCTACCTGTTTGAAACTGCTGGATAGGCATTCTCTAAACATATATTTGGACATGTGGTACTCCATCGATCCTCATTACTGCTTTCTCTACTATCATGCCTTGGTTTAGAGCATAGTTTACTATGAATTCTCCTAAAAGATTGATTATTGTTCCTTGCTTAAGATAATTTTGTAGATCTTTTTCTTCAACCAGTACTCCACCATAGAATGATCTACTTACTTCAACTGCGAATCCTTCAACGACCTTTAAGCTTCTCCCTAGAAGCTCCTCATCACATACAGCTACGACTACTTCACCCGTTTTAGAATGGTGAACCTTCACCCAAAACCTTCTACTCATTATTAACACTTCCCAAGATCTCTAAAGACTTCGACACTCCAACACTAAAATACTCAATACTACATTATTTATCTTTCCTAGATTTCGTTTCCCCGATTTATCAAAGAACCGCTAACATAATGAAAAATTGTTAAAAATTAATCAATTAACGATTAAGATTCTCGAAAAATTTATGTATTATCTTTAGGTTAAAATAGTTTGATTGGATGCGTTGTTGATTTCTGAACAGAAACTATTTAGTGAACATGCTATATTCAGATATGGGGGTAGTTGAAAGTGGTGCAAAACGTAGTTGACAAGGAAGTTAGCGAAACATCGAGAGAGATATTAATGAATAGGATAGCGGGGGAGATAATACTTTCTGATAGTCCTGGTACTGTAATGAAGAAGTGGAGACAGTTATTTGAATTAAATCAGAGTGAGCTAGCTCGACAGATGGGTGTTTCATCTTCAGTGTTAAGCGACTATGAAAATAATAGAAGAAAATCTCCTGGAGCTGGGTTCATAAAGAAGTTCGTCTCAGCTCTCATAGATGCAGATATACAGAGAGGGGGACTACATGTTAAGAGATTTTCAATCCTTCATAGAGACTTAAGTGTAGCTGTATTAGATATGTGTGAATTCAGGAATCCGAGGAGCATTCGAGAGATTGTTGAAGCACTAGATGGTATACTATTAGTTGGAAAAGAATGGGATAATGAGTTAATCTACGGATATACAGTGATTGATAGTTTATCAGCGATAAAAAACTTGGAAGCTTTAGACTTCCTCTACCTCTTCGGTAAAAACCCTGACAGAGTAATGATCTTCACAAAGGTCAGTAGAGGTAGATCTCCTATGGTTGCAGTCCGCTTATACCCGATAAAACCCAAGATGATAGTAATCCATGGACCGAGAATACCTGAAGAAGTAGATACATTCGCATTAGAACTCGCTGAATTAGAAGGAGTCTCATTCTGTTTATCCCTCCTAAAATCTCCTGAAGAAATAGTTGAAAGATTGAGGAAAATAGTATAAAATCAGCTAAACCATGCTTTCCCATTTTACATTCAGCATTTTTCGACCTCATATCTTTTGAAGTATCATAGAGTATAATCTCTTGAGTTACACCCTTCTTATCGAGGTCGCCGATAAAACCTATAACATGGATTTTCATTGTAGATTTATGCTTAAACCTGTTGATGATATTAGGATTAGACCGGGAATAACTGTTTCAGAGCTGATTGAGCAGATGAGACATGGTGGAGGGTTCACTGCACTGTATTTGGGGAAGTCGGTAGAAGTACTAAGAGAGATGATTAAAGATACTGAATGCGTGAAGTTCCTATCATTTGTAGGTGCACCAATCGGTACAGGTCTCAGAGGCGTAATAACAGAGCTCATCAGAGAAAAACTATTCGACGTAGTTATAACCACATGTGGTGCTTTAGACCATGATATTGCAAGGTCTCTAAGAGAATACTATGAAGGAGACTTCTGGATGGATGATGAAGAGTTAAGAAAGAGAGGCTACCATAGACTTGGATGCGTGTTAATTCCTCTTGAAAACTATGGTCCAACAATTGAGAAGTTCATCCAAGAATTACTTGAAGAAGAATATAGCAGGGGATTGAGGGAGGTATGTAGTAGTGATATAGCTTACTTGATTGGGAAGAAGATAGAAGATGAAAATAGCTTTCTGAAGAATGCTGCAGAGAATAATGTTCCAGTATTTATTCCAGGAATACTTGATGGAGCTGTTGGAACACAGATCTGGTTCTTCCAACAAAAGCATAGAGACTTTAAGTTAAACCTACTGAGAGATTTCGATAAATTATCAGAGATAATCTTTAATGCTAAACGTAGTGGGGCATTAATGATTGGCGGCGGAATATCTAAACACCATGTATTGTGGTGGAACCAGTTTAAAGATGGATTAGATTACGCTGTATATATTACGACGGGTTACGAATATGATGGTAGCTTAAGTGGAGCAACAGTTAGAGAAGCAGTTTCATGGGGAAAAGTAAAACCTGAAGCAAAGAAAATCACAATCCACGGAGACGCAACTATAATACTTCCATTAATTGCTTCAGCACTCATTACGTCAAACGAGTAAGCAAGACATATTTAGTGGATGCTGAAGATTTAATGTTTATAAATAGTTGTTTCACTTTATTGATGAAGTGTCTTGTCATCTAAGAGATTGGAGAGGTCTACAAGAGATAGGGTTCTAGCAGGTGTTATAGGCGGGTTAAGTGATTACCTCAATATAGATGCGAACTTGCTTAGAGTTATTGCTATAGTCTTATTCATTATCTCACCAATCTTCTTACTGGTTCTCTATATGGTGGCAGTTTTCTTAATCCCTAAAGCTGGAGAAGAGAAACCGCTAGCTGCCACATTCGAGATGGAGAAGTATACTTCACTAATCGTCGGATTAGTATTGGTAATAATAGGCGCCGCATTATTGGGATCGATTATCGTTACACCTGTATTCTGGGTCTTCGCACCTTATGGACTGCTGATAGCTCTACGGGTAATCATTGGAGCCATATTATTCATTATAGGCATAGCGATTCTTATCCCTCAGCTCAGAAGTCTATGACGTGAATTGTATCTTCCCTATATTATTGTGCTCTACTTTCAACTGTCTTACGAAGCTGTAAGTGTAGAACCCCATTTAGGTAGCTTCTAGTAAGTATAGTGGCTCTACAGGGCAGTTTTATAATACGTTTAAATCCTCTCCCACCCATTAATAATAGCTTAGTACCCTTAAGCTCTACTCTTACTTCTTCTTCCGGTCCTGGAACCTGTGCTGTAAGAAGTATTAATTCATCTTTCTCAATTAATTCTATTGGATATTTTTCTACAGCTCTTCTACTAGATACTGCTTTCCTTAATTCTTTAATCCAGTAGAATCCTAGTAATCCGAGAGCTATGACTAGGGCTAGCCCGAGGAGGCTTCTTTGAAATCTAGCAGTGAGGGAGATGATGATCAAAGCTAGTAGAGCAAGTAGAAGTATCGTGAATAGCCTGGATAGGAAAATTCCTGTCTCAGACTTTCCCTCCCTTCTAGCCATCTAGTAGGCTAACCCCCACTTACAACAACGTAATGAAATTCTACTACTCCCTCATCTATAACTATGGCTCCAACCTTTAAAATATTATCTTCTTTTATGAGGATGACTTTCTCTTTTCCAGCTTCTATAATCCACTTCTTCAAGAACGCTCTTAAATCAGATGTAAACTGCTCTATGGAAACGTATGTTATGTTTCCCTCATTAAATACCAGGTGAGCATTTATCTTCTCTGGAAAGATTGGTGTTAGATTTTCTTCTCTAATTACTTGTAAGGTTAGATTCATCATGTCAATTGTAGGTTTAGGAGTAACAGGTATCCCCCTCAATTCTTTAAGATATGACTCGAAAGCTTCTTCAATAGTATTGCCTATGCTTACAAAGTAGCTTCCAGTAAATTCTGCTCCTACGACAGCGATTGTTCCAAGCTGAGTTATTACGCCACCTGCTCCAGCTGGTGTAGTGTAGACGGGGATCACATATATCAAGTATTCACCGATATTGTATAATATTGTCTCACCTATCCGAGGATTCTCTAAGAGTGTTTGAAGTTTCCTAAACTCCGGGTATCTTTCAAGAGCTTCCCTAGCAGCCGAGGGGCCTAGAAGCTTCTGTTCAGATTCTTGAGGCACATAGTAGAAGATTTTCTCACCCAGATATGGATAATCGTTTCTAACTATAACGAATCCTGCAAGGTTTCTACCTGGTGACCCCCTTATCTGGAGTGAAAGTATCCCCAGAAATTCTTGTTTCTCAAATCCAGGAGGCTTCGTAATAATATAGTATGTGTATAGGTCTCTAGGTATCTCATAGAATTCCCTCGCCTGTATGAAGACGGAGACATCATCCATATGATAATTGTTGAATACATTGACTTGATACTCGAAGACTTCCTGTGGGAACCTGGTTTGATTATACAACCATTCAGGGACACTTTCTAAGACGACCTCTCTGTATGCTTCCTTAATGATCTTACTGATGAAGTCTGACCCAGTTATGATTAAATGGATTGAGCCATGATAAATATCTATGAGAGCGTATCCGATGACTCTTACATAATCGTTACCTCTACTCCATGGAACATGCTCTCCACTTAATTTAATTATCAGAGGCATTAACCAGTAAGTGCTCTCTCCATCAGTTACTGGAAACATATCGATGAAATTGTTATCCCATCTATACTCGAAGTAGGGAAACAATAATGACATTCTATCGTAGACGTCTCTATACCTTAACAGCTTGATTGTTTTATCAGGGTAAGAGAAGAAGAATGTTGGGTCATATATCCAGCTAATAGGTGGTGAGACAATGATGCCTCCTCTACCATTATATTTGGTTCCCGTGACTTCATCTGATACTTCCTTATCAAGTAATATTGCAGCCCAAGTTGATTCTAGTAGACCCCCCTCCCCATAATATATCCTCCTCTGAGAAAAGAATTTTGAAGAATCAACTATTGTTCCATTACTTGCATCCAACAGTAGGAAACCGTTTGGAACATGAGTGTAGACTAGGTGTTGATTATACCATACATCTGCCGCCTTCACCGATACTGGCAGGACAGGCTTCATAGATGCGCTCCAATATATCCTCCCATTAAATCTCAGAATATCAGAATCTTCAAAATCAACGTAAGGTATTAACCCTATCTCAGGCTTCATCTTCGTGAATGCAGCCTCCCAATCCCAGAGCCTGATAACTTCTAACTGATCCTTCACCGTCTTAATGTATTCTTGTATAGAGAGAGAAGAAGAATGCTGGGGGAAAATGTATCTCTCTCTACGTATATTCTCTATATCTGCAAGATATCTATTGACTGTTATCTCCTGTTTAACGTATGGTCCAAGCCACTCAACTTTTCTAGCATCTGCGATACTATTCTGTATTGTTACAACAGAGAATATTGCTAATATTGCTAATAATATTGCTCCACCTTTTATAACATATGCGTAGAGGAATCCAGGCTTAGTTCTGTCGAGATATATGAATAAAATCATGAGAGCAGCTATAATAAATGATCCTAGAATCAATACTTTCGTATTGTAATCTATATAGTTTGGGAAGAATAATGTGAACCCTACCCATGCAGCGGCGATAGCTATTATTAACTCGACCGCTTCCACAGGTAACCTAAATACTCCCGTATCCAGATACTCTATGAAAGTTTTCGATGAAGTTTTCAGTAAAATTGTTAAACCAACAATCAGAGTTAATCTAACACTTATCGATGTAAATAATGGTGGTAAGAGGATTATTAAAGCTGGAGAAGCAGAGATAACAGTCTGAGCAGGAGATATATCAGCTGTAGATATAGCGGTGAATGGAAGCTTGAATAACTCGGGTATCTTACTTAAACCAAAATCTACTCCTCCTAGTATACCTAGGACAGCCATTCCGAAGAAAGCGTTAGAGAATAATATAGCGCCTATCAGTGTTTTAGTAATCTGCCATGCTAGGAATCTACTAATAGTAAGTCTATAGGAAGAGAAGTCTAAGTCTCTTGGACGAATATATCTCTCCCAAAATACTGAGTAGAAAAGTTTGATAACCCAGAAAGTGATAGAGTTTCTATTCTTAAAATCTAGACGGAAGAATGCAATAAATGATAGGATAAATCCCCCGATCAGAGAATAATAGTATGGTTTAACGAATAAGTCTCCGAACTCCCATAGGTTCAACATTACTTGTAGAATCTGGCTGATTGAGACTACGAATAATATTATAATAAATATTGTTAAGACTATGACAGTTGTTCGAGGTCTACGCCTACTCCTAGTATACATTTCTTGATATATGGATAGATTACTATCTGATAAATATTCATTGATTTACAATATTGAGTGAGTCATGGATTATTCTATTTCTTCTCTGGAGGCTCGGCTTCCTGCCAAAGGTATTCAAAATAATTCTTCGCAAATTTCGCTAATCCTACATGGTCTGACCATATTGCAAAGCTTACTCCGCTTTTCTCGTCTCCAAGCAGTAGGACGACTTCTCTAGAGTCTGCAACTATCCCTCCCCCGAACATTTGTTCTTTCAGTCTTACCTCAGCTATTTCACTCAGCTTCTTTACTAGAGAATAGTTAACATCGTTGGGAACCATTATCTTAACGACTCCACCTTTACTAGTTATATATGTGATATGTGGGAGAAACGTTACTAGGAGATTCTTAGTTATAAATGGTGCAGCAATAAGTAATTCTTTCTCGCAATTCGATAATAGATTCTTAATTCTTGCAAGTATGTTTTCTTCTCCTCTAAGAATCCAGATATCATGTCTTTCTTTAAACCCTCTCCCCTCATATATTGGAAGAAGCTCAGACAGTATCACTTCTTCATTTGCTTTAAACTCTTTCTCAATTCTCATCCTGCTAGACTCTAAAGCTGTTATCGGAGATTTAGGATAATATCTTGCTGGTCTCCCTCCCTCCGTACCCACCCACCCCTTCTTCTCTAAGCTATCTAGGACTTCATAGATCTTCGAGTATGGGACATCCGCTACATCACTGAGTCTACTAGCTGTAGAATCTCCACATTCAAGTAGAGCAGCATAAACTTTAATTTCATAATCAGTTAAACCCAAGTTATGCAGTGCTCTCCTAAGATTATCACTAATCTCAACCATCTCCGCAATCACATCATATACGTAAACCCACTATTCAAATATTCCTTAAACAATCCTACAGAAAGACAGATACATAACTTCATCTAACATAATATTTATGCTATTATGTTATACTAGGTCTATCCGAGAATGGAGGAGACGTCCGTAGAGAGTGTAAGGGCCACGTCTATTATCTCGGTGAGCCCCAGCTACTGTTGATGATACGGTAGCTATCATAGCAGTCGAAAAACCTCAACAAGATAAACGAGTTATTTTTCATGGTTTATTGTTCAAGATGTGGGAAGGAAGTTGATCCTCAGTGGACTCACTGTCCTTATTGTGGTAATCCTCTAACTTCAGTATATCAGCAACCAGTTCCCGAGAAGAAGAAAAGTAGAAGGAAGCTTGTCGCTGGATTAATCGGTCTTTCAGGATTTTTGGGATTAGGGTATGTGTTTTATCGATACTATGGAGATGAACTTGTCGCCTTTATAGAGAGTATCTTGGGACATGGCGGTCCATCAGCTGAGACCTGGACCACAACAATTACCACGACATCTGAATTGACTACGAGCCGATCACAAGCAACCACATCCTCGACGCCATTGGAGAGCATAACTACGACCACGTCTCAGACTACTTCACCACCGGAAACAACTCAGCTTACCACCACTCAGACAGAAACATCTATGTCGACTACATCCTCAACTACTTCCACCTTTACTGTTTCGGGGATTCCTAAGAGAGACTACTCTGTTATCTAGGAACCCGCCACTGGTCGAAACCTCATAATATCAATTTATGAGGTAGAGCATATTCATCGATTTATGGATGTGAGTCGCCATGGGATGTGGTTCACCTCGGGAATCAGCCCGTCAGTACCCGTCATGGCCTCTTCCCGCAGTAGGAGTCTTGATAATAGACAGTTTTAGGATTTTATTGATTAAGCGTGCTTTTCAACCATCCGCTGGGAAGTGGAGTATCCCTGGAGGCGTAGTAGAGTTAGGTGAAAAAGTTGAAGAGGCTGCTAGGAGAGAGGTAGCAGAAGAAGTTGGGTTAGAGATTACTGATCTCGAGCTTCTAGGAGTTTACGATAGCATAATTAGAGATAACAATAATAACGTTAAGTATCATTATGTTATCATAGAGTATCTAGCTAAACCTAAGTCTACGATGGTTACATCCTCGATAGAGGTAGCAGAATACAAATGGGTAACTCTTGAAGAGTTGGATAAACTAGACGTAACTCCTTCTTTAAGAGAACTAATTAGAAAACATAGAGACAAGATAATAAATTATATGGAAAAAAATTAGGGTTTTGATAGTTGTAATACGTTGCGTTTTACTCAAACTCTGACTCGCCGGTTTTCTCTTTGCTTTTCTCCTCAGGCTTCTTCCTTGATGCAGCTATTACATCGTCTATTCTGAGGATCATCGCTGTTGCTTCAAAGCTACTCTTCAACGCTTGTTCTTTAACCTTGACTGGTTCGATGACTCCTAGTGTGAACATGTCAGCGACTTTTCCAGAAAATACGTCTACACCGTATCCGTAACCATCTTTCTCATGTTTCGACCTTAACTCTGTAAGTATCTCTACAGGTTCAAGGCCTGAGTTCTCAGCGAGGGTTCTCGGTATAGTCTCTAATGTTTCAGCGAAAGCCATCATTGCAAGCTGTTCTCTTCCAGGATATTTTGCTGCTTCTTTCCTTATCCTTAGGGCTAATGCTTCTTCTATGGCTCCTCCACCAGGCACATAGTTCATGTTATCGAGTATAGTTATCATATTCATTACAGCGTCGTTTAATGCTCTCTCAGCTTCATCTAGCTGACGTTCTAGTCCAGCTCTAAGAAGTATTGAGACAGCCTTCGGGTTCTGGCATTCTTGGACGAACACCATTCTATCTTCTCCAATCTTGACTTCTTCAACTAGTCCAGCTCTTCCAAGGTCTTTCTCTGTAAGGTCTTCAAAGTTTGTTACAATTCTTCCACCTGTAGCTTTGGCGAGCTTCTCCATGTCAGATGCTTTAACACGTCTAACTGCGAGTATTCCAGCTTTAGCGAGGAAGAACTGTGCAATGTCATCGATACCTTTCTGGCAGAAGACGACGTTAGCTCCGACCGCAGCTACTTTATCAACCATCTCTTTCAGGATTCTTGTTTCTTCATCTAGGAATTCTTTGATCTTTAATGGGTCACGTATTCTTATCTCAGCACTGAATTCTGTCTTCTCTATCTCGAATGGAGCATTTATTAATGCTATCTTAGCGTTTACTACACGCTTTGGCATAGCTGGGTGGACTACTTCTTTATCAACGATGACTCCGTGGACTAGCTGGCTCTCCAGCAGACTTTTACCCATCTTCTTAATTATCTGGATACTGTCCTTATCTGCTACGAGCTTGCCATCCCTTTCTTCAACTACTTTCAAGACTGCATCTATCGCTAAGTCTGCTATGTGGTCTGTAGCGAATCCGAGAGATTTGCTACCTAAAGCAGTCATAATTATCTTCTTCAATGTTGCTCTATCTTCTAGCTTAACAGGTCTTCCAAGCTTCTTTAATTCTTCTAACGCTATATCCAATGCTTTCTTATATCCTGATATAACTGTGCTTGGATGGATCTTCTGTTCAACCAAGTCTTCAGCATGCTTTAAGAGTTCTCCAGCTAGAACTACTGCTGTTGTTGTTCCGTCTCCGACAGTATTGTCCTGTGTCTTAGCGACTTCAACGATCATTTTTGCTGCTGGATGCTCAACATCCATCTTCTCGAGTATAGTTGCACCATCATTTGTTACGATAACGTCTCCTATACTGTCTACGAGTATCTTATCCATACCTTTAGGTCCAAGCGTTGTCTTAACGATCTCAGCAATGATTTTCGCTGCAGCGATATTATTCTTCTGAGCAGCTCTACCCTTAGTTCTGGTGGTCCCCTCTTTTAAGATTATTACGGGTTGACCACCAAGTTGAGCCATATATGCCACACCTCACACCTTCCAGATTCTAAATCTCTACCATCATACATCTTAGGCTTTAATATAAGAATTGCTCCGATACTAGATTTAAGGAGAACCTATGGTTAAAATATGGGTTGACTATGGCAGTATTACTAGAATCTGCAGAGAGTATGGAATTGTGAAATCATCTAGGCTAGCACTAATGTACAGAGTCGTTAATAAATTCTCAGTAGTAGGTGGTTAATCATTGTAATGTGGTTATGTGTAGAATCCTCTTAGAAGCGTCTTGGCAGCTCTCTCTATATCTTCTCGTTTAACTGTCCTCCTACCAGCATACTGTGCGAGGCTTAATGCTTCTTTAGCGATGGCTACAGCGATATCTTCAAGTATCTTTCTAAGCTCTTCTGCAGCATCTTCACTAGCTCTAGTTGCTCCAGCCTTCTTTATTAAACGATGTATTGGCGCGAGACTTAACTCACTTGAACTCAAACTCAAAATTCACCGATACATTATCCACTCACAGATTATTTAATCTTTTTATCGTTGATTCATGGTCTCTTCATGGAGAGATATTACGCTGAAAATAGTCCACAAAATACTTGACTACTCTCTCTTCAGATTTAAAAGAAAATCTTATTACTTAAGCTGGCTAACTAAAAAATGAAGTGATTAGGTAGATGTGGAGAGAGAAGATAGTTTGCCCACATTGTGGTAAGCTAACTGAAAAAGGGCTCTACTGTAAGTTTTGTGGTAAACCCCTAGAAGCTAAACCTGAGATCCCGATAACAGAGAGACCATCATCTACAGACTCCCCTGTACAGGAGCCTACACCTCCTCAAGAAATAATTCCACCTATTCAAGAAGTGGCAGAGGAGAGAAAGATAATAGAGCAGCTTTCAGCTTTCTATAATTGGAGGAACAAGCTTGTAGAGATTTTCCTAAATGGTGAAGCTTCACCCGATGTCTTCATGGATATCTATAAAGAGTATAGAACGAGGATCCAAGCAGTGAATGAGAAGAGGGTTCAAATGATAAGAGAGCTTGAAGAGAGGATCAATGAGTTAACAGTTAAGTTGGAGAATCTGAAGATTAGACATGAAGTTGGAGAAGTCCCTGATAGACAATACATCACAGAGAAACTAAACATTGATAGAGAATTATCTAAACTCAAACCCAAGCTAAACATTCTACATAATGCTTTCAATATCAAGATAGCTGAAGTCCCAAGATACGAGGCCAAGATTAGAGAGTTAAAAGAAGCGATTTCAGAGAATGGAGTTTCTAGAGGCTTAACGAATGAAGACGTAGCAATGATTATTTCAGACCTTGATGAAATACTCGAAAATATTCAGAGTCTAATGGAAGTGCATAAACGTTTAACAAAAGAACTTGAAAAAGTTGAGTTAAGATATAAGGTTGGAGAATTAACAAGCGAAGAATATGAAACAATGAAGCAGAAGATACAGAGACAGATGGAAATGTAAAGTTATCGAACAGTCTTCTGACAAGAGTGTTGGAGGCTAACCTATGGTCAGGGTGATTGTCACCGCGGTCCCAGGAGCTGGTAAATCAACTATATTGAAGAAGGTTGCTGAGAAGTTCCCGGATTTGAAGGTCATAAACTTTGGGGATGTAATGCTTGAAGAAGCTTCAAGACAGCTAGGTATAACTGATAGAGATGAACTAAGAAAAAAGATAAGCTTTAAAGATTATAGGCGACTGCAGGAGGAAGCTGCTAAGATTATCTCAGGAATAGATGGAGACTTGATAATTGATACACATGCTGCTGTTAAAACAGTTTACGGATATTATCCTGGTCTACCTTCAAAAGTAGTTGAAGAACTTAACCCCGACGCTATAGTCTTCTTGGAATTTAGACCTGAAGATATTCTCGCTCGGAGGATGAAGGATTTATCGAAGGATGAATCTAATGGTAGGCGGCTTAGAGAGATTGAGAAGATAGAAGATGTTGAGGAACATCAAAAGATTAGTTTAGAGATGGTTTCAGCAGCTGCAAACCATGCTTCATGTTATTTGCTTATACTTAGATTCCTAGAGTCTCAGAAATATCCATATCAACATGCTGAGGAGGCTTCATTAAAGATAATAGAGTTAATAGAGAAGTTGAAGAAAGCAGGTGAAAGTCTTAAAGATTGATTTTATGATTATTCTTCTCTCAAGATTTTCCTCGCCGTAGTTATGTAGCATGTATGTGCATGCATTAAGTGGACAGGTCTAGTCATACCTTTCTTAACCCTCATCTCTCTAAGCAGTATCTCAACCGTTGATATGTCTTCGAACCCTTCTCTACGTAGTGTCTCCACAGTCTCTACTACCTGCTCTATTGTCGGGCTTATCGAGACGAATACGCCACTGTCTTTAAGAGCTTCATAAGCTGATTTAACTGCTTTCCACGGCTCAGGAACATCTAATATGAATGCATCTACTTCTCTCTCTTCAACTCCGTCTTCAACGTTACCATACTTTAACTCAACATACTCGTGTAAACCTAGGTTCTCAAGATTTCTCCTAGCATTCTCAATATATTTCTCTTCGACATCGTAGCTGTACACTTTACCTTCTGGAGCTACGTATGAAGCGAGGATCGTTGTCAAGACACCTGACCCCGTACCTGCTTCCACGACCCTCGAACCAGATCTTACCCCGCTCATCAATACTATGTATCCGAGATCTTTTGGATATATTATCTGAGTCAACCTAGGGTAATGGAGAACATAGTCTAAGATAGTTGGTTTAAGAACGGTCCAAGCGGAGCCTATGTTAGACTTGATCTTGGAACCGTATCTTTTACCTATAAGCTCAGTTAAATCTACATATCCCTCACTTGTATGAACTTTCTTACCCCTAGCCACCTTAACCATATACTTCTTCTTTTTCTCTGTTAGAAGCAATACAGTGTCTCCCTCCTCAATAATCTCCATATCATTAATCTACTACTTCATCCCTATTATAATAGTTCATGCTTAAGCGTCTAACAGCTTATTAACTTCTACTGTTACCTGATAGTTATAGAAGCTTCATGAATAGACGAATGTTTTTAGCTTATATTCTTGTCCCTGTCTTTTCAGCTATTGGGTTAGCGTTGATCGGTTATGGTGGTCGAGATAAGAAGGTAGCTAAACCATTAGGTAGAGTTACTCTACCTCCTCCGAGACATGATAGTAGCGTATCTATAGAGCGTGCCTTGATGGTTAGAAGGTCTATAAGAGAGTATGAAGATAAGCCTCTCACATTAGAGCAGGTAGGTCAGCTTGCATGGGCTGCGCAGGGGATTACTGATAAACGATATGGTTTCAGGTCTGCTCCATCTGCTGGAGCAACATACCCTCTTGAAGTATACTTTATAGTTAAGAAGAATGGGGTGACAGGGTTACCTGAAGGAATATATCATTATCTTCCTAGAGAACATATGTTAGAGCTTATAAAAAGTGGAGATTATAGTAGAGAGTTAATGAGAGCATGTCTTGATCAAGAGTGGGTAGCGAATGCAGCGATGAACATAGTGATTACAGCTATCTATGAGAGGACTACTTGGAGGTATGGGGAAAGAGGTAGGATAAGATATGTTCACATGGAGGTTGGGCATGTAGGTCAAAATATCTATCTCCAATGTGTAAGCCTCCAACTTGGATGCGTAGTAATCGGAGCATTCTATGATGAAGAAGTCAAGAAGATACTAGGAGTAGATGAAGAACCACTATATGTTATTCCAGTAGGAGTTAAGAAGGGTGGATGGTTCTGACATCCTCCTCGACAAAAATCTGTAGAACCTCGACATCGCAACCATCACTAATGGATGTTGGCCTGAGAATCGTAGGCATATCCATTATTATTATCCTCCTCGTATATGCTTACCCGCGGTTTTATTCTTCTCTACTTGAATCGCCTAACTACTCATTGATTGATGAGTTTAAGGGTGGGAATACAATAGGGTTTAGATACGCATATGTAGGTGCATGGATGCTTACCGTCTCTCAGCTATATGTTTTCCTCAAGTATTTTGTTAAGTATTTTAAGGTACGGTTTAAGCTAGCAAAATGGCTGGATATACATTGCATCCTAAACACCACAGGTTTCACTCTAGTAGTTCTCCACGCAGGGTTTCCGTATTCTTTCAGATACTGGGAACCATTTACGAGACTAAACATACTCGGAGGCTTAGAAGGCTTGATAGGGATAAGAGGCTTATTAACATGGCTTCTCATGTTCGCGTTAGCTTCAGGCTTCCTAAACAGGTACGGCGGTAGCCCTCGACTAAAATGGGTCTCAAGTAAACTACACTTCTACACTATTTTAGCAGTATATGTTTCTGCCTCAATCCACATTCTACTATCATTGTTTCTCCCAGAGAAAAGTTGACTCTCCCCACGGATAAATTGGAAGTTTCCGTTTTCCGCTCTCCTCTTAAAGCGAAGATTTTAAACTATGAAAAATTATATTAAGCTTTGAGCATGATTAATGTGGCTGTGATGAATCAGAGTTACACGGAAGAATGAAGAAAAGGCATTTAACTGAGCCGCTAAAACTAAACCTAATTCTCAGAGAAAGTGTTAAGTATGTATGCTCTCTGATCATCCCTATAAAGTAGTTGAAGAGTAAAGAGATTTTCAGAAAAATAGTAGGTAAAAGTTAGTTAACTGTTTACTATCATGCTCCAAGTATGAAGAATGAGATAACGATACCATAGATTGCGAGTGCTTCAGCGAAAGCTGAAATAATTATTGCAACAGTTCTTATCTCAGGTCTCTCAGCGGAAGCTGCAAGTCCAGCTGAACCTGCACGCGCAATACCCCAGGCAGCACTAACAACTGCGAAAGTAAAAGCAATTGCAGCTGCGAATACTTTAGCAGTTAAATCTGAGATTAAACCTTCCTGGACAAGCCTAGGTGTTTCAGCATATGTAGATGGAATAGTTAGAGAAGCCAGGATTATTGAAAAGATTAATAATAGTGAGACCTTCTTCTCCATCTTTCATCAACCTAGCTATGATTCATGAAGCATCCTCATATTTATCCATTGTTGCCAACGTTCACAATATAAAAAATCTAGATATGCATACATGAACCCGAATATTTATCAGAACTCGAAAAACTAAATAGTAACACAACAACAGTAACTCATATCTCATCTAAAAGTTAACCTAGAAAACCTATTACCTCGATAACAACAACCCTTATACTGCAAGGAAATGGTTTACTTGCAAGATCGGTGAGCTTAAAGTTTTAAACTGAAACATTGATACATTTTGCAAGACACCGAATTTTGGGACAAATCTTATCACTACAATTTTATGAGCTAGAAAAACGATTCAGAAGCTTACCTCTAAACGTTACATAATCAAGGTCCTACAAGTTTCAACAAATACCGTTGATAGAAGCGATTAAAAAGCAGACACACTAGAAATATCCCCTCTCCCCTTCTTATTCTTTAATGATGCCTATGCTGATAAGCTTTACAGAATCCTTAAGAAGGCTGGGATAACGA
>JAGDWP010000093.1 GCA_023269855.1 Nitrososphaerales archaeon | reverse complement strand
TTTAAATTCCCATTACCAATAACATGGAATTGGATAGTAGAGTATATGCTTAAATGATGGTTTTTCCTTATAGTCTCGGAATGAAGGCGAAGAATTGGAGAGCTGTTGAGAGACCATACACTAGGAGCGACTATATTCACGGGGCTCCCCACTCTAGAATAAACAAGTATACTATGGGGGTCTACAAGGAGGATTACACCCATGAACTACTTCTAGTAGCTAAGGAGGATATGCAGATAAGAGATGTATCAATAGAGTCTGCGAGGATTACAGCAGATAAATATTTGTCTAGGAAAGCAGGTGAAGGAAACTACTTTCTAGAAATTAAAGCTCACCCACACCATGTTTTGAGAGAAAATAAAATGATCTTTGGAGCACATGCAGACAGGCTTCAGGAAGGTATGAGGAGAGCTTTCGGTAAACCAGTAGGTAGAGCAGCTCAAGTATCTTCAGGCGAACCCGTCCTAAGAGTCTTAACTTATGAAAACTGGATCCAAACAGCTAAAGAAGCATTAGAACTAGCAGCAAAGAAGCTACCTAAAAATTACACGATCGTAATATCGAAAATCTCTGAAAAGAAGGTGGCCGCTTAACTCGTTAATCAATAATAGATTACAGGTTGGTTGAGACCAGTTAATATTTAAGAGAGTCTATACTCGAGTCTATCATGTTAGAGGTTGATGGAAATAGATGAAGTTGAAGATATTCTTCGATGGTTCTTCTCGTGGTAACCCTGGACCTTCAGGTATTGGGGTAGTAGTATACAATCAAGACTTCCTTGAAGTTACCAGATTCTCTCAATACGTAGGAGTTAGAACTAATAATGAGACAGAGTATCTAGCTTTAAAGAAAGCTCTGGAGATAGCTTTACAACTAGATGCAGAAGAAATTGAATTATATTCAGACAGTGAACTCCTCGTTAAACAAATTAGTGGAGAATATAATGTTAGAAATAGGAATCTACTCAACCTGCATAGAGAAGTACAGGAATTAATGGGGAGAGTTAAAGTCAAGATTATACACATAGATAGAGAAGAAAACAAACTGGCAGACAAGTTAGCAAATGAAGCTGCAGAAAATCCCAGATAATATCTTTTGAGAATACTCTAATATACAAGAGCTCACTCGATTGTAGAAAACTATAAGGTAAAAAATATATTGAAGTATATGAAGGAGATCTCTCAATGGGTAAACCTATTCGTAGACATATCCTCATGATCCCTGGACCGACTGAGGTTCTGCCAGAGGTTCTCGCATCAATCTCTCTACCAGTCTACCCGCATTATGGTAGAGAATGGGCTGAAATCTATGAAGAAACAACTAGGCTCGCAGCAGAAGTATTCAACACGAGTGGAGAAGTAATAATTTTCCCTGGACCGGGATCAGCTGCTCTCGAGATGGGTATAGCTAATCTAATCGCTCCAGGGGAAAAGATAATAGTTATTTCTAATGGCTTCTTCGGAGAGAGAGTTGAAGAGATTGCACACCACTTAGGATGCAGAGTCATCCCACTTAGAGCTGAGTATGGTAAAATTGTTGAGCCTAAGCAGCTTGAGGAAACGTTAGAGATGCATAAGGACGTGAAAGGGCTGGCTGTCGTACATAATGAAACATCTACAGGGGTTAGAAACCCAATAATGGCTTATGGTAGAATAGCTAAAGACTATAATTTATTCTACATTGTTGATGCAATATCTTCATATGGTGCGATAGAGCTACGGGTTGATGATTGGGGAATAGATTACTGTGTCGGATATGCTGGGAAAGCTTTATCCTCTGTCCCCGGAATAGCTCCAGTAGCTATTAATCACGAAGTCTTCAGATTCATAGAGGAGAGAGATTGGAAGCCTTCTTCATGGTTTCTAGACTTATCGGTATGGAAAAAATACATGGATAAATGGAAGACGATAGGTCATCCATACCCATCAACTGTTCCAACTCACAGTATAATTGGATTACGAGAAGCATTAAAAACAGCATTGAACGAAGACTTAGAAAAAAGATATGAGAGACATGAAAAAATGGCTAAAGCTTTTAGGAAGGCTGTCAAAACTATGGGTTTAGAAGTTGTTGCACCAGAAGAATATGCTTCACCAACAGTTACTGCAGTAAAATCTCCTGAAGGATTATCCAGCAAGATAGTTAGAGAAATGTTAGAGAAATTCAATGTAATGATCTCGGGAGGTCTAGGAGAGCTGGAAGGAAAATCTTTCAGAATCGGCCACATGGGGTTAACGGCTACACCTTTATATCTAGTATATACCATATCAGCATTAACGCGAACACTTAACAATCTCGGAATCAAGGTAGATGAGTGTAAGCCAATAGAAGCTTTTTATAAATCAATTGAAAGCAGATAACATTTGCGTCTAACCGCAAAGTTTATGTAATCAATCTTGAAGTAATTGAATGAAATGCCGTTACTAAGTAAAGAGGATAGAGAGTTCATAGAGAAAAAGTTTGAGAAAGAGCTAGAAAATGATGTTAGAGTAGTGCTTTTCACTAAAAAAAGAGATTGTGAATTCTGTGAAACAGCTGAACAGCTAATAGAAGAAGTCTCATCAACATCTACTAGAATTAAAAGTGAAGTCCACGATATTGATGAAGAATCTGGACTTGCTTCTAGATGGCGTATAGATAAAGTGCCAGCTACACTATTGTTCGGTGAGAAAGAGTATGGTGTTAGATTCTTTGGTCTGCCGTCGGGATACGAGTTCTCAACATTCATAGAAGATATAGTAGATGTATCTAGAAGAAGCAGTAGATTATCGCCTAGAACTAAGGAGATCGTTAAAAAGATAGATAAGCCCGTGCACATACAGGTGTTCGTTACGCCTTCATGCCCTTACTGTCCAAGAGTAGTAAGACTTGCACATCAATTCGCTATTGAAAACACAATGATAACTGGAGACATGATCGAGGCATTAGAATTCCAAGAACTATCTAACAGATATAATGTATTAGCTGTTCCAAAAACAGTGATAAACGACGAGATCTTCTTTGAGGGAGCAGTACCTGAGCCACTATTCCTACAACAAGTCTTAAAAGCTCTACAACTATAGAGTGTTCACTATAATCCTATCATTATCTTCTAATATCTATAGTCGCTATTCTCTCCAATATTAATAAGAGTACAGCTTCATGTAGCTCTCTTGCTTGGACTGAATTGATCTCTTCATCAGTAATATTGTAAAAGTTTTTTGCTGCATTAATTCTATCAATCGTATGGAGATCTTCCTCGTTGAATTCTAATCCATCTATTATTTCTGTAAGCTTTTTTGAAAATTCTTGTAACTCCTCTTTACTTCTACTTAAAACACATATTCCAGCATCTTTAGTCTCTCTATCCATACTGATCTTCTTTATCGCTTCATCTATCTGGCTCTCAGAAGATAATCTAACAAGTATCTCTACATCAAGCTTTCTGGCTATATTAGTCTTAGATTTGAATGCGAGGATCGCGGAAACAGCTGCAAACAAAATCTGTTTCAAGGAAATTACATGACTGGCTCGAAAAATTACCACTAGACAGTTTGATGTCTTTAAATCATTTAAGAGTTTATCTATGTTTTCTAATATTTCACGGTTATCGACATTATAAACGGCTGCAGAAATGAATAACCCATCGTATTGTATCGTCTCCAAAGATTTCTCAATACCTTAAGAGAATAAGTAAGATAAAAACATATGATGAACGTTAAGAGCGTGGAAAATATAATAAACGATTAAATCGTATAGATGCTTAGAGTAAGAAAGTACGTTAGCATGGTTAGGACCGCTGGTGAATTGATGATGAATTTCTTGAAGAAGCATACTCAGAAAGTCAAGGAACAGATGAGCGAATTGAAGTGGAATGTCCTAGCTCTTTATCTAGCTCGTAAAGATCCTCGGATACCTTTAAGGTCAAAGATCCTCGTTGCTGTAGCTGTTGCATACCTATTGACTCCAATAGACTTGATTCCAGACTTTATCCCAGTGATAGGTCAATTAGAAGACATAGTGATAGTACCAGCTTTATTGGGTTTTGCGATGAGATCAATACCTCCGGAATTATTGAGAGAGTATAAAGAGAAAGCTATGCTTGAATTCAGAAAAGGAAGCCCTAAATCATATATTGGAATGATTATGGTGATCGCGGTATGGGTTCTCATAATCTTATTGGTAACATACTTAATCCTAGAGAGTCTTAGCATACTATGATCTTTGATAAGATATTAGAGGATACTTGGTCTATTTTTTCTTTAAGTGTTCTCCAATATTATCTTCCACCATGTATTATAGGTATTATCGTGATCTCGTCCTCATCTTTAACGTATGTGTTCTCTAAGCCGAGGCTTTTAACTTCTACACCATTGACTAAAACAATTATCTCTGGTGAAATATTCCCCTTGGAATCTAGTATCCTCTTCTTAATCTGTTCAGGAAGCATGTTTAAAGCTTCATTGAGTTTTGCCTTCCCATTTATCTTCAATCTCAATTCATTAAGCCCCGCGGTCTTCTTTAAAGGTCCAACTAGCTCTATCTTCAAGCTCTCACCTAACTAGGAACCCTCTATCAGAAAGGTGCATGTTCTTCACCGTATCTGTGCAGGTCATTGTCATCATTTGAGGGCATATAGAATTATGTATACCCAGTATTTTAGGTTGTATATGAGCCTTTAAGACTTCACGTCTAATTCTCTAGCCATATTTATATTCTCCTCGATAAAATAAAATGTTACAGATTAAATTGTATGGAGGAAATCTATCAGTCTCTCGGAAAGTCTCCATTATTGCGATCTTATCGATAGCTGTTTTTATCTCAAAGATTTTTCTACCCTCTCCAATAGACAAGTTCATGATAGTTTTTCAAGGAATACTTTTTGCTTTAGCAAACTTCACAGTTGGGAGAATTGGTGGAACATTGATAGGAGTTATTTCAGGCCTATTTACACAATTCTGGAGACCGGTATTCATTCCTTTTACATTTATATTTGCAGTATTTTACGGATTCATGATCGATTGTTTTATTTCAATACTTAAGGTAAAGACTCCGTCTACATCTGTTAATACGTTGAGACTTATGATTGCATTATCTCTATCTACAGCAATTGTCGGCGTCGCATCAATGTATGTTACAGTTATGGTGGGGGTGATGCCTTGGGCTCCAGCAGTATACTTAATGATACTTATTGGTGGAACCCTTAACGGTGTAGCTGCAGGATATTTAACTGCTCAAATCTGGAATAAATATTTAGTGAAGAAGTGGAAATAACTCTCAGGATTTTCGACTTAAATTCAATGCTTGAAAAGATGTAGGTGATAGTTTTATCTAATCTTATCTTAGCGGAATCGTGTTATGTTGTTGTCTTTGCAGCTATTTTGTCTTCTTTCACTTGACTTAAGATCTTTCGAAGTGTTTCTGTTATAAACTGTATGTCTTGAACTGTTATCATGTATGGTGGTAGAAATCTTACTACTAGTTTTCCAGCTCTTAAAGCTATAACGCCATCGTCTTGTAGGAATTTCAGTATCTGAGTGGGTTCGAATTTAGTCTCTATACCAATCATTAACCCTCTACCTTTCACTGATCTAACGACTTCACTGAATTCTTCTTTGAGTTCTTCAAGACTTTCTTTGAATACTCTGCCTATTTGAGCAGTTTTCTCTACTACGTTTTCTTCAAGTAGAACGTTTATCGAAGCTGTCAGAGCTGCACATGCCAGTGGGTTTACTCCAAATGTTGATCCATGGTCTCCTTCTTTCAATTTTTCTCCAAGCTCTGTTTTAAAAGCCGCTAAGCTAACTGGAAATCCTCCACCTATAGCTTTTCCAGCTACTAGTATGTCTGGTTTTATGTTAGCGATTTGGTGTGCCCAGAGTAGTCCAGTTCTACCGAAGCCTGTCTGAACTTCGTCAACTATCATTTGAGCCCCCGTTCTATCGCATGCTTCCCTAATAGCTTTCAAAAATTCTACTGAGGCCTCGTTTAATCCTCCTTCTCCCTGGATTACTTCAACGATTACTCCTGCTGTCTCATTGTCTACTTCTTTCTCTAATTCTTCGACTTTATTGTATGGTAGGAATTTTACTTCCCATGGGAATGGATCGTATCCTTCTCTGTATCTTGGATTCCATGTTACTGAGAGGGCTCCCATGGTTCTTCCATGGAATGCATTAATGAAGGAGATGAATTTCTTCCTTCCAGTAAGTTTTCTAGCAACTTTCAATGATAGCTCTACAGCTTCTGATCCTCCATTAAACATATATACGTATTCAAGCTTTTTTGGAAGAATTTTACTTAAGCTTTCTAATGCTCTTTCCTTAGCTTCTGTATTGAACGCAGGATATGCTCCATAGATAAGGTTAAGCTGTTCTTTTATGGAATTAACGATTTTAGGGTTTCTATGTCCAAGGAAGAGTGAGCCATACTGAGCATGGCAATCGAGATACTTTCTACCATCAACATCCCAAACATACTGGTTTTCAGCTCTGGAAAGTTTCAACCCTCTAGGACTATAAAACTGTATCAACTTTACCATAATCTCAACCATTTCCGATATACGTTAAACTTGTTTAAAAACTATTACCTGTTGCTACGAATATTGATAAAAGACTTATATATAGACTCGGCTCAGCCAATATCTCCGACTTCCCGGTACCAGGGTTTAGAAGTTCCAATCTTTGAACGTTTAAGCCAGTTCTTAGTCTTCTCACATGATTCTACAGCTTCTCTAATCTTATTAACGTTTTTAACAATCTTCTCAGCTTGTTCTATCTTAATTAAGTTTTCATCTTTAAACTTCATTGTGAAAAACTCGACTTTCTTCAAGTTCTCTAAAGCATCATACCAGAAACCCCAATCATCTGCAAGTACGCTAGCTATGTATCTTCTATCTATAACTTCTCTCTCTGAAGAATCGCTGACTTCATGCGTCATTAAGACCGCCATCATATCTATTATATCCTTCTTGTTTATTTGATGTATCTGGAGCTTCTCCAACATTAGATCAGTCAAAGTAATAGTTGGATAATCTAATTCTAGTCTACCTTTTCCTGGTTCAGTTCCAAAATTTACATCATGACTGAATTCGAGTTTGTCGAAGAAGATGTCTACTTTCACTTGGTCTTTAAAATATATCAACCTCTTGTGCCCAAATAAAGCGTTTATAATCCTATCCTCACTATATCCTAGTTCCTTCATTAAATTAATTATTTGCTTTCTCTGCTTACTATAGGCCATTAAATCTATATCTGTAAAGATTGAGCCTGTATCGAGTCTCCCTGAATTCTTAAAGAACTTCAATGTATCCTCATCTTCACTACAGTGGAGATATGCAGCTAGAGCACCTAAGATCCTAACAATTATATTTCTCTGTTTAGCTACTTCCACAAGCTCGATAGCTGCTCTCAAAACTTTAGATGAATATTCATCCAGCAAATCCAGTCCAGTATCTTTGATGCTAATAGATTATATAAATATATATTGCATGTTAGCATAGTAGAGTCTATGTCTAGAGTATCTGAGTACTTGAGTAGAGAGGAGAAATCTATTGGGAAGACTATTGGTATAAGATTTTATCCAATAGTTATTGATAGAGCAGAGGGCTCAAATGTTTACGATGTTGATGGGAGAGAGTACATAGATTTTTCATCTCAATGGGCTGTAACAAGTCTAGGCCATAATAATCCAGAGATAGTTGACGCAGTGAAGAAGCAGATTGAGAAACTTGTATTTTCCTCCCATACTTCTTTCCCGAACGCTGTCTGTATAGAACTAGCTGAAAAACTAATAGAAGTATCTCCTGGAAGTTTTGAGAAGAAAGCTTGGTTCGGGTTATCAGGCTCAGACGCGAATGAATTCATATACAAGATTATGCCGATTTACTCTGGTAGAAGAAGGCTCCTCGGCTTTCAAGGATCATACCATGGCCAGACCATGGGAGCATTAAGTTTATCGGGACATAAAGCTCTGACAAGATTTATCGGTTTTCCAAATACTGTTAAAGCACCTTACCCATACTGTTATAGATGCCCATTTAAGCAAAGTTATCCTGAGTGCGGGTTACTCTGCATAGATTTTCTAGAAAATAACGTGTTAGAGAATGCTCCAGCTGAAGATTTAGCTGCTGTAATAGTTGAACCGATCCAGAGCGATGGTGGAGTAATCGTTCCTCCACCAGAGTTTATTCCAAGACTCCACAAGATCTGTAGAGATAGAGGGATAAGCTTAGTAGTAGATGAAGTAAAGGTTGGATTCGGTAGATCTGGTAAATTCTTCGCTGTAGAGCATTCTAACATTGCTCCAGACGTATTAACAATGGCTAAACCTATGGCTTCAGGCTTCCCGCTTAGCGCAGTTGTAGGCAGAGCTGAAATCATGGATGCAGCTTTAGCAGCCCACTTATTCACTAGTAGTGCTCACCCAGTTAGCTGTGCAGCCTCACTAGCAACAATAAACATTATCTTGAGAGATAAGATCCCGGAGAAAGCTGCTAGAACTGGTGAATACATCTTGAAGAGGCTCAATGAACTCTATGAAGAACATCCATTGATAGGGGATGTTAGAGGTAAAGGGATGATTGTAGGAGTTGAGCTCGTAAAAGACCGTGAAAGTAGAGAGCCAGCAAGTTTTGAGACTGCATGCCTTGTTTACAGAGCATATGAGCTTGGATTACTCATAACTTACGTTGGAACATATTCTAATGTTGTAGAGATTACTCCACCCCTCACAATAAGCATTGAAGAAACTGATAAAGCGTTAGATATATTTGAGAAAGCCTTAGATGATGTTGAGAAAGATAGAGTGGACAAGGAGAAGGTTAAGAAGTTTGCTGGCTGGTGAAAGGAATAAATGGGCTACCATTATCCCATAATTCGATTCTGAAACCACTACTCTCCAATAGACTTCTTAGGTTACCCTCTTTTTCTTTAGGCGTGATAATTATTATCCCTCCTTCTCTTCCATCTCCTCTGAGGAGAGCTTTCATAACATATTTAGCTGGTTGTAGATGGACTCCATATCTTCTATAGGTTTCCCTTATAATGATGAAAGATTCATTTTCTACTTCTATTAGGCCAGCGCATACCACATAATGACCGACACTCTCTCGGAAGACTTCTTTAAACTTCTCCCTTAAAAGTAGTCTCTCAGATAATCTAAAAATCTTCTCTGAATCCAGTAAATGCTTTGTATTCAAGTTCAAAATGAACTGTGCCCCATACTCCTCAGATCTCTTCAATAAGTTTAGGAAAACATTCATCTTCTCTTCTGACAATAGGTCGCCATCGATCTTGCTGTAGGTCTTCACTGGGATAGCTCCTAGCTTTGACATTGTTACTTCATGGATAGCTTGAATTATTCCTTCGGGACTTGCTCCAAGCTCCTGAGACTTCTCAGTAGTTGGGAGATCGTTAAACCTATACCATATATTTCTATACTTTCTGATTAGTTCTTCAGCCTGTTCTCTTGGAAGATTTGCTACTTCTTTCTTTAGTCTCTTCAGTATCTCTATATCAGAGGGGTCAACATTCACTCTCGCAAGATATGCTATGTAGTCTTGGTCTATAGTTTCATTCTTGTATGTTTTATATCCTAAGCCTCTCAAGATGTATGAGACGGAGAAAGCTCCACAGAAGTTTTCCTTCTGGTCAAGTTCTTTAACGTATTCTTCATGAATTGATAGATAATTTAGTGTGGGATAGATTTTTATTTTTTCACCTAGAGTTGATAGTACTCTATCTGCATTTACGTCTTTTAATGTGTTTAGAATCTCTCTAATCTTAGAATACTGGGACATAGTTCTTGATCTCCCATGGGCTAACATAATGATCGTAAGCGTCACATTCCACTTTTTTCACTTTGATGTATTCTTCTATAAGCTCTGAACCGAGCTCTGACTTAAGGTAGCTGTCTTTCTCAAGATATGCTAAAGCTTCTCTCAAACTTCCTGGGAGAAGCTCAACATTCTTCTTGATCTTCTCTTCTTGAGAAAGCTTGTACGCATCAGTATTAACGGGATCCCCTGGATCCATCTCTTCTCTAACACCATGTATTCCTGCAGCTATAGTTGCAGCTAAAGCTAGGTAGGGGTTTGCTGCTGCATCAGGTGTCCTAAATTCTAGCCTGATATTCTTTTCTTCTTTACCAACTCTAGTTGTCGGAATCCTTATTGCAGCAGACCTATTATTATACCCATAGCAAATGTTTGATGGTGCCCAAGATCCTGGAACTAGCCGTTTATAAGAGTTAACAGTAGATGCAACTATAGCTGATAATGCTTTCATATGATGTAGAATTCCAGCGATGAAGTGGTATGCTGTCTTCGATAGGTTTAACCCTCTCTTATCATTTCTATCGTAAAATATGTTTTTACCTGTTTTAGTGTCTAGAGCGCTTATATGGAAGTGCATCCCGCTTCCAGCATGCCAATCGAAAGGTTTAGGCATAAATGTAGCAACTAGACCATGCTTTGCGGCTACTCCTTTTGCAACATCTCTTAAGACAACCATGTCATCAGCAGACCTTAATATGTCTCTATGCTTCATGTTTATTTCTAGTTGTCCTGGTCCATATTCTTTGATTAATCTAACCACTGTTATCCCTGAAGCTTTGAGAGCATTAATGATCTCTAGAGCTATCTCTCCAAGAGTATCGTATCCAACTGTTGAGAAGCATCTCGCCCAGTCTACAGGCTCAACCTTGTCTGGAGCAGACTGTTTCAAGATGTAGAATTCAGTCTCCGCTGCACATTGGAATCTCGCTCCAATCTCTTCTTCATATTTTCTTGAGAGCTTCCTCAATAAACTCCTAGTACAGAAGCTCCATTCGCCACCATCTTTTAATCTCATATCGCATATAGTTCTACCTTGGCCTTCAGAATATGTTACAGGTGCAAAAGTCTCTAAGTCGGGGACTAGAAAGATATCTTCAGATTCTGGTCCAAACCTCGGCTCCGATAATAATGTATCAAGAGATGTAAAAGACTGCATGGCCATGGTTAATCCGATCCCATATGTTAGATGGTCTTCTAGCTCATCAAGGTAGGATGCTTTAGCTCTTAGAACACCGTCCAAGCCAACATAAATAAACCTAACAATCTGAATATTATACCGTCTAACGATATCCATAACATCATCTATCTTGCTCATAACGTCTCAATCTAATCTGACGGATTAATTAAACTTTCTAGCCGAAAATGTAATCGTCAAGAGAACACTATCCCTTATAACTGCTAGTTTTCGCGAGATCTTACTCTTTCTTCCCGTAAAGATTTATATATATTGTATATTCTGGAATATACCATGAGCTCTGATGAGTTATTGTTTGTTAGGAAAACTTCAGGGCTTGTTAGAGAGATTGGAGCCTTCTCAGTAATGGCGATAGCTGCTAACTACGTTATTGCTGATGGCTTCTACCTGTTTACAGCGGGTCAAGGGTATTCAGCTCCTGGAGCAAACATACCGTTAGCCTTAGTGATAGGCGGTATAATAATGGCTCTGGCAGCTTTCGCTGTAATATTCCTTACAATGGCCATGCCTAGGACAGCATCCGACTACGTAGGAATATCAAGAGTACTACATCCACTGCTCGGATACATAGAGGCATTGCTCGTCTTCGGAGTACATATCTGGATTGTTGGAGCATTATCATTCTTTATGGCATGGTTCTGGGGAAGCTCAATAATACAGATAGGGCTAGCTACACATAATCCTTCGATTATATCTCTTGGAGAATGGTTGTCAGTCGATACAGGAGCAGCAGTAGGTCTTGGAATACTCTTCGTACTAATCTTCGGTATAATCAGCCTCCTAGGCGTAAAAGTATTCAAATACGTTGTAAACATACTCTTCGCTCTAGCGTTAATAGCTGGAATAGTAACTATAGCGGGAGCAATATATGCGTCAACGCTTTCACTATCTCAGATAAAGAATTTATGGGACATGACTTACGGAGCAGGCGCATACGATGAAATAGTAAGAGTTGCTGAAGCAGCGGGGTGGAAAGATTATATTGCTTCTTCTACAGGCGATCCTTCAAAGTGGGGTTGGCCGGGGCCATGGTCTCCTGAGATAACGCTTTCCCTAAGCATTGTAATATCTGCATATGCTTTCTGGGGTCTTGAATTCGCAAACTATATGGCTGGAGAGATCGATAAGCCTAAGAGAAACTTTTTCCTTGGAACGATCGGAGCAATAATCTTAGTCTTCGCATATTATCTACTTGTCTCCGTGCCTACACTATATGGATTCAAAGAATTCTTCTCAATGTATGAGTATGTTATGAACACTGAGGCTGCATACAGTCAGCTCACAATTAATCCAGTTCAAACACCTACATGGGCTGTTTTCATTGCTTCATTATTTGGAGGCTGGGCTCCAATACTTGCTGTAATTGTCACATTAGCTGTACCGTTATGGGTTATGAACGGTATACCAGTATATATGATGGTGCCGACGAGGATCGCTTTCGCATTAGCATTCGATAGATTCTTCCCAGAGAAACTCGCAGAAGTTAACGCTAGATTCAGAACCCCCCACTTTTCAATACTGGTCGTAATGATAGTCGCTATTGTGATGATACTTGTATTGGCTTCGCCAGAGTATGGACCATTATTCTATGCAATAACAGCTGTTACAGCTGTAGCTGTTAAATGGTTCCTCTCCGCAATATCTACAACAATACTACCATACAGGAGACCAGAAATATACAAAGAAGGATACACTGGCACAGTAGGAAAGATACCTATAGTGTCCATCGTCGGTGGAGCAGCAACTATAGCTACATTGATACTGCTTATACTTGGTTTACAGCAAGTAGCTGGAGACCCAACGTTTGTTTCTCCACTCTGGATGATCGGATGGACGCTACTCGCTATAGTGTTATATGTATACTACAGGTGGGCTAACAAGAAGAAAGGAATACAGGTTGAAAAAATCTTTACTGAGATACCTCCAGCCTAAACCTTCATCTAATTCTCATATTTTTTATTGTGTAAACTTTATAGTAGAGTTTGATTATGCGAGGTGGAGTAAGCGATGAGTTCATTCAAGATGTTCTTCTCAGCAGATATACATAATAGTGAGATAGTATTCAGGAGATTTCTATCAATACCTAAATACTATGACGTAGATGTCTTGATACTTTCAGGAGACTTAACAGGTAAAGCAATTGTACCCATTATAGACCTTGGAGGAGAGAAGTATCAATACACATTTAAGGGGAAGACTGAGATTGTGCAAGGTCGTGAACAATTAAACAACGCCATAGACGAGTTAAGAAATAGAGGACTCTACACATATGTATGTACTAGAAATGAATTAGAAGAGTTGAGAAATAAGCCAGATGAAGTTGATAAACTCTTCAAGAAGTTGATAAGTGAGACAATACAGGAATGGGTTAAAGATATCGAGGAGCACATCCCTAGGGAGAAAGAAGTAATCTTGATGCCTGGAAACGATGACATATTCGACATAGACCCAATAATACAGAAAAGTGATAGAGTAATCTATCCTCTTGGAAAACTTGTAGAGCTACCACTTGGATACGGAATGATCTCTATGGATTATGTTAATCCAACTCCTTGGAATACTCCTAGGGAAGCCGATGAAAAGAATTTAATGAAGATGCTTGAAGAAAAAACAAAGTTAGTTGATAGAGATTGGAGAAAGATTATTTGCTGCTTCCATCCACCACCATATAATACTAAACTAGATATAGCTCCCAAGCTTGACAAGAACTTGAAGCCAGTCTACAGCTTCGGAGAAATCGAGAAAGAGAATGTTGGAAGCAAATCTATAAGAAAATTCTTTGAAAAATATAATCCTCTCTTAGGATTACATGGACATATACATGAAGCTCCTGGAATGGATAAAGTAAGTGAAACAATAGTGTTTAACCCTGGCTCAGAGTATTCTGCAGGAATACTGAAAGGCGTCATCCTAGAACTAGATAGACAAGGCTTAAAGAATTGGTATAGAATAGGATAGATAAACATGCACAACTATTTGTCAGCTCTAGGCGATAAAGTAATCGCAACCCAGTCTCCTCTAGCATCGAGAATAGCGTTAAAGATAATGGAAGATGGTGGAAACGTTGTAGACGCAGCTGTAACCGCTTCACTTTTATTGGGAGTTGTTGAGCCTGGATGGAATGGCATCGGTGGAGGAGGATTCGCACTCATATATTCAGAAGATACAGGGTTTAAAGCTCTAGATTACCGTGAAACAGCACCTTCACGGATAAACATCGAAGATTATAGAAGCGAAGAAGAAATGTCTATCGGCTATAAAGCTGTAGCTGTTCCCGGAACACTTAAAGGTTTATGGATTCTACATCAAGAATTCGGAGAATATAGTTGGAGAAAGATAATAGAGGCCCTGAAGAAATATGCAGAATCGAATGTTGTCTCGAAGCTTTGGTCTAAATGTATGCACAATAACTTGGATAATGCATTGTACAAGGTTAAACTCTTCTCTGAAAGCAGTGAAACCTTCTTGAGAGATGGTGAGATCTATCCAGAAGGCTCAAGAATAACGCAGAGTAAACTCTACTCGACACTTCATAACTTAAGAGATGGCCCCCAATATTTATATGAAGGAGAGCTAGCTGAGAAAATTGAAGAATTATTCAGCATAAACGATGGATACCTATCATTGAAGGACTTGTCAGATTATAAGCCGATATGGAGGCGGCCGCTCATCGAGGAAATAGAGCTATATGGAAGAAACTTAAAAGTAGCAGGGCTACCTCCACCAAGCTCATCAATACTAATAATACATTCTCTAAAGATTCTACCATACCTACACTTGGATAAGAAGGATTACTATCTTGGACTAGCACATCTCTTATTCCACCTGATTATGGAGAGGTCACGTAAGATATTTGACCCAACCTTCTATAGTGGAGACCCACTTGAAATTCTTTCAGAGAGAAAGATCCATGAATGCATTGAGTCTATAGAGGCTTATCATCCTGAATTTTTAATAGATCGAGATACAGGTGGGACAAGCCACGTAAGCATTATTGACAGTTCTAGAAAAATGTGCGTCTCTCTTACAGAGACTATTGAATGCTTTATGGGTTCAGGGTTAACTATTAACGGCATAATACTTAACGATGAAATACATGACTTCACGCTTGAAAAAGATCATCCCAACAGTATACATTCTGGGAAGAGACCTGCTAGCAGCATGTCACCCATAGTAATACTCAACGAAGATGAGGAGCCTGAAATAGTTATCGGAGCCTCTGGAGGATTAAGAATAATATCTGCAATCACTCAAACTCTACTAAACTACTTCGTGAGAAAACTCGATCCAGTTACATCAATACTTAAAGGCAGAATCCATGTGAGGAAAGGAAAAATAATAATAGAAGATAATATTGAAGAAGAAGTCTTGAGAAGTGGGTTAACCCGAAAGTTCCCTATCGATAGAGTGAGAGAAGTATCAATGTATCCTGGAACCGACCTATATTTCGGAGCAGTTCAAGCAATATTCAAACAAGGAGATAAATATCTAGCAGTTTCAGATCCTAGAAAACAGTCAGGAGCATACGTGCAGAATCAATCTTAAATATAATGCTTGAACAATACAAAATTAAATTCATTAATCTCCATAGCTACCTATTATTACTTGGAAGATGCCCCGGTAGCTCAGCCTGGTGGAGCACTGGCTTGGTAAACTAGAGATCCAGAAAGCCAGGGGTCGCGGGTTCAAACCCCGCCCGGGGCTGGACTTTTATATATTGATTATGTAAGTTTGAGCGTGTTGAAAAATTGTGGAGTGG
>JAGDWP010000029.1 GCA_023269855.1 Nitrososphaerales archaeon | reverse complement strand
CTTGGGAGAGCCTACAATGTATTAGCTGACCTGCTAGCTCAACTACCACCAGAGATATACCCAATACCAATAACAGGATTGATAACAATGCTTCTACTGATACCGATACTATTGATGCTTCTAGGAGTGTGAGGGTATGAAGTGTAGACCGCTAGAACCAAGAATGAAACTATACGATGAAGTACATAGACTTAGAAACCTCGGACTATCTTACAACCAAATAATAAAAATGATTCAAGAGAATTATAATGAGAGAATATGGAAATCACATATAAGTTGCTGGTTAAGAGATGTTCATAATCCCTATGGAAATATATTGATAACGTTTGAGGATATTAAACCGTCGAAGGAGTTAGCATTCATCATCAGCGACGTAGCTGGAGATGGAACCACACGTATTATAGAAAAGAAATATGACTATACAATTCGTCTAACATCCAAAGATCTTGAACATGTCATGGAGTTTGCTAGATGCCTCGAAGTCGTTACAGGGTCTAAACCGTATATTGGAAAGCAGAAAAATGGACTCTACGTTGTCGAAGGATACTCGAAAACATTATATGAATTATTGAAGAAGCCGTTAGATATTGATAGACTAAGATACTACATTGAATATAGTGTAGAGACGATAGTAGCGTTTCTCAGAGCATTCTTCGATAGCGAAGGATGTGTAGAAAAGAATGGAAATATACTTGTTTACAATACAGATCTAAGAATTCTCAACTATGTTAAGGAACTATTATTGAAGTTGAAGATAGAAGTAACAGGACCGCATCTAGGAATAAAGAAGGGGGCACCAATCTATAATAGAAAAAGGGAAAGACATATTATAGGAAGAAAGATGAATATTATCTCTATATTCGAGTAAGCTCTAGACGGAGGTTCGCTGAACTCGTAGGATTCACTATTAGAAGGAAGATGGAGAGACTAATGAAAGCCCTCAACATCCCCCACCATTCTTTTCCTATTCCTATTAAAATTACACATGAAGATAAATAAAACATGCGAGGGGTGGGATTCGAACCCACGAACTCCTATGGGATCCCCTATAGTTGTGTTCAGGGGCTCTCATCCACTTTAAGTGGATCCTGAGCCCTGCGCCTTTGACCTGGCTTGGCTACCCCCGCATGTTTTCCTACGAGTAGTTTATCCAATGTTAGGTTATAAGTTTTGTATGTGTTTTTGGACTCCTTTAACTTAAGCTCATTACATCCGTTATTATATTTTAGATATTCTGGTTTTGATAGGGCTCTTAAGTGCGATTTTCTTTTATACTCGTTATCTCTTACATATTTATGGTAGGAATCTAAACATCGAGGGGCGACTCATATGGCTCAGCTCTTATTAATTATTTTCGGTTTGATGCTGATTTTTATAGGATTGTTAATAGTCTTCTCCATCCTTGGGGTTACTTCACGGAAATCTGATGTAAAGAGTGTAGGAGTTATACTTATCGGCCCATTCCCCATATTGATTAGAGGTAAAGGCTTGAAAACCCTTCTATTCTTATTTCTAATCTCTATTGTAATTATCTTTTCACTATTTATTTTCCTAGGAGTGTTTTAAACATGTTTGAGGAATCTTCGACACGCATCCCTAGGACCATCATCTTCTTCATAGGAGGCATCTTAATACTTGTAGGATTAATACTAGTCCTTTTAGGAGTAAGCTCAGAAGCTAAAGTTGGTGGTTTAGTAATTATTGGACCGATACCATTTTTCTTCTACTCTGAAGAACCAACTTCCATCCTGTCATCACTAATCCTTTTCATTTTCTTAGTAATTCTCATGTTTATTATTTTTACGTATCTAGCTTTAAGGAGGTCATCTTCAGTACCTGAGTAACCATTATATAGCAAACGAAAGATGTCTTACTGGAAAGGTGGAGGAGTTGCCTTTCTGTAGAGAATGTGGATCGAAGCTATTCTATGATAGAGAAACCAAGGAATACGTATGTAAAAGCTGTGGTTTAACATATACATTCCAAGACCTTGCAGTAGATTTCGAGAGAATGTTTGAAAATAAGTTAAAGAAGGATGAAAAGAAGAAGAGTAGAGAAGAGTATTTAGAGTGGTGGCTATCTAAGAAGAGATGAGAGTTATGGAGATAATACTATTCGTTGAGAAAAGTAGATCAAGAGAGCTTGAAGAAAAACTCCTCAAAGACGATATCGTCTCTAGAGGCAACGTAATCTTTAGAGTGTCAGAACCATTAAGAGAAGGAGGATTCTACGTTAGAATACTTGGATCAGAAGAACAATGCAGTAGAGCCAAAACTCTTGCACAGGAAATAGCTGAAGAAGTTATAGGAGAAGAAAAAGAGAAAGTCCTGAAAGCTATAAAAGAAGAAGATGAAAGAATGCTTTCAGGATTCTCAGGAATCTTCAAGTGATTTCCTAAAATCATTAAAGTAGACCAGAAAGTTCCAATCAATCTTATGCTATATTGGGGGTAGTTCAGAGATCCAAGCATATTATTAGAAGATGTCTCATGCCTGGGTTCCCTCAGTATTCTCTGGAGGATTATAGTGTGATAACACCCATTCTTCAATCCATATGCAGGTGTTCGGTGTAACTGTCCCCTGTTTCCCACATACATTATTGTATATACAGGATGGGCATGGGGCACCTTTTATTGGACCTAGAGTTACCTGTCTAATCAATGGAACAAGCCTTCTCGTCCACCTATCTTTAGCGAATTCTTTAACTCTCTTGACTATCCCCTTCTTTTCTAACTTTATAGCGATCCTGGAGCCTTCTCTACTAGTTACGCCAAGCTTATGCCATAACTCTGACTGAAGCAGACCTTTATCTTCATATTTTAGGAGGAGCTTAATAGCTTTTTCTTCAAGCTTACTCATTTTCGGAGGCAAATTTATCCACTTATGATAATATATTATACGCCTAATATATATCCTATTCGCTATTCCTCTAAGATGAGTCTAGATATTTTTGAGCTAGTGCAGAAAGTTCTTTACATCTACTTCTAAGCGTTACTACGCTTATTGAAGCTATCTTGGCTAGTCTACGTTGGTTTACTCTGCATCCAAGCTTCTTCGCCGCCAGGTATATTGATGCTGCAGCCATACTGTCAGGTTTTCTACCATTAAGTAATCCTGCTTCTCTAGCTACTTGAAGTATCTTGTTAGCTAGATGCTCTACTTCTCCTTTAAGATTTAATTGATTTACTATCTTCGAAATTGCAATACTGAATTCATCGTTTCCTCCTGTCTCTACATCCTCGATTAATTTCTTATAACACCTCCAGAAAGTTTTCTTATCAATACATGAGAGATTAATGAATTCTTTCATGTTTCTAGGTATAGAGAACATTTTCGAAGATATGTAGAGTGATGCAGCAGCAATGCCTCTATAATTTCTCCTAAATTTTACACCTTTCTTCCAAAGACGTCTAATAAGGAGAGCTGCATTCTCTTCAACAATTTTAGATAACTGCATTTTTGAAGAGAGAATATGTATAGTTGATAAAGCTTTAATCAATGACTTGTCACTGCTTCTAACTATATCCTTCCTCAATAATCTAGATATGCTATTAGCGTCCGAGACTTCTTCTGAAGTTGTGGACAAACCCATATCATGGATTAGAAATGTTAAGGGCGCTCCTATTCTATCTCTATCGTCTTTTGCAAGCTTGTAGATTTTTCCACCTGTCCCCATATCTAGTACGCTGTGGATGATGACTAAACCGCAGCTTGAGCATACTATCTCTCCGCTTTCCTCATCTTCTATCAATAATTCAGCTCCACATTGTGGGCAGCGATCCATAACGACTACCTCGAGGCTTTCTCCAAAACATACAGAACTTCCCCAACATACCGTTCAGAACTATTAACAGACTTTACTTCAGCGAATGGTTGAGAAGTTGGTCCAAAAACACTTACCACTTCCCCCACCTCCTTTAGAGATGAATCATACACTTTTGCACCAATCTTAGGAACTCTATCACATTTGACAATCAGTTGACTTCTAACCATTTTCCATACTATCCCAAGCCTAAGAGGGGTAAGCTTAGTAGACATATTATGAATCTGTCTACTCAATGGTTTAAAGTTTATCCTATTTTACTGGGTTAGTATTTTCAAGCGATGAGCCAACGTCTTAATTAGAGAATGCTTATTCATTTTCCTATCAGGCTTTACTATTACTTTACCTGTTTTAACCCACCACATAGATGGGTGAGCACCATCTTCTACTTCAAACTTCCAACCTAGGCTTTTAACCGCTTCAACAATCTTGTCAACTGATGGGTTCTTAACTGCTAAACTAACAGGGACTCTCCTACACTTGGATCTTGGAACAGTCTTATCAAAATATATTGGCCAAATAATGTATCCATCCCGTTTAATCATTCCAACCGTCCACTCTCTCTAACTATTTGTACTTCATTATTTAGTTTTATTCACAAGGCTATCTAGCATACTAGAAGTTATCGAAATAAGCTCCTTAAACAAATTGAGGCAGCTTTAAAATATGATTTCCCACTCTATTCTTTCAATAATACAGCGTTAACTATTCCATTTTGACCAGGTCTAGAAGTTACTTTTGCTTTACCAATCTCTGTTTCAATAATTGCTCCTTTCGTTATTACTCCTCTCCTCTCATAATCTCTGTTAGCTTTATTTGCAAGCACCCGTAAGATCTTTACCTTCTTACATATGCCTGTCTCTGTATCCATAACGTTTGCATAATGTTCTGAAGCTAGCGAATACTTTATGCCTCCACCTCTAACTCTTTTTATTCTAAGCTCTCTTTCACCAATCAATGTTAAAGCAGGGTCTCCACCCCTCTCATATCTCCTTTTATCTCTGTATGGTCTCCGCTTTCCACCCGTCGGCTTTCTCTTATGGAGATCCCAATGCCATTGAACCATTAGGTATCAGATAATCATTCTAGGAGGCTATATTTAATTGTTCTTCATGGAGGAGGTTCTTCAAGTTTTTCATTCATGAATTGGTCGAGACTTGACTGCCAACCTATCTAAACCACTTTTAAAAATATCTCTAATATAGACCCACATTTTAAACCCTTGATAGTTATCAAGAATACGTCTCCACAGTATGCACCATCAAGGTCTATTAATTAATTCATACTTACATTTATCGCCTGGAGTGGTAACTGTATTAGATTGTGGGCATGGAACCATACCATCTTCATCAGTGTAAACTCTATAAATCTTACCTAGATTCTTCTCGTTCATCATCTACCTCACCGCCAGTCCTCTCACTACTATTCTTCAAGATGTCTTCAGCTCTCCTAATTACTTTAATCCTATGTTTTACGTTATTAACTAGTTCTTGGATGGGATTATTGAATTCTTCTCTGCTCACAGTTACATGAATCTTCTCGTAATCCATCATCTTTAAAACTATCTCATATAATATTGCTTTAAATTTATCTCATGAAGATATAAAACCTTAAGACTATGTTCTCATAATCAACTTCATGTATAATGTTTGAAGAATATGGAGAAATAAAAATGTCTAAGAATTTTATTATCGCCTTTATTATCCTTATCCATATTTTAGCTGTATGGGTTATTAGTCTAGAGAGTATACTGTTTTCTATTTATCTTCTCTCCTATTTCTCTTATACTCTCCATGACTTGTACTCAAACATCCTACCCAGCTCCTTAAGTATCCTAGCTAGTACCTTATTCTTCCAAAGCTTCTCCTCTAGTAAGGGATAATACTAGGGTCAATCCTCTTGCCAAATATATCTATCGAGAAGTTATCATCAGTGTATTCTTGAGACTAAGACCATCTAGATCTTCTACACATCAAACCATCCAGGAGAATCCGTTGAGATTTACAAAAGTACATTGGGCTAACAATTTTTTCGACACCCTTTCTCGAGAATCTCACTCAATGATAATGATAAAGCTGATGAATTTTTCTTCCGTCCACTGTTCCAACGGTAACCAATCTGAATGACGGTCTCTCATGCGTTATTACTATCTTGCTGGATATTGCTTAAAGACTGTGCTTGAGACCCTTGAATATTTTTAATCTTTAGTGGGCTCCCTAGTTGAGCACTCTTATTCTTTTCTTTGTTTTCCTCCATTCTTGACATCAATGCTTTCTTTATAGCTGAAGGAGTGTTAGGTACTCCAAGATAATCAGCTAATAGTTGAGTTGTCTTAAGGATCTTAGTTTTTCCTTTTTCTTCTGCTTCTATCAGCCCTCTTTCAATTAAGATTTTTATATGTTTATATGATGAACTGCCTCTAACTGCGGCAACCTTGCTTTGCTCAATAGGTTGATGATATGCTATAAATGAAAGCGTCCTCATTATCCCTCTACTGAATAATGGTCTCTTCACATATTTCTTAACCAAGTCATGATACTCTCTTCTAAGTCTTAAGTAGTATCTATCCCCTGAAAGCTCTACCAACTCTATTGCACTATTTCCATCATTGTATTTCTTCATTAACTCTTTCACCACATGGACTATTTTCTCTTTCTTCCTTAAACCACATATACTGAGTAACTCTCTTATCTCAACTGGTTTCGAAGCAGCAAAGAGGAGTGCCTCAATCCTTTTTATTATCTCTTTAGAGTCTTGTTTCACCAATCCACTTCACCATTATCTTCCCAGTTTCCTCATCCTGGAATATCTCTACGACACCTCTAGCGGCAGCGAAAAGCAGCAATATAAACCGTCTGACAGCCTCTAATCTATCCGCTCCCTCAATCAATGCCTTAAATTCTATCTGTTCATATTCTACTAATATGTCTTTTAGTGTTTTAATGAATTCTTCTATTCTTTCCTCTAGCTTGACTAAATAATCTTCAAAATTTAATTCTGTAAATGTCTGCAATTGCTCAGGCACACTTACAACTTTAACATTACGATATAGTACGGATTCAAGAGAAGTGACAAGTTCCTGGATAGTTAATACCATGAATTCTGGTGGAACTGGTAAATCGATTGGCTGAGGAATAATTAATTGAGGTTTCTCTTTAGGTTGACTTGGAGTATCAAGTTTGAGGAGTTTTTCAGTCTTTATTCTATGAATAGTTGCTGCAGAATATAATGCTATACCGCAAGGGTTCAGATCTATAATCTCAAACTTTCTAAGTTCTTCTACTAATGTCTTGATAATATTTACTAGGTTTACCTCCCAAGGCTTTACTCTATCAAGCTTGGTTACATCGAATAAGATCTTCCATCTAGGATCATTCCAAATAGTTATTGTTCTCTCAGCCATAATTCACTACCTCTTCAACTTTCATTTTTACAATTCTTGATTCACCATTCTTATTGTATACTCCAATCAGTTGGTCTGCCTTCTCTGCTATTACGTCTTTCAAGCTTATAACGATTATCTGAGTCTTCTTAGCCATTTCACTAAAGAGATCAGCTAGTCTCTTACTATATTGAACATCCATGTGCGCATCTACTTCATCAAATATGTAGAATTCTGCAGGAGTTAATCCTTGGAGAGCTAAGAGTAAAGCTACAGCTGCAATAGACTTTTCACCACCACTAGCGCTCCTAGCAGACCTAGCAGTCTTCCCTGGGAATCTAAGAATCATCTCCAACCCTTTATTGAATGGGTTATCCATGTCTTCAAGTTTAAGCCAAGCTTGTCCACCAGTCAATATATAGAAGAATCTCTCAAAGCTTTCAGAAACTTTATTGAAAGTGTTTAAGAAGACTCTCTTTTTCTCATTCTCAAGCCAGTTGATGAATCTAACAATTTCTTCTCTTTCTTCCTCGAGTTCTCTAATTCTTAGAGACCTCACTTTGTAGTTTCCAACAATCTCTTCATATTGTTGAGCCGCCAGTTGATTTATCTTTTCTAATTCTCTTAATTCTTCATATAATTCTTTTTCGAGTTCCTCAAGTTTCTCCATAGAGATGTCGGGGAAATCTAGAACTGGTAAAGAATTCAATTCTTCTATAACCTTTCTCATCTCCGATTCCAATTGGCTTCTCCTGATTGTTACGTTCATCCGTTTATGTATTAATTCCTGGAGTCTAGACTCTAGTATTCTCAGCTCACTCCTAATGTTTGAGATTATCGAGGTACATTTTTCAAATTGAAGTTTGTTCTGCTGGATGACATCAGATATTGAGATTAATTCTACATTATAGGTTTCAAGAGTGTTCTTGACCTGTTCAAGCTCGCCTAGAACTCTGTTAAATTCTTTTTCTAATGTTTGTCTCTCCCCTAGTCTATCACTAATCTTTAACCTAGTCTTTTCAAGCTGATTCTCCAATCTTTCATACTCCCTACGGTATTCTTCAACTAACCTTGACGCTTCTCTGAGCGCTAATTCCAATTCTTTACGTCTAGCAGAAACATTCAAAAATTCTTCTTCAACTTTCTTAATCTCTTCCCGCAGAAGGCGAAGCTCAGACCTATCAACTGTTTTAATCTTCTCCAATTCTATAGAGCAGGCTCTCAGCTTTGATTGCTTCTCTGACAATTCTTTCCTTAATTTAGTTTTTTCAACATCTAGAAGTATCAATTTTAAGAAGTTAGTGAATATTTCTTCTCCGAGTTTCTGTATTGTTCTTTCTTCAAGTTCTTTCTCGAGTTTCACTTTATTTCTTTCATCATATAGTTTTTTCTTCTCTTCTTCTATACTGTATATACGTTTTTGTGATTCTTCCATCTTGTTTTTGAGGTTGTTTAATATCTTTATGGATTCATTGTATTCGTATTCTAGTTGAATGAGGTCTTGGTCTAATGCTGTCGTATATACTTCTATTCTTCCATCAGGGTAGTAGGTGATTCCTCTATTGTCAACTATTCTGATATAAGGGTCTCGTGGAAGTTCGCCTTTATTCTTGAATTGTACATTTCTTAAAAGTGTACTCAGTATTGCTCCTGCCCATTTAGTCTTAGCTTTAACTTCTTCTAGCTTATGGTAAGAAGTATTTCCAAGTTCTTCAAGAGGAATAATCTTCATTTTTAAACCTGCTTGATGGAAGATTTCAGCTAGTTGATTGCCTGTCCTCCAATTGTCAACTATTAATGAATGTATCCATCCAGAGCTACCTGCCTCAATCCTAATTAACACTTCAGGGTCTTCTACATCTATCCAATCTTTTAAGAATCCACGTACTCCATTAACACTTTCCAAAGCTTTTCTTATCTTCTGCTCTACCGCTTTACTTCCTATAAGACCAGCTGAAGCTACGTCCTGAATCAGTCTTGATAGATTTTTCTCAACTTCATGAATCCTCATTACGGTATTTTTTAAAATATCATGTTCATTGTTTAATCTCTCCAGTCTTAACTCTAATTCCCTTAACTCGTTTAGATGTTTCTGATAATGTACTAGGATTTCTTTTCTCTCCATGATTTTCGAGAGAATAGTCTTAAGATTTTCGAATGACTCTTCAAGTATCAAGTTATGCTTCTTCTCAATCTCGGCAATCTTTATCTGTAATAGTTCGATTTCTCTCTCTAATTTACTCTTCTTTGAGCTTGTATCTTCAAGCTCTTTTTCTAGATCAGATAGCTTATTCTTTAATCCATCTAATTGTTGTCTATATTTTTGGTAAAATTCGACAATGCTGATAAGATCCTTCTCCAGCTGTTCACGTTTAGCTTCTTCTTCAACAATTTTCTGAGAGAAGGCCTGCTTCAAATTTGAAGACTCTTCTAAAAGTGCCTGCAAATTAGATATCTCCATCTCTATGTTTCTAAGTCTTTCAACTATTGTTGATTTCTCAGATGTTAATGTTATCTCTCTTTGTCTTAGCTCTTCACGGATCTTTTCTATTCGTCTCATTTTCTCTTCTAGTTCAGAAGTTTCTCTAGATATCTTTGTCCACTCTTCTTCCGTCTTGCTTAGATCATTCGTATATTGCGTCCTGCTTTCTTCAAGCCTAGTTATCTCTTCTTCAAGTGATGTTAACTCAGCATCCAGTTCCATTAATTCTCTCTCCAATGTTTGCTTAATTTTTCTTAGTTTAACTGATCTTATCGCTGAGAGAAGGTTCTCAATCTGTCTTCTTCTATATGCTTCGTTTCTCTCTCTTTGAAGCTGGTTTACTCTTGCTTTAACTTCTGTTGTTCCAGCTTTGGCGATTGCAATATTTTTCTCAGCTGTTTGGAGTTGGGCTTCTGCTTCCTGCTTTTTTCTCTCATATTCGCCTATTCCTGAAACGTCTTCTAAGATTTTTCTTAGCTCTATATTGCTCATCTCCGCTATTGAGGTTACTGAGCCTTGGGGTACAATATTAAAGCCGGAAGGCTTAATATTCGCCATAGAAAGGATTGTCAGTAATTCAGCTCTAGAGACTTGTTTACCATTAAGGAGATACTCGCTCTCCCCATTTCTATCAAGTCTCCTCGTAATAGTTACTTCAGGAGAATCTACTGGAAGTATTCTCTCAGAATTATCCAGGGTTAAGGATACTTTTGCCACTGAATTTGAAGCATTGTCGTGTACTAGCTCAGACATCTTCCCTACTCTAAGGTTATGAGCACTAAGCTCTCCAAGAGCGAACCTTATAGCATCGAGTATATTCGATTTCCCCCCACCGTTTGGTCCAGTAACTACGACTAAGCCCTTCTCAAAGTCTATGCTACTCTTTCTCAATCCAAAAGATTTAAACCCTTGAATTGTTAGCCTCTTAATATAAACCATCGCTGACTGCAATCTTGAAGGATGAACACTTATTAATAGTTTAATTTAACTCTTCCCCTATTATAATACTTTTAAAATCTGTGGGAATAGAAGATAGACAATCATAGACATTAACCATGATAAAATGTAATGATGTACAACAGTTTAAAGAAGCCGCTTAATCTTATTCTTTAGCTGAAGGGTTTTAGGCACATCAACAAATCAATGGAATAATAAATATAATTAGATGTGTGGTACAGTTTTTAGATGTGGTTGGGATGGATAGGTTAAACAGGCTTCAATCCCTGATGGAGGAATTAGGTTTTACGTCTTTTATATTGACATCAAATGCTAACATTTTTTACTTTACAGGCTTTATGGGTTCCGGGTATCTTGTTGTCCCTTTAAACGGAGAGTATAAACTGTATGTTTACCCAATCGATTACGAGGCAGCGCAGACATACTGTATCCAAGGCGTAGAGATTATTAAGATTAAGGCTACCTCAAATATAGCTGATATTATTTCGAACCTGCCAAGTAACTTGAAGAAGAAGGTAGGGTTCGATAGGCTCGAAGCTGAACAATATCTTAAAGTTAAAGATTATGTTGAATCCATAAATTTATCCCAAGATCTCGTCTGGAGACTAAGAAGCATAAAGGATCAAGAAGAAATTGAGAAAATTACTAAAGCCTCAGAGATAACATCTAGATGTATGGAGCTGGCTTCTGACATTATTGGAGAAGGAGTAAGAGAATCAGAAGTTAAAGCACAGATTCTCGAAGAAATGATTGAGTCTGGGTCTGATAAGCCGGCTTTTGACCTAATTGTTGTTTCTGGTGAAAGATCTTCTCTTCCACATGGTGGGATTGGTGATAGAACAATGGGGAGGGGAGACGTGGTAATCGTTGACATTGGAGCATCATATCAAGGATACTGTGCAGACATGACTAGAACATTCTATATTGGTTCAAATCCACCGGACGAAGTATTAAACATCTACAATCTAATCCTTGATACCAAGAATCTAGTTGAAGAAAACACCAAATCGTGGATTCTTGCATCTTCACTTGATGAAGTTGCTAGAACTATAATAACTAGTAAAGGATACGGTGAATATTTTGTTCATGGTCTGGGACATGGGATTGGAATAGAAATTCATGAACCTCCAAAGATTAATCCTGCAAGCCAAGAAATACTCCAAGAGAATAATGTAATAACTATTGAGCCAGGCATATATATTCCGAAGAAATTTGGTGTACGCATTGAAGATACTCTGGTAGTCGGTAGAGATAACGTAGTAAAACTCACATCTTATTCATATGATTTAGCTGTCTACTAAGCTCCAAGCCTCCTGTTTCTTCTCTGGTAGATTCTTATAGCTCTCATCAAGTCGATCTTCCTAAATTCTGGCCAGTAAACATCTAAAAAGACTAACTCACTATACGCGCACTGCCACAACAAGAAGTTACTTATTCTTTCTTCTCCTGATGTTCTAATTATTAAGTCGGGGTCTTTTTTCGGGAGATCGGCTGTGTATAGATGCTTCTCTATCACTTCTTCATTTATATCGTCTATATTTAATTCTCCACTTAAAACCTTCCTCGCAATATTTCTAGTAGCATCAACTATCTCAGCCCTTCCACCATATGCTACTGCAATATTAATGAAGAAGTTATCATAGTTGGATGTCGCTTCTTCGAGTTTCTCAAGAACTTCTCTAACATCTTCTGGAAGTAATTCTTTTCTTCCGATAGCCTTTATTCTAACATGATTCTTATGTATTCTTTCATCTTTAAGATATTGGAGACCTTTCTCCTTTAATAACTGGAAAAGTTCTTCAACTTCCTTGGCTGGGCGCTTAAAATTCTCAGTTGAAAAAACATATAATGTAACTATCTTTACTCCCAATTCGAGACACCAATCTAACAGTTCATCAACTTTTTCTGCTCCAAATCTATGACCTTCCCAAGGATTGTAACCTTTTTCTAATGCCCATCTTCTATTACCATCAAGTATTAATGCTATGTGAAGGGGGATCTCACCGTTCTTTATACTCTTATGTAGCCATTTCTCATAAACCTTATATGCTCCAAGAATTCTTAGAGCTTTCTCAAGCAAGCTCATAAGATTCAATCTGTAATGATTTCTCCTCCAATTTATCTGTAAGCTATTCTATATTCTTAGAGGTTTACTATGCATCGATTCTAATCTTCAGAATCTTTCTTTCTTGGCTTAAAGTAATCTGAGTAAAATCTTCTAAGTATCCTAGTAACTGTTAGCGTAACTGCCATAGTTACTACGCCCAGTATAGCGATAATTATTAATAGGTTTATCTGTGCTTCTTCGAATGGTCCGAGAATTGTTGAGATTATCATTACACCTGTTCTTTTCAGGAGAGCCCACATCCATATTGCTAGTATTGTTGACCTAATAGTTCCCCAGAACCTCTGTTCCCTCAAGAATAGATAATATACCATGTTTGAGAATATCGAGATAAGAACTCCAACGGAGACCATGTCTATGCTTCCAACTATGAAGGAGCCGGTTAACAAGGGTATTTTATCAATCCACCACCAAATGTAGGTAGAGGGGTCGGGAGGATTAGGGTAAACAGTAGTAATAGTATTTAACGCCGATACATATCCTACGTATAATCCCGCTAGCAGTAAGATTATTGAAACAAATGTAGCGAATGCTCTAAGCTGTTTATAAGGAGGCATCCTGAAAATATTAATGAACCAATTATAGATTCCTAATATTTTCTGGTCGATATTGAATCCTCTAAAGATGAGGATCAACCCTATTGCTGTCAGAATTAAAGGCAGTGAGATAAGGTTTAGAAAGTATAGCACTCCCGCAATAGTTAAGATTAATCCAGGTACTCCGAGGAATATTCTAGCATATCTAGGCTCTGTAAAAGCTAATCGGAGATATCTTCCCAAGATCAACCATGTTCTCTCCACGGATTCACTCTGTCTTACAACTAACCTCTTAACTGACACAATAGGTATACGAGAAGAAATTATAGGCAAGACAAATTCGTCGGTTACTCCATCACTTATGAATACTACCCCATCTGCTTTGAATACTTTCAATACTTCTTCAAGTTCACGCATTATTTTCTCATCAGCTTCTAACCCTTCGCTTTCCTCACCTGCAAGTGTCGCGATCTCCACATTTTCCTTACTGAATTTATCAACTAGCTCTTTGTAAACTCGGAGAGCTCCAAACATCGCGTTTACATCTGCTTCTTCTGGATCGCTTAATGCTAAAGCCTGAGCTGCTTTAAGATTCTCTTCAAACCCTATGAGAGGTGTTGATATTCCCGTCTTCCTTTTAAGGTCGTCATCACGGTCAACAACTAGTACTAGAAGCTTCCTACGCTCTAAAGCCATCAGTTTTATCCATTAATGATTTGGCCTGGTTTCACATAAGCATATCGGATCCATCTTATCATTCTGGGCTAGACCATTCATCATCTTCGATTAGAATCTTCAATTCCTCAAAGGAGAGCTTCTTCCCAGAAGTAAGTTTGGCCTTAGCCTGAGTTTTAAGCTTCTCTTTAAGCTCAATAATCTTCTTCGAGTTTTCTTCTTCTCTATACTTCTTAAGCATGTTCTGAAGCTCTATTATCTGCGAGGTTAAAAGTATCTTATTAGCTTCAAGCATTTGCAGATTATTCTTTGCTTCTAAGTATTTATTATGCCATTGGTCCGCTTTCTCTTTAAGTTCCTTAATCTTCTCTCGTAACATTGTGCATGGCTCCAATACTTTTGGAGAAAGCTCTTCTTTATTCTTTCCAATTTCTTCTCTAATCTTATTTATCTCTTCTTTGAGGTTCTTTATCTTGATGCTTAGCTCTTCCAGCTTATTACTGTATTCTCTCTTCTTTCTAGCCAGTATAAGTTCGTTTTGGAGTCTCTCAACTTCGCTACTTATTCTTTTTTCATCATCTTTAGGCAACGGCTTTGTCTGAAGTAGCCAATCAAGTCTCTGAAGTCTCTCTTCAATCTCTTCTATATTGTCTCTTACATTCCTTAATGTTTTCAGTTCCTCCTTAATCTCCATATATTCTCTACGTTTCTCTTCGAGTATTTTCTTTTTCTCTTTAAGTTGGTCTCTTAATTCACTTATTCTTCTACGATATTCAGCTTGTTCCTGGTTTAGTTTTTTGAGTTCTTCTGAAAGTTTCTTAATCTCTGAGTGTAAGCTATCTCTCTTAGAGATGTATTGTTCGATTTCAGATTCTTTCTCATTTATCTCAATATTTAGTTTTTTCAATTCTTCACGTAACTCGTATAATCTATTCTCTAACTCTGTTATGGTCATATCTTCACCTCAACTCTATCTCTCCTTCACCTACGACTCTAGTCAGCATTGCGTGAAGCTCTGGAAAACCCTCCATGGTTATAGAGGATACCGGTATTATCGGTATGCTGGAGACTATGTCATAAACTGCTTGAGCTACTTCTCTCGATAGATGCATTAAGACTTTACTAGACCTATTCTCAATATCTATCAATAGGGAGTCGATTGATTCGCTCCATCGCTCAATTCTGTTTATATATTTTTTAGGGACAGCATCTATCTTGTTCAGTATCTGGATCATCGGAAGCTGGAACGTTAAATATACTGATGATGCTAGGAACATGCTTGCTACAAAGTTTCTCGCTACTGCACAGAACATGGGATCGAGAAGGAATAACATAACCTTCCTGTCTTGCCCAAGATACTTAGTGAATAATCTACCTTCTTTCCTGTATGCAAATAATTCAAGCTGACCTGGAGTATCAACTATTATAAAGTCAACATTATGAGAATTTACTTCTTCAGATAGTTCTTCAATATGTCTAGCAACTTCTCTCAAGGTAGCAATAAGTGCTGCATTTGGTCCTAGCTTCTTAGTCATCATTATTCTCTCATAATCGACCATTTCCCTAATATCTATGTCGGGCTCGTAGGGTAGTGTTAACGCTGCGGGGTCTAGGTTTACAAGTAGTGTTGATTGCTCTTGGCTTCTCAACCAATCACTGAAAGCACCTGCAAGAGTTGACTTTCCCGAACCCGCTGTACCAATTATGAAGATTACGTACATTGTCAATGAGACACCTTGCTACTCTCTTTCCTCTGACTATGATTAATATAACGGTATTTAGCTGTTATTGTTCAAAAATAGGTGCTGTAACCTTAAGCTTTCTGCATCACCTCCTCTATTATGGATATCATTGTGTAGGGTTCTAAGCTTCTATATCTACATGGAGGCTTTCCT
>JAGDWP010000002.1 GCA_023269855.1 Nitrososphaerales archaeon | reverse complement strand
CAGTGCCAACGGTTGTTGTAACAGTCTTTACCGTTGTAGTCGTTACAGTTGCTTGGGCGGCCGTAACCGTTTTCTCAAGAGTAACAGTTGACAACGCTGGTGCAACCACAACTGAGCTAGCAAAGTATCCTGCAACTAATCCTATCACTAGAGCAATTATCACTCCTACAATAGCAGTAGCTCTACCAATACCACAAAACTTCTTATACACTTTCCTCATCACCTTTCTTTTATACTCAATTCTATATAAAACATTCTCATGAATTAACCATTACTGACTGTTGGTGATACCATTCTATGGCGAGGAGAGGAATTCTGTCTTGGACTATTCTCGGTTTGCGTTTTTAAAGCCTTATTAATGAGAAATTTTCAAGTAAAACTTGTCAGTGCCTAATAGAAGAAGATGGAGGTGAGATGTATGCCTACCAAGTTAGAGGATCTAACCCCTGAGTGGGCTAAAGAGTTTTATGGTAAGAGGCTTAAGAAGCTTGAAGACCTATTCGGTGTTAATAAACCTATAATCGGAATGGTTCACTTAATACCTCTGCCAGGCTCTCCAGCATATCGTGGTTGGTCTATGGATGAGGTTGTGGAGAAAGCAGTGAAAGAAGCAAGGATTCTAGTAGAAAATGGGGTTGATGGTCTAATCGTTGAGAATATGTGGGATCTCCCATACTATGCGGGTAAGGAGATTCCTCCAGAAGAGATTGCAGCTCACGCTGTCGCTGCACGAGAAGTGGTAAAATCTGTAAATGTCCCGGTAGGTATAACTTCAATACATAATGGTGGGAGAGCAGCTCTAGGAATAGCGAAAGCTGCTGGAGCCAAGTTTATCCGAATCTGCCTGTATACGGGTTCTCTTATCTGGGACACAGGTCAAATAGATCATGGCAATGCAGCTGAATTAATGAGACTTAGAAAACTCCTGGATGCTTGGGATATAAGATTCTTTGCAGACGTATATAAAAAGCATGCAGTTACTTTCCCAGGTATAACTCCAGAGCTACATGCGATTTGGACTGAATTCTATCTAGCTGATGCAGTAATCGTAACAGGAAGAATGACTGGGGACGCTCCAGACATAGGTCTTGTTAAAAATGTTAAGAAAGTAGTTGGAGAAGTACCTCTCATTCTTGGAAGCGGCATTAATATAGATAACGTTGACAAACTCTTACCTATCGCCGATGGGGCAATTGTTGGAACATACTTCAAGGTTAAAGGGATAACCCAGAACCCAGTAGATCCTGAAAGAGTTAAGAAATTTATGGAGAAAGTTAAGAAAATTAGGTTGAAGCAGATTGGTCAATAATTATGACGTAGCAGTGATCGGCGACATTAACTTAGATATAATTCTCCCAGTCAGAAATTTACCAACAAGAGGATCTATGGAGTATGCAAGAGATATAATCAAAAGTCATGGTGGAGTTGGAAGGAATATTGCGATTGCATTATCAAGGCTTGGTCTAAGGACAGTACTAATAAGTGCTGTAGGAAACGATGACATCAGTGTCGAACTATTGAGAGAGCTAAAAGAGAACGGGGTAGATGTGAGTAGAATAAGAATTGTCGAAGGCATGTTTACGGGAACAATAATCGTAATAGTTGATGAAGAGGGTGAAAGGACGATGATTGGTCATAGAGGAGCAAACGCAGAACTGAAGATAGAGGAAGAAGATCTTCAAGTAATTGAGAAGACAAGACACCTCCATGTCTCCGGATATATGTTGCTCAACAAACATTTTGAAGAAAGAATCATTGAGTTGCTAAAACATGTAAAACAATGTGGAATAACGACGAGCATAGATATTGAGGGTGTGGCTGAACACAAACCGACTTTAGTTGAGAATCTAAAAGGATGCTTTGATTACGTAATGACAGATGAGAATGAGGCAAGGAAATCCACCAGAGAAGATAATCCATCATTGATGGGAGAGATCTTACTAAGAAAGATTAAAGCCAAGGTCGTAGTTTTGAAAATGGGGGCAAGGGGGTGTTTCGTAACAACCCTAGAAGAAAGTTTCCATATACCATCATTTCAAGTTAATGTTGTAGATACCACAGGTGCTGGAGACGTTTTTAATGCAGGCTTCATGTATGGTGTAGTAAGAAACCTTGGCTTAAGGAAAGCAGCTCTCCTAGCGAATGCTATGGGCGCCTATAAATGTATGTGGTTTGGAGTAAGAAAAATTCCAAGTCTAGAAGATTTATCAGATTTCTTCCCAGAACTTAAAGAACTAGTCTTCCTATGATTCATAACGATAACTCTAGATGAAATGTTTTAGCAATTTTATGCTACGTGCGAAGAATGTATTAAGAAAACTTATATCTCTGTTTACTGTTATACTACATATGAGGAAAATAGATGGTATTACTAGAGTAGGAGCAATAGTCGTAACTATAATATTAATTGTAGCGGTGGTAGGTGGAGTTCTCTACTGGTACATGAGTGTAGGTCCTGCTGCTCCACGTAAAGTAAAGATCGCTGTTGTATCAGATATTGGTGGAAGAGGCGATTTATCATTTAACGATATGGCTTTTAAAGGAGGGGATGAAGCTGAGAAAGATTTTGGTGTAGAGATGGTTGAACTGGTTAGCAAGGTTGAAGCAGACTACGTACCAAACCTATAGATTGGTGCAAAAGACCCTGACGTCAAGTTAATAGTCGGCGTCGGCTTCCTTCTAAGCGATGCTCTAGTAGAGGTTGCAATAAAGTATCCTGACAAGAACTTTGCAGGAATAGACACATATTCTCAGGACATAGTTAAAGAGAAATATCCTGATAAGTACCCATTGCCAAACTTGATGGATATAAAATTTGAAGAACATAAAGGGAGTGCCCTTGTTGGAGCCGTTGGATGCTTACTGGCAGCTTACTACAACGAGAAAGGTGGCAAATATCCATATATAGGAGGAGTATTCGGGATAGAGATACCGGTATTATGGAAGTTTGAAATAGGTTACAAATGGGGATGCGATTGGGCTTTAAAATGGTATGAGAATAAGTTTGGACATAAGGCACCTATAATTGGGGAAGATTCAAGGTATGGTACTGGCCCGAACTGGAAAGAGGGGATGTATTGTCCACCTGAGACACCAGGGCAATGTTGGTATAAAGGAAGAGTTCTATGGACTTATACAGGAACATTTAGCGACATAACAAAGGGATATGAAGCTGCAAAACCAATGTATGCTAAAGGTGCTATAGCAGTTTATAATATAGCTGGACCGTTAGGGCTTGGAATAAACCAGGCAGTTAAAGAGATAGCAGAAGCAAGAGGTTTAAAGATGGGGCCACCATTCTGGATAGGTGTTGATGCTAACCAAGATTGGATTAATCCAGGCTTCGTAGTAGTCAGTATGATGAAGAGAGTTGATAAAGGGGTTTATTATGCAACAAAGCTAGTTCTAGAAGGAAAGTTTAGAGATGTTGTGAAACAGTACAATGGGGTATTAACTCTCGGAATAGGTACGCAGGTAATGGGGACACCTATGGAGGGGATATCTGCAAGCACGCTGAAAGATCTAGACGAGTTCATACAGATGGGGGTTGAAGCAGAGAAACTTACTGGAAAGAAAGTTCTACCAATGGGTCCAGACGAAATAAAAGCTAAAGTAAAAGAGATGCGTGATTCTGTTGCTCCATGGATATGGGAAGCGCTAGCAGAACTTGAAGACAAGATAAGGAAAGGGGAAGTAGAAGTCCCACTCGCCTTCACAAAAGATGCAATAGACTATTGGAGAAACATACTTGGTTAAAATTAATGAACCTTCTTACTATTTTTTATCTATTGATAACTTTTCTAAAACTTTAAGAACACATAGAGATAACTAGTCAGGGAGAAGATAAAATGTTAGGAATGTTCAATAGGTTAAAGAAATCTATCATTGAGACATTAATAGTCGTGTTGATAGGTTTCGTAGGCGGAGCTATCCTCATGATTATCTTCGGTTATGATCCAATCGCAGCTTACATGAAATTATTTAAAGGATCCGTATTATCAATAGACGGCATACTTGAAAGTCTTGCAAATGCTGTTCCACTAATGTTAACTGGATTGACATTTGCAATTGGTGTTAGATCTGGATACTTCAATGTAGGTGCCGAAGGTCAGGCATACATGGGTGCTATAGGAGCTGTAATAATTGCAGGCAGCATCTCCCTCCCATATGGGGTCCACCTAGCTGCCGCAACACTCTTCAGTATGATTGTGGGGGCTCTATGGTCTCTCCCAGTCTCTGCATTGAAAGCTTGGAGAGGCGTACACGAAGTAGTCTCAACGATAATGTTAAACTGGATCGCTTTATTCCTAGTAAGATATCTAATCGAATACTATTATTATGAACCTGGAAGAGCTGAAAGAGCTTTACCCGCTCTACCTACAGCTCGGTATAGTGTAATAGGAGCTTCTCTATCAACCATCATCTTTGTTACGATAGGGTTCACTATTCTTATCTACTTCATTCTATGGAGGACAACACTAGGTTACGAGCTTAGACTAACTGGAAGCAACCCAGAAGCTGCGAGATATGTTGGAGTAAATTACGTGAAGGTAATATTTCTGAACTTCTTTATAGGTGGGCTTGCAGCTGGCTTAGCTGGAGCATCTCAAGTTATCGGTAGACCTCCTGCGTGGACAATCTACAAAACATTGGGCAACGTAATTAACCTAGGATTTAACGGTATCGGAGTTGCATTAATTGGAAGAAATCATCCTCTCGGGATAATCTTCTCATCAATATTTCTGGGCATACTACTTTATGGTTCAAGATTTATGCAATATCTCGGGATAGATCCTGACTTGACAGTAGCTATTAACGGAATTATAGTTCTATTTTTATCGTTGCCTGAACTATACTCCATGGTGAAGAGATATATTGTAGGGGGGAAGTAATTTGGAGATATCGAGGAAACTAAGGACCTTGATAATCGGCCTTCCATCATTCATTGTATTCCTATACTTGTTAAGCATTCTCGGTGTTGAACCAATATATTTACTGGAAACATCTCTCATGGCTATGACCCCGCTTATGTTAGCAGCTGTGGGTGAGAGTCTAAATGAGAGATCTGGAATAGTTAACATTGGCTTAGAGGGAATCTTTCTGATAACTGCTGTAACTGGAGTTTATTATGCTGAAGTTACTGGTAGCGGGTTGGGCGGTATAGTTGTGGGCGGTGCAATCATAGGAGCATTAATAGGTTTCTTGTTCGGTTTTATAAGCACTTACGGAAGAGCTGTGCAAGTCATCGCTGGCATGGGTTTAAATCTAATAGGATTGGGCTTAGTACCCTTCATGATGATGGCCTTCTGGGCGTTTCCAGGAATCCATATCTTCAACCCAGACTTAAGAATAGGAACTATAAACATCTCGATAAGTGGAGCGATCTTTAGACTCAGTCCTATAACTATTTTTGCAATTTTGACTACGATCTTTCTGCATATATTATTATATCGTACATTAATAGGGTTAAGGATTCAAGCTACTGGAGAGAGACCAGAGGCTCTAGATGTAGCAGGGATGAATGTTAACTTAACTCGAATACTAGCTAGCACGATCTGTGGAAGCTTAACAGGGATCGGGGGAGCATTTATGCCTCTAGGATGGTTTGGAGGGTTAGTTAAAGAGATTACTGCTGGTAGAGGATTCATAGCTCTAGCTGCAGCAGTCTTCTCAGGCTTAGACCCATTACTCGCATCCGTATCCTCATTCATCTTTGGGTTCTCTGAAGGACTAGCATTTACAATAATGATAGCCCCGGGGATAAAGGAAGTCTTACCATACTACTTCATCAACATGATCCCGTACATCGTTACGATAATCGCACTAGCAATAGTAGGATCTAAGAGGTTCCCGAAAGCGTTAGGAAAGCCATACATTCGGGAATGAAGAAAATCTTGACAGATACCAATCGTAAGACATTCTATGCATTAGTGAAGTCTTTTATCTTTCCGTAACCATATAATTGCGAATAATGAATAGAGTGTTACTAATACCTGCGGCCTCACCTCTACACGACCCAAATTTAGTGGAAAGAGTTTTAAATGTTTATCAGAGGAACTTAAGTAAGATCATTGATGGTTCTCTCCCTCTAATTACTAGACGAGAAGATTTGGAAAGAGATTATTTTGATGAGAATGTCTTGGGAATAATTGCTCCATTAACTGGAGGCACGGAGCATCTCATTCAATATATATTTGAGAGATGTAGATTTATTTTACTTCTCCCACATAATTCAATGAATAGTCTTCCGGCGGCCTTAGAGATATTCTCAAAGGTGAAGCATACTGGGAAGGCTTGGATAATTCTTGAATGGCCTCCAGGAAGAAAAACACAAAAATTTTTGAAAGCTTGGAGAGTAGTCAATGAGATTAAGAAGATGAAGATTGGATTGATTGGAGAACCTTCTCCTTGGCTAGTTTACAGTTCAGGTGTGGATGTTGAGAAAGGCATAAGTCAATTATTTGAAGGATTGACGTTATTGAGAATTGGTCTCAGCGAGATATATCATTCGATGGAGGAGTTTTCCGACCTCGACCTACATCCTCTTACTCAAGAATTGATAAGGAAAGCAAGAACAGTACATTTTCAGAAAAATGAGTTAGCTAAATCAATAAGGATATATTTATCTTTAAAGAAGATCTTTGAGAAGTATAGTTTAGATGCGGCAACGATCGGATGCTTTGATATTATCAGGGATACTGGTACGACCGCCTGCCTTGCCGCTTCTCTATTTAATTGTAGGGTTAGCGTTTTCGGCTGTGAGGGTGACCTGCCAGCCCTATTGACGATGATGTTATTCTCAAAACTCGCTGAAGCACCCGCATTCATGGGCAATATCAGTTGGATTCAAAACAATATACTTACACTGACACATTGTACAGCCCCCTTAACTATCGCCAATAAATTTGAGTTGGATACTCATTATGAATCTGGGAAGGGCGTTGGAGTGAGATGCTTCGTCCCTACAGATCGTAAAGCAACTATTGGTAGACTCGACCCTATATCTAAAATACTTAGATACACTGTAGGCAGAACCATTAAAAGAGCATTCCAAGAACAGGCCTGCAGAACACAAATCAACATAAAGATACAAGGTTCGGGCAAAAGCGGGATTAACAATCTAACGGAAGAATCGATAGGTAATCACTACATAATCGTATTGAAAGACATATCGGAAGAATTAAAATACGTAGCTAGAATCATAGGAGTAAGGTTAGAAAGAATCTAAACCTAGAATTTTATCAATCTACTCATGTTAAGTATATTTCTTTGGACAGTAATTGTCCTCTTCCAAAACCTCTACTATTATGTAGCTCTTCTTCAAGGTATGAAAATAGTCTCTGATTCTTCTGTCAATGTTTTTCAGAAGAATCGAGTATATGCCTCATGAACTGAAAGTATGGGTTCAGCAGCATAACTCACTCCCACAATCCCATTCTATCATAGTGACTATAATAGGTAGAATGATACTTTAGAGAACTGAAAGACTAGGCTATTCTAATTCTTCCATCGATCCTCGTTTGTTAGGGTATGACTTGTAATACTTATTAAATAGCATTGTATTACAGTTCCCATGGATACAGTAAGTTTCCGCGTTAATAAGAGGCTTAAGGCTAGGATGGATAAGCTTCGACATATAAATTGGAGCGAGTTATTGAGAAAATATGTTGAGTCGATAGTCGAGCAGGAGGAGCAGAAGTTGAGATCTCGTAAAGACCCTCTGGCTATTAAACGTGCAGTTGAGGAGATGGATAGGCTGGCTAAGATTTCTGAGGGGTCTAATTGGATAGCTGAGGGAGAGGTGATTAAATGGAGGAAGAGAAGATTCTCGTACTCGATGCAAGCGTAGCGGTAAAATGGTTCAATGTTGAGCCGTTCCGTGATAAAGCTCTGATCATACGGAATAAATACGTTAACGGAGACGTGGATTTAATCGCGCCGAGCCTTTTATTCTATGAAGTAGCTAATGCTTTAAGGTATAATCCTAGATTTGGAATAGAAGAGGTTAAATCAGCTCTCACAGCTTTAGAAGACTTAGGCATAATAACTTATGATTTTAGAGGAGATTTACGAGACAAGTCGATAGAAATAGCGTATAGATTCGGAGTAACCATCTATGATGCATCATATATCGCTTTAGCCGTATTACAGAATGCGACACTTTACACAGCGGACAAAGAAGTCGTCGCAAAAACCACGCTAACGAGTGTAAAGCACATCTCAGAAGTAACTCCTTGATTTGAAAATTGAAAACCTCATACCTGTCTGGATTAAACCTTTTCACCTCTGACAAAGGACCCACGCATTAAGTATAAGGTCTAACCAATCCATCCAGCTTTACTTCTACTCCACGCTGCCTAAAGCCTGAATTCGACATCGATCTAGCCTCTTCTTACATGTAATACCATCTTCCTAAATATGGCGAGTAACGTATCAGAGAATATTCTAGGAGTATGTCACTGCTCATTGATAAGCTTAACAATAGTATCGTGTAGATTAGTAACGTCTATCCTCCAACCTATGAGACCTGCTCCAGCATATCTAAAAACTCTTCATCCTTCTTTAACAACTTAAGCATCCTCGACTTAAGATTAGCTTCCATCTCCATCCTAAACAAAATATACCAAACTATCTTCTCAAGCCGTATCATGATAATCTAGAGATAATATAAGCATGTACTATAATTTTCGTGCCAGATAATGGATGAGAATCAAAGCGGCAACCATAATCGAACAGCATGGCGTTACCATTATTTATTTCAATAGATAGTAGTAGGCGACTCCCGGTGGCCTCTCTTCTTCAAGTTTTCCAGTAACCGGGTTTGGTTTTAATCCAAGGTCTTCAAGAGTTCTTACGCCGATGACCGGTTTTGCCTCTTTAAATGAAACCACTATCGTCCCTCCAGTTCGGTCACCTAGCTTTAGCCCTACTGCATAGAGCTCAGCCCTAATCCTTCGGCCATCACCAAGCTCAATCTCTATCGGCTGAACAGGTATTCTCATGGCACCTATCTCCTCAAGAATATCTTGTGGTAAAACTGTGAAAGTAGCACCGGTATCTATTAACATTTTAGCTAGCTTCTTAGCCTGCTTCAAGCCAATGATTTCAACATCAGCATAGATATGCATTTTATCAATTGCCTATGTATAAGATGTAAAACCATCTAAATAAACTTTCAGGAACTATATCATTAATCTTAGATTCAGTGTATCTAGAGAAGTAGGTCTTTCTTCATAAGCTCTATCTAGTATTATATCTTGGTCTGTCACTGCGCATCTGACATGGGGTCAGGTCTAATTAAATCTACACTTACCGTAGATACTATTGATATAGCTGTAGCATCATTTCTCAAGACCTTGACTCCTACTAGCGTGGAATCTCTTCCTAACACCCATACAACAATATTAATAGAGCGATAATGTAACTCTACTTCAATAGAACAGTGAATTCATCTACCAATGTCTCAGAAGTTATATTCTAAAAATTTATTTTTTGGAGAATAAGCTTATTCTGTATGATTAAGTTTTATGATGTCATTATACTCGGGGCCGGAGTAGCTGGAGTAAAGACTGCGACGCTCATCAAAGAATTAAACAAGCAGCTAACAGTTAAAATCATTACAAAGGATCCATTCCTCTATACGAAAATGGCTTTACACCACATAATAAAATCTAGCTCTCCAATAGATCTTTTCAAATTATTTATTGAAACTAATAAAATGGGAATAGACCTTTCGTTAAACAGCACAGTTACTGGGTTAGACTTTGAAAAGAGGATCGTGAAAGTCAAATCCAAAGACGTTTATCAAAAATATTCTTATGATAAACTAGTATTAGCATTGGGGTCTAAACCGATAATTCCAGAGATCAGAGGTATAGGAAAAACTGGAGTCTTAACATTTAACGAATACACTGATGTATTAAATCTTAGTCGTTATGTTAAGCCTGGTGTTAAAGCATTCATAGTTGGGGCTGGATTAGTTGGTCTACTACTAACCGAAGCATTAAGATCAAGAGGGCTTAACATTACTTTAGTCGACGTATTGCCTGGAATTGGGCTTACAATAGTTGAGGACGAGATCTCTAAATATTTAGTAAATTTGCTGATGAATAAAGGTATCAAGATATTCATTAACGCAGAGATTGAAGAGATCTGTGGAGATAGAAAAGCTAAGAAGAAAGTTGGGAAAGTGATTGTTAACGGTGGTGAATATAGAGCTGATCTAGTCTTATTTACAACTGGGGTTAAACCTAACGTTGATTTGATCCATAAAACAAATATTGAGTTTGGAACTAAGGAAGCAATAAAGACTAATAAAAAAATGCAAACTAGCATCCCTGACGTATACGCAGTAGGAGATTGTGCAACCTCTATAGATTATCTCACAGGAAAAGAGACTTACAGACCATTAGGCACCTTAGCTGTATCAATGGCTGAAGTAGCAGGTAAGAATATAGCTGGAATAGATACAGAGTATGAAGGGTTTATCCCAATGCAATATTTTGAAGTATTCAACACATCCATCATAAAGATTGGATTAAATACTATGGAGGCTAAAGAGTTGGAGCTGAACCCATCGAAGAAATTAATAAAGTATAAAGTTCCAGGAATAGGATCACATCCAGTCAGTTTAGTTGTCCACTTAAAGAATAGAAAAGAAGAACTAATTGGATGGCAAGTTGTAAGTCCTTGGCTAGCATCATACAAATCTGCGATATTCATTAAGGCGATAAAGGAAAGATTAGGTTTAAATGAGTTCCTAGAATTAGAAAAAAATATTGAAATTATAGAAGCATAGGAGATTATGGTCTTACAGGAGCTGAGGGGCCTCTGCTGACTCCAGCCTCTTTAAGTGTTCTAACGTATTCCACAGCAAGTTTGTCGACCGCCCTAAACGGTTTCTCATATCTTATAGCATTAAATGAACATTGTTGAACACAAGCAGGTTCCCCCTCACAGAGATCACATTTAACAACTCTGCCTTGAGCGTCAATACTTATGGCACCGTATGGGCATGCAAACATACATGCTTTACAATTTATACAGGTTTTATAATCGATATATACTGCACCAGTTCTGCTATCTCTATGGATCGCTCCAACCCCGCATGCTTCTTGACATGGCGCTGGGTTACAGTGTAGACATGTCACAGGAATAAAGTCACCCGTCTCCCTCCATGAAAATACTCGGATTCGGCTGTTAGTCCTACCAAAGCTTCCACTCTTCTTAAAGCTACATGCAAGTACACATCTTTCGCATCCAGTACATTTATCTAGGTCAATTACTAAAATCTTAGGAGGCATTAATATATGACTCATCTCTCTCACCTCCTAGAAACATAATTTAATACTTCATCCATACCTAACTCTCTCAATTTTTCAGGAGTCGGTCTCCCTTCCTCATCCCAGCCTCTCAATTTATAATAGTCACTCTTCATATAATTGAAATCTTCTTCTCTCAGTACTCTTCCTGCAGCCGGTCCAGTTTTAAGTGGATCTTGATGTATTCTTGGTGGTAGTTTGTCATCTTTCGACGTAACACCAAATCTAACATTTATTATACGTATTAGATTGACTATTCTTTCACCAGCCAACTCAAAGTTTCTAACATCCTTGTATTCGTCAAATCCCGTAACAGTCCATAATATATTGGTTAATCTTTGATTATCCCAACAACAGAAGTCACATATTCCCGTGGCAAATTTTGCAGCATATTGATGTTCTTGCTGAACGACGACTATAGCTTTATTTTCAGGGCTCCATCTTTCAAGCTTGATTGGTTTAGCACCTAGCCAATACGCATTTAGACACTCTGGACCTATAGGCCATGATCTCAGATGGCATCCACCTCTATCAGCTACAGCGTATGATAACCCCATTGCGGGTGAAGCTCTAGGCTCATACGCTGGAAGCTCTAATCCTTTTACATTCACTGCATACCGCTCACTTCCTTTACCAATTTTCTGGCTTGCTAGCCTAGTACCTTCTGCTAGAATATCTCCGAGACCTTGCCTATTCACAATATTTTCCAATATTGATACTAATGCTTCAGCGTTTCCGAATCTTAGCTCTATACCTCCGGTTTCTTCAAGTGTTATCAATCCTCTCTCAAAGAGCTCCATAGCCCAAGCTATAACAGAACCTGCCGTAATTGTATCCAATCCATACTCGTCACATAGCTTATTAGCTTTTGCAATAGCATCGAATCTCGATGTACCTGTATTAGCCCCCAATAGGTCAGCGGTTTCATATTCCGGTCCCTCAACAAGCGTGTTAGCCCACGGTCCATAATCGATTAACACATAGTTGTGACATCCGATAGGACATGAAAAGCATGCGCCCCTCTTAATTGAATGTTTTAGAACTACATTTGCATCAATATTTGAAGCGTATTCGAATCTGCCATCGGTATAATTTCGAGTTGGGAGGGCTCCTACCTCTTGTATAGGCCACATCAAAGCTATAGACCCCCACTTTATACCAAACTGAGCTTCTGGGTTCTCAAAGATGTCAAGTCTTCCCATTTCTTCACATGCTCTCATAAATTCTTCAGGATAGGCTACTTCAACCGATCCTGTTCCTCTAATCGCTACTGCTTTAAGATTTTTTGACCCTAGTACAGCTCCAGCTCCTCCTCTTCCATGCTGTCTACCTTCAGAGTCAACATTTGCAAATTTTACGAGTCTTTCACCTGCAGGACCTATCGATAGGACTTTGATTTGCGGATCTCCAAGCTCATTCTTAATAATCTTTCTCGTTTCACTAATATTCTTCCCCCAGAGGTGAGGAGCCTTCTTAATGTCAATAAATCCATCATCAATATATATGTAAGACGGTTCTTTAGCTCTGCCAACGATTATTAAACCATCAAAGCCTGCATACTTTAACTCAGCACCCACCGCTCCTCCCGAATGAGAATCTAGCCAAATATTAGTCAAAGGAGATTTAGTAACGATAGGGTATTTACCTGAAGCTGGCGCGTTAGTTCCGTTTGCTGGACATGTCCAAATCATAAATATGTTCTCTGGGCTTAATGGGTCAACAGCGGGGTCTATATATTGTAAGAGATAACGTGCAGCAACTCCTTTACCTCCAATATATGCTTTGGCGTAAGACATGTCTAGTGGTTCTATACGTGTTTTCTCTTTCGTTAGGTCGATGAATGCAATCTTCCCGACATATCCACCAATTTTCATATGTTATAATCTTCTTCTTGAAATATATATTTCTTTCTTAAATATATATATTATCGTTTAACATCGACGACAACGGAACTTATAATTTAACTGAGTTCTTTCAGTTCGTGAGTTTAATCTTCGACTAGATAACTCTGTAAAGACTTATTTTCCAGTCTATAATGTTATGAAAATATGTCTTACTCGATAGCATCACATAAATTTTATAGGAAACATTTATTGTAAGAGTACTATTTTTGAAAAAGAAAAGTTAATACTTGCTGAGTTTAAATTTATTAGCAGAAGTATGAGCCAACATGTAAGAGTGAAACTTATTGGGCTTACTAACTATATTATTGAGAAGACATGTAACATAGATTCAGAAACCTCTCTTGATATAGTGTTGAAAGAAGCGGTGAAAGAGCACAGCGGCCTGATAGAGAAAGTGTCTGATCTCCTTTTAAATGGTAGATTCTTACTTATAATAAATGGTCTCAGCGTTTATAGATTTAGTGACATAAAATCCATAAAGATATTGCCTGGAGATGAAATCGCAATAATGCCAGTAGTATTTGGAGGATGCAAACAAATATAAGAACTCATAATCCTTCACTACTACTCTATCCAGAATGCTGAATATTTTTCACAAATCTTGTAACGGAGTTTCTCAGCTTCGATTTCAAAGAAAGTATATCCTGTTTAGAATGTTATTGTGGTTTTCGTCCTCTGGAGTTTTCCCGATTTCTTCATCTCTTTATATTTTTCTAAGAGTTTCTGAAATTCTTGATCTACTTTCATCACTATTCCTTCTTCAATAGCATCAACTAATGTAGGATTGCCTTTTTCCAACATATCAATGGATTCATTTAGACTGTATGGATGAGGTTCAATGGGAAGTTTAATATCACTAGCTAGGTCTAGTAACATCTTCAATCTTTCTAGGTAGTCTTCCCTGAACTCTCCAATCAATAGTATGTCATAGTCACTCCAAGCATTGTGATCTCTTCTAGCTCTTGAACCAAACAGTATAGCGGCATGAATTTGTATCGTCTTCGAGACTTTCTCGACATACTTTTTAAGTATTTCTATTTCAGACTCGGTCATTTCAACACCTCTGAAACATATTGTAGAATCTTCCTAGCATTCTCAATAGCTTTCTCAGCAGTTTTAGAATCATAAGCTTCAAAAGCTGTCCCTGAGGGATGAGCATTATGATATCTTGATAGAATATAGTGTCTGTCAAGTTCTCTTGCGTATTCGAGTAGAAATGATGCTTCTGAAAGACCTTTTGCTTCAATGTAACGTTCTAAGAGTACTCTAATGCTATGACCTCATGGTGCCTCATTGACCTTGTATAGAAGCGCTTTAACAGCTTTTTCAGCAGATTGGTGGGCGTAGAAACAGGAAGCATTATATCTTCCGTTTTTGTATAGGATGTCAGCAGTTTCAATATCTTTCCTAGCCTCTTCAAACCATCTATTGGCTTCGTCTCTCATAGATAGCACCTATTCAGGCTGTTCCTATCATCATCTTTAAGAGAGAAGCTTATAAGAATTATCGAGGTAGAAGTCAAGTATGAACTATGTTTTTGGAAATAGTTAGAATAAATTCTACATGTGGTTAAGTGTTATCTTAGCCTAGTTAATTGTTAGAATTCTCTTGAGATCAAGAATTCTGCTAAAGCTTTCAATTTCTGTTTAGCTTGAGAGTCTGGGAGGACTCTATCCAATTCGCTCCACGCATTAGATACAAGTCCTATACACGTCTTCTTAGCGTATTCTATTGCGCCAGATTCTTTGAGGAGGCTGATGGCTTCTCTGATCAAGTTATTATCATCTGTTCTTAGATTCAATATTTCTCTCAACCGTTCTGCTTTAGGAGGTGGTAAAGTTCTAAGAGCTTTCACGACTATGAGTGTTCTCTTTCCTTCTTTTATATCTCCGCCAATCTCTTTTCCATATTTTGATTCTTCACCTACTATGTTTAATACATCGTCTTGAATTTGGAAAGCTACAGCGATGGATTCAGAGAATCTTGAAATTTTTTCTTCAATCTCCTTAGATGCGTCAGCTACTATGCATGCTATTTTTACGGAGAATCTGGCTAATGCTCCAGTTTTGAATAAAGTCATCTGCATGTAGTGCTCTTCAGAGATGTTGTCTACTAATCCTCTATGCCAAGCGATATCCATGGCTTGACCGATGCTCAGCTCTATCATTGTCTTAATATATTCTTCAAGTATCCTGAGCTTCTTATCATCTGATAAGTTAATTTTTGAAAGTACTAGAAGTGGGAGAAAATACATAGTGTTCCCCATGTTTATCGCTACGTCTATCCCGTATATCTTATGTATGCATGGTTTACCTCTCCTGTAATCGCTTTGATCTTCAACATCGTCTACGACTAATGTTCCATTATGTATGGTTTCAGGTATGGTGGTTAATGGTAAGATGTCTTCCATCTTTCCGCCTAAAGCTTCATAGACTATAATCATTAATGCGGGACGCCATCTTTTCCCACCTCTATCCATTAAGTCCCAGAATGGATCAAGTATGGATTTATTGAGGGATTCAACTTCATAGCTGAATCTAGGTTCCCCGATTAGATTAGATAGAGATTTTTCATCAAACTTTCGAGGGATAAACTTTTCTATCTCAACTGTAATTTTTCTACCATATTCTTCTAGAACATCGATTATGTTGAATTCTCCGCTATTCATACACGCTTTATTTGATATACCTAGCTAAATAAGTTTCTGCTCCATGCGTTTGAGCTGAGTGGAGGAATAGGAGAGTAGGAGCAATAGGGGATGCGGGAGCATTCAG
>JAGDWP010000087.1 GCA_023269855.1 Nitrososphaerales archaeon | reverse complement strand
AGTGAATCCTCAGAGCTACGTATGTCTATCAAAGACTACGTAGCTCAGAACCCTATTATTTTACTCTTCGTACTGTTCATCCAGCATGGCATCAATCTACCGAGAGAACCTGTATCCATAAGCAGTCTAATATGGCTTGGAATATTTCCATCCGCAGTATCTTATTACTTATTCAATGTTGGGTCGGAATCTGTAAGTGCTACAATTATGGCTACTTCAGGTCTCCTCATACCGATCGTATCATCGATTCTAGCATTCATTATGTTATCTGAAACATTTAACTTGACAGAGATAATAGGGGCAGCACTAGTTATTGCTGGATTAATGATAGCTTATATGAAGAATTAACCCTTTAAAGTTTTAATCTCGATGTAACCCTCCATGATCAGGTATGTTGGAGATTGATGGAAAAATAGTTGAATTAGTTAAAGGAGATATTACTGACTTAGAAGTAGACGCTATAGTTAATGCAGCTAACTCTAGTTTGAAGATGGGTGGAGGGGTTGCAGGTGCAATTCTCAGGAAAGGTGGAAGAATAATTCAAGAAGAATGCGATAAGATTGGGTATTGCCCAGTTGGTGGAGCAGTGATAACGAGTGCAGGAAAACTTAAAGCGAAATATGTTATTCACGCTGTCGGCCCACGAATGGGAGAGGGAGATGAAGATAATAAGCTTAGAAACGCTACATTAAACTCTCTCGAACTCGCAGACAAGTATAAAGTAACGTCTATTGCTTTCCCAGCCATCTCCACAGGGATATTCGGATACCCTAAAGATAAGTGTGCAGACATAATGTTATCAACTATTGTAAAATACTTATCTGAGAAGAAGACTAATCTTAGAAAAGTTATCCTATGCTTATACGATGATGAAACCTATAGAATCTTTGAAGCAAAGCTCAACGAGATAATGAAGACAATTGGGAGATAGTGTTGGAAGAGTTAGATATAACTTTGTTATGGAGTCTTTGATCCGAAAAGATTTTAAGGTTTCACGAATTGGAAAAATTAAGTTAAAATACTTACCTTAATGTAGAAAATGGTACAGAAATGTCCAGAAATAATCAGAATGGGGAGTTGCCTCCACCGCCTCCGCCTAAGCTCTCATCATACTTTAAAGCACTTGGACCAGGAGTTATAATGGCTTCACTAGCTATCGGTTCGGGAGAATGGATTACCTTCCCAGCTGTCGTAGCAGTTTTTGGACCTCAACTCTTATGGGCAGCAGCATTATCCTGTCTACTACAAGCTGTTCTAGCTGTAGAATCTATGAAGTACTCTGTCTACTGTGGTCAACCAGTACATAAAGCGATCCAAAAGCTTCCACCTGGACCTATAGGATGGGCTTGGGCTTGGACACTCATGCTTTTCATACCTGTGATGTGGCCTTCATGGGCTATAGCTTCAGCGACTGCAGCAGCTGCTCTACAGCTTGGTAGGCTACCTGGACCACAAGATGCATCATTACTGTTATTCTGGAGTCTCCTCGCTCTAACAGTGGGGTTACTGATACTCCATGTTGGATGGAAGATTCAGAGAACTCTTGAACTAATAAGCTGGCCATTAATAATCCTACTCTTTGTAACTGTTTTAATAGGTGTTTTAGCAGCTGCTAAACCTTCTGACTGGATAGCTGTCTTGAGTGGGTTAGGAGGATTTTTATCTGAGCGTGGTGGACTACCGCCTCCGGAAAAGATTGATTGGCTTGCAATCTCTGGAGCAATAGCATATATTCCAGCAGGCTTCGGCTTCAACTTAATGCTTTCAAGCTATGCGAGAGATAAAGGATGGGGTATGGCGGGTAAGACGGGGTATATATCAGCAGTCATAGGAGGTAGAAAAGTAGAATTGAATACTCAAGAAATACCCTTCAAGATCAATGATGAAAACCTGAAGCGTTGGAGAGGCTGGCTAAACATTCTTAGACTGGATGGCTGGGTTGTATTTTCACTGTTAACTTTTATAACTGTTGTGATGACAAGCGTAATGGCTTATGCTCTTCTAACCCCTGAGCAGGCAGCATCATTGAGGGGTTTTGCTATTGCAGCTGCTCAAGCTCAAGCATTGTCTAATGCTTTAGGTGCAGCCGCATGGTTTATAGTTCTGCTGGGAGGTTTCTGGATACTCTTCGATACGCAGTGGGGGTTAATGGATGCTACTACGAGAACGATAACAGACAATTTCTGGTTTGCAAGTGAGAGAGTCAGAAAGTGGACAGGGGGAGATGTGAGGAAACTCTACTACCTCATACTCTACATAATGTTTACCATGTCAGTCGTAATAACGGTAGGTTCTTTAACTCTCGGATGGGCTTCACCCTATCAGCTAACCCTTACAGGTGCAAATCTTGGACTATTCGCTTTAACAGTTGCTTATCCATTGCAAGTGATAGTTAACTACAAGTTTTTACCTAGAGAGCTTAGACCCTCAATAATTATAACAATAATCCTTATCGCTGGAATGCTATTCTATGGATTCTTCCTAGCTGGTGCACTAGCTCAATCAGTCTTCAAGGTTAAAATCTAAAATGAGCCAGTTGGGAGATCTTACATAGATGATGACCTCGAGGTACGCTGAAGAATGATGAAGGCTGCAGAAACTGATCAAAACACCTTAATTTTTCATTCTTATTTTATCGGTTTGTTGCAGTCTCGTAGAGATTCCTATTCTAGATTGTTTTAGATTGCTTCTTTACCTATTTCTTTAGCATAAACGTTTCTCCAATATTGTTCTACTTCACTCTGTATTTTCATTATTACGTCATCTCTTCTTACAGGATAGAAGAGGTGTCTAAATCTTGCCTGAGTCTTTAAGTATTCTTCTACTGGTTTCAGTTTCCTCGGAATGAAAGTATGGCGTACTTCACCATAGACTGCTTCTTTCAGAGGCCATACACCTGTCTCAACAGCTAGTTTAGCTATCTTAACCGTATCCATGGTTTCGATTCCCCAGCCTGGTGGACATGGTGAGAGGGATATGAAAAGCTTCGGCCCCTTATATTCTTCTGCTTTCCGAATTTTTCTAACTAGATCTATTGGGTGGGATGGTGATATCGTTGCTACGTATGGAGGATTATGTGCTCTCCATATCTCAAATAAGTTCTTCTTTCTACCTCTGTATCCTTCAGGTATGAGGGGTGTAGGCGGGGAAGTCGCTGTTCTAGAACCATAGGGTGTTGCAGAAGAGTATTGGAATCCAGTGTTTCCGAAAGCTTCATTATCATAGCATAAGTAATAGAAGTCTAGACCTCTATGGATTGCTCCAGAAGTGCTTTGGAGACCTATATCGTTTGCTGCTCCATCGCCTGTGACTACTACTACTTTCAAGTCTTCTTCAATCGGTATCTTTCCTCTCTCTATTAAGATATCTAATGCATCTCTTATCCCTTGAGCACCTGCTGGAGCACAAGCCATAGCTGTATACATCCATGAAGACTTCAATGGTGTGAAAGGGTAGACTATCAAGAGAGTCATGCATCCAGCAGCATTCACCCATACAACTCTACCTCCTAAAGCTTTATGAAATAGTCTCAGAGTTAATAATGCTCCGCATCCAGCACATAACGGTGTTCCAGCCACTACGTAATCTTCAGCTACTAAATCTTTTAGGGAGGAGGTATTCTTTTGAGCCATTACTCTCCAACCCCCATCTTTAGCAATGATTCTACTTCCCTAAGCTCATCTTCTCTGAATAGTAGTATCGGTTCAACCTTACCTGTTTTTTCACATTTCTCCATTGATTCTACTACGTATCTTATCTCATCTAGAGATATTGTTTTTCCACCTATTCCCCCGATCACTGGTAAGATTACTTTAGGCTTCTCCTCAGAGTTATAGAGAGCAGAACATACTTCGGGATACAGGATTCCTCCGAAACCAGGAGAGATGCTCTGGTCTATTACAGCTACAGCTTTCTTTCCTCGAAGCGCTTTCCTTAAGTCTTCTACGGGGAATGGACGGATCATTCTAAGCTTTATTAACCCTATGCTTAATCCCTCCTCCCTCATTATTTTTACTGCTTTCTTACCTATTGAAGCAAAAGACCCCGTCATAACTATAACATACTCTGCATCATCAACCATGTACTTCTCAAGTACATCGTATCTTCTCGCAAAACATGCTTCGAATTCTTCACATACTTCCTTGAATACTCTTATCGTGTTGAGTGATGAGAGATGCATTTGATATTTGAAGAAACTATACAGTGGTGGTCGCAGAACCGCAGCACCTTTCGCTGAAGGATTGCTTGCTCTAAATGGGTATACTGGTTTATATCTTGGTAGGAAGCTTCTAACATCTTCTATCTCTGGAAGCTTTACAGGTTCACGGGTAAAGGATAGGTGGAAACCATCCATATTCACTATTGAAGGTAGTAGGACTCTAGTGTCTTCTGAGACTCTGTAAGCTAATAGTATAAGGTCTAGAACTTCTTGGCATGTCTCAGCTTGTAGGAGTATGAACCCTGTATCCCTAGTGGAAAGGAAGTCATTGTGGTCTGGCTCCAATGTTATCGGTGCAGCTACTGCTCTACTAACGTTAACTAATACGATTGGCGCTCTCCACCCAGCAATATTGTAGAGCATCTCAAATCCATATAATAGTCCTTGACTAGATGTTGCAGTGAATACTCTAGCTCCTGTTAGAGACCCTGTCCCAGCTGCTGTTAACATTGAGTGCTCTGAATCTAGAATCGTTAATTTTGCATTCATTTCACCTAGAGCTATCCATTGTGATAAAGTTTCTATAATCTCTGTTTGAGGAGTTATCGGGTAAGCTGGGATATAGTCTACCTCAGCTAATCTAGCAGCCCATGCTGCTGCAACATTACCACTCATCATCTTAGCTCTATACGTTGGTGGAATAGTTTCTCTCCGGGGTCTAAGTTCTGGGATGAGTTTAGCTCTCATCATAAAGCCTCAACCTCTCTAACATAATTGAAAGCTTTCATAGGGCATTCATTGAAGCATATCAAGCACCCCTTACAGTTATCATAATCTATTTCTAGTCTTTCGTCTGTCATAGTTATGACTCCCTCTGGACAGTAGACAACGCATAACCCACACCTAGTGCATTTCTCAAGATTTACTGTCGGCTTGAATATTCTCCAATTACCTGTTTTTCTAATCCTGGTGTTTCCCACGTTTCTTAGCTCGGGTATTGTTTTCGGAGGAGGCATCCAGCTTACGCATACTATCTTCTTAGGCTCGTCAAGCTTAGGTATAGGTAGAGGGGTTGGATAGACTCTTTCAAAACATGCTTTGGCTAATAGTATGTTCTTTTCAAGCATCTCACCTTTTACACCTATCTCAAGCAATTCTTCTTTCACGCCTTCTTCTAGGGAGACCCATCTAATCAAGCCAGTCAGTTTCGCTGCAACAGCTCCTAACCCAGTACTGATAACTGTTCTCCCCACATATTTTAGAGATAAATCAATTAGATCTTCTACAACTATTCTTACATCATCTCTATTGATTGCTATTTTGTCTGCTGTCTTACCTGTGTTTACGAATAATACTCCATTATGTTGTAAACCTGCAAGCGGGTTAACTAGGTTATCATATAGTAATGATTCGTCTGCAAGTATTATCAGGTTTGGATTGAAGATGTATCCTCTTTCAGGAATCGGTGAAGATTCATCAGAGATCCTTGTGAATGCGACTACTGGTGCACCTCTCCTCTCAGCTCCATATATTGGGAAATCCTGTGTATAGTATCCTTCAAAGTGAGCTGCGTTTCCGAGGATTCTACTTGCAGTCTTTACTCCTTGTCCACCTCGACCATGGAACCTTACATATACAAGCAAAAGCTTCCCACATAGTTATACGTTGACCTGTCTAAAAAATCTAATGGAGCTAATATGTACTGTGTAGTTTTTTATTTAGTCGCTTTCTTAATGATGACTGTTTCTTTATTTATTTCAACGTAGTCTCCTGTTTCTACTAAGCTTATATCTATTTTATCGACCGTAGGTATATTGGAGATTATTGCTCCTACTGCAACTATGGGTTCACAGTATTGATTAATTATCCCGATTGGGGCCTTATTGTTTTTCTTGAGTCTATACAGTATATATGATCCAACGGTTGAGCCCTTACCAAACGGGAAGACCAGTATCTTACCAGCCACTGTTCTACCTTCCAATTCGTGTCCTTTCTCAATTACTATTCCTGTTTCAGGGTCGACTCCGCCGAAGAAGCTTATCGGCTCATTGGTCTTCAATGCTTCACCAGCTGCAAATCCATTCTTTATTACTCTACCCCTGATCTCTATAAACATTAGTGAGTGGCCTCCTCTATTAAGTCACCCAGTCTAGAGATTTTAACATTTAGATTATTGAGGTTTCTAGAATACCATGCACCTTTTGCAGAGTTTGTAGCTATCGATTTTATTCCAAGACTGGAAACTGGAGCTACTATCGGGCATGTATCACAGAGTATCTTTACACCTCTTTCTTCAAGCTTCTGGTAGACTCCTAAATCCGTAGCTAAGTCTTTAACAGCTCTCGAAACACATATCCACATCTCTTTCTTAACCTCCCTATCTCCAAGCCTCTCAAGAACCATTACTAATTCTTCCAGTGAAGAGTGGGGGCATCCTATAAAGATTAGGTCTGGTTCAGCATAGTCATTCAATTCTTCTCTTGCTTCTACTAGATCCCTCTCCTCAATATCTATCTCTTCAACTCTATCATTTGGAGTCAGCATGTATTCCGGGGTTAACCCCTCGATATGGAACATCGGTACTCCTCCAGTACTTGCTAAAGCTGCTCCTAAGGCTTTCAACTCAACCTGATTCACAGATTTTATTCCTGAGAATAAGGGTATAGCTCCTTTGGAATCCCTTCCTATAACGTATCCTAGAAGTGCGAAATCATATTCATCTCTAAGGTTAAGGTGAGGAGTGTTTACTTTGATAGAGTATGCTCTATTCTCTTTAATATGTAATCCATAGTATGGGGTTCTACCAGTTAATGCTGCGGCCAACGCGCTCGGTCCACCTTCCCTGTTCGTTCTAGCTCCAATCACAGAGTTTGCATAGATTACCGCTGAGCTCTCACTCCATGCTATATGGTCTCCTATGCTCGGCTTATTCCCTGCAAGATATGGTGTGCATGTTAAGGTTGGATGTATACCCATCTTGGTATATATGTTTATTATCTTCATCTGTTTTTCAGCGAATTCTTCACTGACCCCGATCTCCCTCCATTTCTCCAGATCCATGCCTGCGGGATTCAACGTTGTATAGACTTCTACTCTACCATCTCTAGATAATTCTTCTAGCCATTCAATCCCAGCTTCCCCTAGATTCTTATATGATACACCTGATACTTGAGCACTCTTAATAGGTACCATCTTCTCTGCTCCATATATTTCTCCGAGAGCAACTAAGATCTCCATTGCAATTTGTTTCGCATAACCCATTTCTCCCTTCATCATCTTTTCTTCTTCCTTGCTCAGATACATTCAGACACCACATCTCAATTTAATTGAGTATCCTCTACACTGTACTGGAGGGATGAAATATTTTAAGCTTGAGCAAAGACACCCAGGTATTGTAGAATAAGGTGTTAGACTACATAGTTGCTTAATAGTCTCTGATAAACTTCTCCAAGTCTACTTCAGGTATACGGGCTTTCTTAAATCTCTCTCTTTCACTATTCAGGGGGATCGTTGCATCAACTCCTGCTTTACAAGTTAGTCTCGTGATCTGGTCTGCAGATGGGTCAAGTGAGGAACCTTTTTCACCAGGCTTCAATATCAAGTCTCTGTCCAGCTGAGTTCTCGTAGATATGGCCCACTCAACTTCTTCAGGATTATCGATGTCTATGTCTTCATCTACTACGACTACGTATTTTAAGCTTTCATGCCCTTTGAAAGCTGCTTCTATAGCTTTCCTACCATCATCTTCATTTTTCTTTCTTATCTTAACGATGGCGTTAAGCCATTCTCCGCTTCCAGGTGTAAGTCTTACATCAAGGCATTCACATACTCTACTTACTTCACGGTAGATGGTTGCTTCTCTAGGTAGACCCATTAAATTCTTATGCTCGTAGCCGGCGGGCAAAATATACTGGAATATTGGATTCCTCCTCATAGTAATGCATCTCACTTCTATTACTCTCTCCTTCCTAACAATATCATATGTTCCGAGAATGTCTAGGAATGGTCCTTCATCTATAAATTCGTCAGTAATGTAGCCTTCGAGAACTATTTCGCAGTCGGCAGGTACTAGGAGATTGTTTGTTAATGTTTTCGCATATCTTATCTCTGCGAGAGCAGAGGCTACTGCTAGTTCATCTACTTCGATTCCTGTCGTGATAGCGGCAGCAAGCATGAATGCTGGATGATTCCCTATAGTTATCGCAACTTCTCTACAGCCTCTCTCAATATACTTGTAGAGATGGCGTGGAACGATTCTAGGAACTATTCTCTTTCGGTCTACTAGCATAAGTCTATGATAGCTTGCATTATATCCATACTCTCGATCATATGCAATTATTATGCTTGCAGAAATGTATGGTGCACGGTCTTTATCCCCTGTCCAGATAAATGGAAGCTTAGTTAAGTTTGGATCATCGATAACTATTTCTTGGCATGGTGGATTCTCGACTAACTCCTTTCTCCCAGGATTCTCTAAAGCATTGATAATCCTGCCGCGGAGTTCATGTGATGATGCCCCCACAGCTTCAGCTAGAATTTTTCTATCTGAACACAGGTTTCCTACAAGTCTGAAGTCTGGATGCTCAACTATCTTTTCGAATAGTACAGGTTTAGGGTCAAGCTTCTTCAATATAGAGGGTATCTCAAATTTAACAGATGCAGCCTTCTTAACCTTTACAATCCTATCTTCGTCTTCAAGTCTCTTAATAAATTCTCTCAGAGAAGCTTGCAAACCAATCCTCCAGCACTTAATCTCTCTCCCCTACTTTTTACTCTTTACTCTTCTCTCAGACCAGAGAATCGTTAAACTAACCTAAAGAAATCCATTATCTATGTATTGCTCAGAATTATTTTCGACATTTTTCAGTATAGTAACTTAGGTTGTTAATTATTATTAATAAGCTTAAGCTATCTGTTTGAGGAGAATGTTGGATGTGTCCTGTTAGAGAATTGAAGAAGATAGTTGGAGATGTTTACTATATTCCTGGGAGAACTAATGTTGGAGTTATTGTTAGAGATGATTGGTGTATTGTTGTTGATACTGGTCTGGATGAAGACCATGGTAGAAAGATAATTAATATAATTGGGGATTCAGGGTTGAGGATAAAACTTATTCTTAACACTCATTCTCACGCAGACCATATTGGTGGAAACAGGATAATACTGGATAGAGTTAAACCGACTATTATGGCCCCCAGTGTAGAAGCATACTTTATTGAGAATCCAATTCTTGAGCCAACCTTCATGTATGGTGCCCATCCTCCAGAAGGACTCCAAGGGAAATTCTTTATGGCAGAGTCCACGCCCGTAAGCAAGACAATATGTGAAGGGGTAGATGAAGAGTTAAGCTTAAGATATGTTAGTCTCCCAGGTCACTCTTTCAACATGCATGGAGTAATCGTTAATGATGTATTCTTTATCGCAGATGCTTTATTCCCTGAGAACCTTGTAAAGAAATTTGGGATAATATATCATTTCAATGTTAAGGAAGCTGTGAAAACATTGAAGAAGCTGGGGGAAGTAAGTTGTAGATTCTATGTACCTTCACATTCTGAGCCTTCTTCAGACATCAATAGAATTGTCAATGTTAATCTTGAGGCCATAGATAAAGTTAGAAAACTGATTGAAGAAAATATCACAAGCAAGATATCTCTTGAAGAGCTTTTCTCAAATATCTTACAAGAGTTTAAGCTAGAGTTATCTCCTCCAATGTATTTCCTCTATAGTTCAGCTTTGAAATCATATATTTCATGGCTCATAGATGATAGAGTTCTTCAAAGTATGTTTGAAGATGGAAAATTATATGTGTATAGAGTGAAGTGATCATTATGCCAGTGTATGTAATCCATGAACACCATGCTAAGAAAGCTGGTCTCCACTATGATCTAAGGATCGAGATAGATGGCGTATTGAAGTCTTGGGCTATGAGGAAGGAGCCTCCTACTATAAAAGGTGTTAAGAGACTCTGCATACCTCAACCCGACCATGAACTGTCTTATGCAGATTTTGAGGGGGAGATTATTGAGGGGTATGGTGCAGGGATCGTTAAGATCTGGGATAGAGGTGAGTATAAGCTTCTAGAATATGAACCTGACAAAAAGATCGTCATATACATTAACGGTTCCAAACTAAATGGTAGATACGTCTTAGTCAATACAACTAGAGGATGGCTATTTTTCAAAACGTAATCTCGATCACCCTAAAAAGTAAAAAATATTTATTACCTTATCTGAATTTTTACGTTCTACAACTCTAATATTTCTAGATATGTTTTTGAGAGAGTAATAAGATGTAGTTTGCGAGCTATCTTGAAAGAGGTTTCAGTTAGAGTTGCTGGATTAACTGGTCAGGGGATAGAGTTTGCGACAGAAGTAATAGTTAAGGTATGTGCTCTGAATGGATTAAATGTATATACTTTTAGAAAGTTTCCAACAATTGTTAGAGGTGGATCAACGTATTCAGATATTAGGATCTCTGATCAAGAAGTTAAAGCTATACCGGATAGGATAGATGTTCTGATCTGTTTAGATGAGTCTGGAGTTAGGGAGGCTGTTAATCTATTGTCAAATGAGAGCATAGTCTTAGTTGATGATGGAATGGATATTCCACAGTTAAGCTGTGGAGTTGTTAAGCAGCCTTTAAAGAAGAAGGCTCTCGAAGTCAATTCTAGACCTAATATTATTGCTGTCGGCTTCGTTTCAGGTTTACTTGGATTCAGATTAGATGATGCTTTAAAAATCTTGGAGAAGAAGGTCTCGAAGAAGAATGTCTTAGAGTCTAATCTTAGAGGTTTAGAATGTGGTTATAGATTATTCATGGAGAGTGGATTAGAGAGTCTTAGATTGCCTAGTCTGAATGTTTTGAAGACTGTTGTTCAAGGGTCAGACCTGGTTGCTTTAGGCGCATTATCTGCTGGATGCAAGTTTTATTCTGGATATCCTATAACACCTTCTACAGGTATTATGGAGAAGCTTGCAAGATGGCTTCCAGAAGTAGGTGGTGTAGCTGTCCAAGTTGAAGACGAGCTTTCAGCGATAAACATGGTTATAGGTGCAAGTTATGCTGGAGCTAGAGCTATGACTGCAACCTCTGGTCCAGGGTTATCCCTAATGGTTGAGGGGATTGGTTTTTCATCTATGGCGGAGATACCAGTAGTCATCGTGGATGTTCAAAGGGTTGGCCCAAGCACTGGTCTCCCAACAGCTCATGAACAGGGAGATATAGACTTAGCTACCCACCCATCTCATGGAGACGTGCAGAGGATTGTTCTAGCACCATCAACTCTAGAAGAGTATTATAGTATGACTGTGCAGGCATTCGAGCTTGCCGACCGTTATAGATGCCCAGTAATATTGTTGCTTGACCAAGTCTATGTAATGAACTATTTTACTCTTGAGAAGATCGAGGCTTCAAAGATTCAAGGTCGGAGAATCCTATCCATACCTAGTAAGGGAATGATACAAGTATTTCCAAGCTACAGTGATTCAGTTGAAGGTTTTGCTACCCCGATTCTTGAAGGCTGGCTCATTGTAGCAAGTAGCGTTGAGCATGATTTTAGAGGTCTTAGCTCACAAGACGGAGAGAGTCATGCTAAGATGTCCTTAAAGAGGTTGCAGAAATTAAAAGAGTTGGAAGATAACCCGGTGGGATGGGAAGTCTTAGGAGATATTGATGCTGATGAAGCCGTCATAAGTGTTGGTTCATGTAGAGGTGCTGTAGAAGAAGCATTGGAAAGAATAACTTCTCCAGATAGGAGGTTCATGCATATTCCATTAAAACAGTTGTGGCCTCTTCCAAGGAGGCTTGAAGAAACTCTAAAAAATGTTGAGAAAATATATGTTGTTGAACAGAATGCCTCGGGTCAACTTCTAAATCTAATATCTTCAAAGCTTCCAAAGAATGCGTGGATTAAAAGTGTGAGAAAAATTGATGGAATCCCTTTTAGAGCCGGCGAGATTTATCTTGAAATAGTTGGTCAAGGAGGTTGATGTTGTTTGGTGGATGTTTTTGAACGTGCTAAGCCGAGATGGTGTCCAGGATGCGGAAACTTCATCGTCTATGAAGCTTTAAAGAAGGCTTTCTATGAGCTAGGTTTGAGACCTGAAGAAATAGTCCTCGTATGTGGAATAGGTTGCGCTACTTTTATCTGGAGCTACCTTAATACTAATGCTCTTAAAGCTATACATGGAAGAGTTCTCCCCGCTGCGACAGGCATAAAGCTTGTTAATCCAAGCTTGAAGGTTATAGGTGTCTCAGGAGATGGAGATGCTTACAGTATTGGATGTAACCATTTAATACATACAGCGAGAAGAAATGTAGATTTAACATACATCGTTGTAGATAATGGAGTCTTTGGAAATACTAGAGGTCAGCCCTCGCCTACTACACCTACACATTCTATAACAAAGATTACTCCTAGAGGTTGGCCTGAGAAACCCATCAATCCTATACTGCTAGCATTAGCGAGTGGTGCAACATTCGTAGCTCAAGGATATGTAGGTGACTTAAACAATTTGAAGAAGATCTTCAAGGATGCAATCAATCATCATGGATTCTCATTAATCAATATATTAAGTGTGTGTCCAACCTTTAATCCTACGAGGACTATCATGCAATTGAGACGGGAGATCGTCTATGTTGAAGAAATAGGAGCACCACTTGAGAAGTTGGAGGATGCTGTTAACCTTGTCTCGTCTATTCAAAGAGAAGGTAAACATCCAATAGGAGTGATCTTGATGAGAGATGAGCCTACATACAATGAGTTACTAGGAGCGACAAGAAAAATAGACAACATCATTGATTACGGTAAGATTCATGAGATCTCGAAAAGGGAGTTAGAGCTCATCCTCGATGTGAAATATTAGCCTCGATATTTTAGATTACTCCATGACTTTTTACATGAATCCAGTACACTTCTTCGTATGGAGTAGAGTATCCACAGAATGGGCAGAAGAAGAATGGGGGCTCAGTTATCTTCTCTCTACCTTCTGAGTCTTCTATGTATATTGTTTGCTCCTTAAAGTATATGCATCTATAATCTATCTTCGATTTTTCTAGACTACTCCTAACATATTGTAATGCTTCTTCAACGCTTAATGATTTACTTGTCGAAGTATCATCTAATATTATTTCATTATTATTCTTTATAATCGGCATTACCTCGATGGATGATAATTCTTCAGCTAGGCTGGCTGCCAGGTTTACTGTGTTCACTTGATTCCTGAGTCTTATCTTTATCAATTCTTCTCAACTCCTTTATTTTTCTCTTATAATATGTAATCGGGTTCTTAATGTTTCCACATAGCCTCCCATTCTCAATACATAGCCCGTTAGTCTTTATCTTACTACAGCTTGGCACAATATATTTAGTTCTACTCCCTCTTAAACCTGCTATGTGTTCTACTTGGTATCTAGCTATTCTCTCATTGAAATCGCTTCTCTGAGAGTATATTGAGATTATCTCTTCTGTTGGTACGCCTATGTTTACTAAGAATGCGGCTATCATGAAGTTTGCGAAATGGCTTACGCTTTCACCTGATGTAAGCTTACTGTAGATTGATTTCATGCATGGAGGCCATGCTCTAGGTTCCGAGCCTTCTCTTATCGTTAAGTCTTCGAACTTCCTCTCAGGCAAATAGTTCATAATGTTTCTAATAGCTTCTTCAAGGTTTCCTGGAAGCTTCCCTACCTCTCTTTCCGCTTTCTCAATATTCTCTAGAATGTATCTTTCAATCCTATCTCTTAGGAGACGGATTAACTCACGGGATTCAATATATACTCTACCTCTCACAACTATTCTATTGACAAGCTTCCATGATGGATCATTGAATTTCGAGGCGGATTTTAAGTAATCTATCAAGCTTACAGTGTACTTGTACGGAGGATATGAGTCGTCATATTCTACATCCATTTTGAAGACTTCCTTTGAGATCTTTAAGACGAGTTCTGCGTCTACTTCACTGCCCAGTCTCTTCTGAGCTATAGATGCTTCTGTTAATGCAAACCTTCTCTGAAGATATTTCTCCCCAGTCTTAGCTGCGAGAATTATTGCTAGTGGGAATGATGCTAGCTCAGTTAAGTCGTCTCCAGCTGCATCAAATGGATTGACATTCTCGCCATAGATCAATGCGTTTATTATTCTTGAGACTGCTCTATCAACTATAGGTTTAGTTGATGGGTCGCTGAATGATTCAAGAGTGAACCCGTAGGATGTGAATTTTTGTTTAGCTTCTGGTAGAAATGGATACTTAGCTGGTATTGAGAGCTTATCAGTCAACGACATCTTTACTCTTCCACTGTAAGATACAGATTAGAAGTATATATCTCATATCTTAGCACTTGTAAATGGATGCTCTTGATAGATCAATGAGATACTACGACTGAAATATTTCAATCATTAGCCTGATAAGGTTGTAAGAAAACTCAAACTGTTTACTGATCAACTCTTTCCCATCATTACATTTCACTCTTTTATTGCTCTTTCCAGAATATTTATTAGTTCAGGGTCTTCCTTCACTGATTCTATAGCTGATTGATATATTTCGAGAAGCTTCTTATTCTTAGTCTTCTTAACGTATTCAGCAGCTTGTAAACCCATTTCAAGTTTATCTATAAGTTTTACGAGTCTAGCTTCTTGACAACTGTTTTCATCGAGTTTCCTCCATGCTTCAAGATATTTCTGCCCTGTTTCAAATGGCAAGTATTGGATTATCGACTTTACAATGTCTTCTTCTAATTGTTTAAGCTCTCCCATTTTCTCTTTTTTCTGATTGGGTGTTAAGTCTCCTGTTACTGCTTCTGGTAGATCGTGGAGTATGGCCATTCTAGCAACTTCTGCAACATCTAAACCTTTGATGTCTGCTAGTATTATGGATAGAGCGGTGACAGCGAATGAATGGTCTGCGACAGATTCAGGAGTCTGTAATCCTCTCTCCAACCATCCAGTCCTCTTAACTTCCTTCAATCTAGAAATTAATTCATATAGCTTCTCTAAGTCTCTCATACATTAACTATTATTGTTAAGCAGTAGATATTTCTTCTTCATCTTAGAGGGAATAGGTTTGATATGTTGTGTATCTTAGTTTTAGGTCTTGAGCGGTGTTTCAGTAGATGCTTTGATTCTTGCTCTCGGTGCACGGGCTTCTATATAGACTTGGCATTTACATTCATCGAATATACAGTATATTTTTCCATCTTGTGCTACTAGGTCGTTTATGTATCTTCTATACCCATTTTTTACATTCGGGTCTTCTGGGACTCCGATTATCGTGAAGACTGGTAAACCGAATCTTTGATGTTTCTCCACAGATAGTACTTTTAGTCTAAAGGGTATCTCAGTATATCTTATGATGTCTCCTGGCTGGACTAAGTCTTTAACTGTTGGCTGGTCTGGCGGAGTCATTCTAAGTTTTAACCCTCTACTCCATAGAACTGCCGTCCTCTCATCGATTGGTTCCGCTATCTCTTCTAGTGCAGCGTACTCTAGAACCGGGTTATCATATCTATGTTTTCTAGCATGTTTGACTGCCTTCTCCTGACCTCTTATCGTCGCTCCACATTCTGCACATTTGAATAATGCTCTTGATGGATCCCCGGCTATGGCTAGTTCTTTCAATGATTTCTTCTTTAAGCGTTCTTCAAGTCTTTCTTCAGCTTCTATTTCTGGTTTCTTTCTACCTGTTAAAGCGTATACTGCTACTAGTGCTCCACCTATCCCTGTTATTATCCCTATTGTTAAAAGGTTTGGTTCAGTTACATATATTGTTCTAACGGTTTTAGGTGAATCCATCTTTAACGTTATCACTCCATTAGATGTATGACAGTCTATTTCACAGTCTCCCGAGTATCCTATCAGTTTTCTAGATATTAGTATATTTGATGGTGGCTGGGGGTTTGCGCGGACAGTCGCTATCGAGCCTTCGTCATACC
>JAGDWP010000007.1 GCA_023269855.1 Nitrososphaerales archaeon | reverse complement strand
CTTCCACTATGAAAATCGAGGAGCAGTTAAAGAGCTCCCGAGATGTGTGTGGAAACATTTGACACTTGTGACTGAAGACAGGGAATTGAGAAGGAAAGCACAGAACATCGTCAGAGCACTAAGCTTAAAAGAGCTTATTCCATAGATAGTATAGCCCTCTGAGATTAGTAGGTGATTCTTTTTCTCATGTAATTTTCTAAGCATAAAATTCTTTTATACAGGGTTTGATGATCATGTTCAGCTAGAGGTCGTGTTTATTGAGATGAATGTAGCTTGTGGTACTTCTTCAAAAAGTAGCAGAGCTCTAGTATCGTTTTTAGGATTGAGGAGAGATGCTCTGGATGGTGGGCGCATGAAGCGTTAAGCATTGCGGGCGCTCTAAGTGATGCAGAGTTTAGGGTTGGCTTACTATGTGGATCGTGGCCAGAGCCTAGAAAGCTTCAGAGAGGCTTGGGTGTAAGAGTTTCTGGATATGAAGTTTTCAGGTTTAAGGAGGGAAGCCTATTCTCTTGGTCGGGTTTTCTTAGACGGGTAATCCATCCGTTACATGTTCCAGACATTGATGTAAGACTTTACGTGAACTTGAATGCTGATAGTGATCCGTTCCTGGTATCAGTGAATAACTTGTTCGATGACGAGGTAGCCTTGGTGTACTACTTCATCAGCTCGACTATCAGTAGACTATGGAATAGACCGGTCAAGAGCTGCAGGAGGATTCATAGATTTATTCAAGCTAGACTTATTGACTATGTAATTAAGAGAGTTGAGAAGAACGGGCTATTTCTAGCAATATGCAAGTATACTGCAGGAAAGTTTGAGGAAGCTTGCGGAATTCGGCCTAAGATTCTCTACGGGTCGATTAATGGTTCAACGTATAAGTGGAGAGGGGAAAAGAAGGAGGACTATATCGTATCGATGGGCAGGCTTGACCCATACAAGCGGTATGAATACGCTATACTAGCTGCGAAAGCAATCCAGAAGAAGCTGATAATCCTTGGCGCACCATGCAACGAAGAATACTGCAATATGCTGATCCGTCTCATCCGGCGAATAGGAGTTAATGATAGAGTTAACGTGCTCGTCGGACTATCTTCTGAAGAAAGAGCAAGTATCCTGAAAAGAGCTAAAGTTTTCCTACATTGTAGTGTTGAAGGTTTCAGTAAAGCGGTTGCGGAGGCAATGGCCGCTGGATGCATTCCCGTGGTTCCTAGGACTGGCGGACAATCAGAATATACTCCCCAAGAGTTTCAATATTCATCTTTCGATGAGATGCTTCAGAAGATTGAGGAAGCATTTAACAGCTCTCAAGGGGTTCCGCAGTATCTTTCTGAAAAGGCCATGTTCTTCGACTTACCCCGCTACAAGACTAGATTCATTAATTTACTTAGAGAGGAACAATTGATCTAAAGAACGAGGTTAGCAGCATGCATCGGACAAGAATAATCTTTTTGCTGGTGGTAGCTTTTCTCTTAGGACTCTCTATAGGAATCTATATTGGATATCTAAGAGGTATACCATTCATCAGTAAAACAAAAATATGGTCTATTGGAATTTATGCTGGTTCACCCCCGTTTGACCTAAAGCCGATACGAGATGATGTTAACCCTGTCTTATCTTCAAAGGATGTGACAGATCGAGATGCAGTTTTCGTGGCTGATCCTTTCATGGTAAAGGATGGCTCAACTTGGTACATGTTCTTCGAAGTTATGGATGGGAAAACAGGTATGGGGGGAAATAGGATTAGCTGTAAGCAATGATGGTGTCCACTGGCAGTATAAGCAAATAGTCTTAGATGAGCCGTTTCATCTTTCATATCCCTACATTTTCAAATGGAGTGATCGTTACTACATGATACCTGAGTCAGGTGATGTATGCGAGGTTAGATTATATGAGACCATCGAGTTCCCTCTTAAATGGAGATATGTTAAGACTCTACTCTATGGATGTTACCGTGATCCATCCATATTTTACTATAAATCAGTTTGGTGGATGTATCTCTATGAAGAGGAAGGGGTCCTCCGCTTATTCTTTGCATATGACCTTACTGGGCAATGGAAAGAACATCCTATGAGCCCGATTGTGAGATGCAACAACAGTATTGCTAGACCTGGAGGAAGGGTTTTGGTTCTAGGAGACAGGATTATACGATTCGCTCAGGATGATCATCTAACTTATGGTAGACAAGTCTTAGCCTTCGAGGTCTTGAAACTTTCTCTAACAGAATATGAGGAAAAACCGTTTTCCCAAGAGGTCATCCTCAAACCAGCCGGCTCAGGGTGGAATGCTGATGGCATGCATCATATGGACGCCCACTATCTAGGGAATGGGACTTGGATAGCATGTGTGGATGGATATAGAAATGAGTTAGTCTTCGGGATACAATACTAAACCTCAAGAAATCTTCTTCATGCCTAAATAACAATTTATATAGAATTGCCGAGACAGGTCACCGCTCATAAACTTTCCATTCAATACTTCTTGAAGAGATGTTTTCAAGATTTATATC